>NZ_JAPDBP010000001.1:0-140202 GCF_027705305.1 Aeromonas sp. QDB17
ATCGATTGGATCGGACATACTGAGTACAGTGAAACCAGAATAGAGCAATTAGATCACATCTTTAATCTGATTGGTATGAGGCCAGAGAGTGAACCAAGCTGAACGGCATGGCTGGCGTGAAGGGGGGGCAAGAGCCTGAGCAATAAATATAAAAACCCGACACCCAAGCAACGGGGACGGGTTTTTATTTCTTCGAGAACGTCTTTTTTAATTAATAGTTGAAATCAGCGCAACTGCCACGGATCGTTTCTTTGGCAGACTCAACCGCTTCACGCGCCTGTACCACCTCGGCTGTTTTTTTGGGGCAACTGGCTTCCAGCAAATTTGCATAGAACTCATAAAGTTTCGCCGCTGCTTTTGCATTGTCACAAATCCCTCGCCCCTCGTTGATAGTGGCAGAGTGTTTGTCCATCTCGATCCCCAAAGCATGGTCATCACAAGCCACTTTCGGCGCTTTGTACTTACCGATGCCATGACCGCCAGCAGCAGAAGTATTATTTCCATCATTCACTGACGGCTGCGCCGGAACACTCGAAGTAGAACGTGAAATGGGAGCAACATTCTGATCAGATGCGGCAATGACGGCTGTTAGGCCAGTGACGAGCGCGTTAGTCGTATCTTTCTGACCAGAAGCAGCCGTAATGGCGGTTAGTCCAGTGACAAGTTCATCAGTGACATCTGGCGTGTTAGCTTCTACGGCTGCCCGTTCATCACGCCACCGTTGTTTCTCGGCCCTGCGTTCATCGTCGACTTCCTGATTGATCCGTGCAATCTCGGCCTTAGCAATCGCATCATGGCGACGTTGCTCCTCAATGCCGCGCTTGTGTTGGGCAACCATCTCCGCGGAAGAGGTGTTAGCAAAACTTTTCTGTTCGTCGCTAATCGTGGCAAAATATGCGTCGTGAACAACCTTGCAATCGTCGATCGCCAGGCATTCTGCCTCGGTAAGTGGCAGCTCAAATCTATCATCTGAGCCGAGCCCCCTGAATGAGCTGATAAATTGCTTTGTATATTGAGCGTAGTCTTTTCCCTCAACAAAGTTCTTGCCATCATGAGTAATCAACTTAGACAACGTGATGAAATAGGGGCGTGGCTTTCCTGGTTTGAAAACTGAAAATTCTCTCCGCTTGAATTTCCCCATGCTGACGTCGAGATAACCCGGCCCTATCATATGCCCATCTTGGCAAGACCCAGACCATGCAGTGTATTTGTGTTCAATCGGGGGGATGCTCGTCTCTATGGAATAGACATATATAATAGCTTCAAACTCACATCCATTGACCTCGATACTTTTTTGCTTTGAGCTGAAATACGGATCACCCGATAGCCCGGAACAGGCAACCAGTGAGCACATACATAAAGCAAGAAGTGCGATTGGCATTATTTTCATTGCGCGCATATTAAGGTCCTGTGCTCGGGTTAATGGACATATCTGCCAGCGTTCTCCTTAACAGTACATTGAAAAACAGTCTATTAAGGATCGTCAAAGATACTGTGCTCGTGATGAAGAGTAGCGCGTCGCAGCTCATTGTTCATCCCTATAAATGCACAAAACCTTAAGTGGCGATTCCATTTAAAGCTCCTTCCAAGGTCCTGTTATGTATCGATTTTCCCTGTGTAATTCGGAAGGGATACTTTACCAAGTAATTGGAGTCCCTTATTCCTGTCAGTGCTCTATGGGCCACAGTTCTTCGACGCTTTCAGCATCGACAACTCACTCGCCCATAAAAAAACCGGCCACTGGGGCCGGTTTTTGGTTTCTTGCTGGCGCTTAGCCCAGGCGAACCCGAGCATTGCGGAACATGCGCATCCAGGCGCCATCCTCGCCCCAGTTGTCCGGGTGCCAGGAGTTGGCCACGGTGCGGAACACCCGCTCCGGGTGCGGCATCATGATGGTGGCGCGGCCGTCCGCACTGGTCACCGCGGTGATACCGTCAGGGGAGCCGTTGGGGTTGGCCGGGTATTGCACGGTGACGTTGCCGCGGTTGTCCACGAAACGCAGCCCCACCAGACCGCTCTGTTGCAGCGCAGCCAGGTGAGCGGCATCGCGCACTTCCACGCGCCCTTCCCCGTGGGAGACGGCAATCGGCATCACGGAGCCCGCCATCCCGGCGAAGAAGGCGGACGGGGAGTCCTGCACTTCCACCAGGCTGAAGCGCGCCTCGAAGCGCTCGGAGCGGTTGCGCACGAAGCGCGGCCAGAGATCGGCCCCCGGGATGAGGTCGCGCAGGTTGGACATCATCTGGCAGCCGTTGCACACCCCCAGGGAGAGGGTATCGCCGCGCTCGAAGAAGCGCTGGAACTGCTCACGGGCGTTGTCGTTGAACAGGATGGACTTGGCCCAGCCTTCCCCCGCCCCCAGCACGTCGCCGTAGGAGAAGCCGCCACAGGCCACCAGGGTCTGGAAATCTTCCAGCTTGATGCGCCCCTCGAGGATGTCGCTCATGTGCACGTCGACAGCGGTGAAGCCGGCGCGGTCAAAGGCGGCCGCCATCTCCACGTGGGAGTTGACCCCCTGCTCGCGCAGCACCGCCAGACGGGGAGAAACCCCGCGAGCGATATAGGGCGCGGCCACGTCGTCGGACGGGTTGTAGGTGAGCCTGGCCTGCAGACCCGGATCGGTGGCGTCCTGGCGGGTGGCATGCTCCTGATCGGCGCACTCCGGGTTGTCCCGCAGGCGCTGCATCTGCCAGCTGGTCTCGCCCCAGATGGTGCGAAGGGCGGTGCGGCTGGCGCGATAAACCTCGCTGCCGGCACGCTGGAACAGGATGAGGTCGTCTTCGCGCACCGTGCCCAGCACGTGGGAGCAGGCTGCCAGACCGTGACCGGCCAGCAGGGTCAGCACCGCTTCCTTGTCTTCGCGACGAACCTGGATGACGGCACCCAGCTCCTCGTTGAACAGGGCCGGCAGCAGGTCGCCACCCACGCGATCGAGCTGGATGTCGAGGCCGCAGTGACCGGCAAACGCCATCTCGGTCAGGGTGACGAAGAGGCCGCCGTCGGAGCGGTCGTGGTAGGCAATCAGCTTGCGATCCGCCACCAGCGCCTGGATGGCGTTGAAGAAGCCCTTGAGCTGGACCGGGTTGTCCAGATCCGGGGCGCTTTGCCCAAGCTGGCGATAGACCTGGGCCAGGGCCGAGGCGCCGAGGCGCTGCTTGCCGTTGCCAAGGTCGATGAGGATAAGGTCGGTCTCACCGAGATCGGTGCGCAGTTGCGGGGTCACGGTATTGCGCACGTCCTCGACCCGGGCAAAGGCGGAGATGAGCAGGGAGAGCGGCGAGGTGACGCTGCGCTCTTCCCCGTCCTGCTGCCAGCGGGTCTTCATGGACATGGAGTCCTTGCCCACCGGGATGGTGATGCCAAGGGCCGGGCAGAGCTCCTCGCCCACCGCCTTCACCGCCTCGTAGAGGCCCGCATCTTCACCCGGGTGACCGGCTGCGGACATCCAGTTGGCGGAGAGCTTGACCCGCTTGAGGGAGCCGATATTGGCCGGAGCCAGGTTGGTCAGGGCCTCGGCCACCGCCATGCGGGCGGAGGCGGCATGAGAGAGCAGCGCCACCGGGGTGCGCTCGCCCATGGACATGGCTTCACCGTGGTAGCTGTCGTAGGTCGCGGCGGTGACGGCGCAGTCAGCCACCGGGATCTGCCAGGGGCCGACCATCTGGTCGCGGTTGACGAGGCCCGTTACGGTGCGATCGCCGATGGTGATGAGGAAGGACTTCTCCGCCACGGTCGGCAGGCGCAGCACGCGCTCGGCGGCGTCGCTGAGGGTGATGCCGTCCAGTTGCAGCGCCTTGCCCTGGGCGGGCAGGCTCTGCACGTCGCGGTGCATCTTGGGCGCCTTGCCAAGCAGCACGTCCAGCGGCAGATCGATGGGCTGGTTGTCAAAGTGATCATCAGAGAGAGTGAGATGCTTCTCTTCGGTGGCGGTGCCGATGACGGCATAGGGGGCGCGTTCGCGCTCGCACAAGGCCTTGAACAGAGGCAGCTTGTCTTGGGCCACGGCCAGCACATAGCGCTCCTGGGATTCGTTGCACCAGACTTCCAGCGGGCTCATGCCCGGCTCGTCGTTCGGGATGGCACGCAGGTCGAAGCGACCACCGCGATCCCCGTCGCTCACCAGCTCCGGCATGGCGTTGGAGAGACCACCGGCGCCCACGTCGTGGATGAAGACGATGGGGTTGTCGTCCCCCAGTTGCCAGCAGCGGTCGATCACTTCCTGGCAACGACGCTCCATCTCGGGGTTGTCACGCTGCACGGAGGCGAAGTCGAGATCTTCGGCAGACTGACCGGACGCCATGGAGGAGGCTGCGCCGCCACCCAGGCCGATGTTCATGGCCGGACCACCCAGCACGATGAGGGCCGCCCCCACCGGGATCTCCCCTTTCTGGACGTGCTCGCTGCGGATGTTGCCGATACCGCCCGCCAGCATGATGGGCTTGTGGTAGCCGCGCACCTCGACGCCGTTGTGGCTCGGCACCTGCTCTTCGAAGGTGCGGAAGTAACCCAGGATGGCAGGGCGACCGAATTCGTTGTTGAAGGCGGCGCCGCCAAGGGGCCCTTCCTGCATGATGTCAAAGGCGCTGACGATGCGGCTCGGCTTGCCGAAGTCCTGCTCCCAGGGCTGCTCGAAACCGGGGATGCGCAGGTTGGAGACGGAGAAGCCCACCAGGCCCGCCTTGGGTTTGGCGCCACGGCCTGTCGCACCCTCGTCGCGGATTTCGCCGCCGGAGCCGGTGGCGGCACCCGGGAAGGGAGAGATGGCGGTCGGGTGGTTGTGGGTCTCCACCTTCATCAGGATGTCGACGCGCTCCTGGTGATACTGGTACTCACCGTTGGCGGGGCTCGGGAAGAAGCGGCCACCCTGGCTGCCTTCCATCACCGCGGCGTTGTCTTTGTAGGCAGACAGGACATGATCCGGCGTCTGCTCGAAGGTGTTCTTGATCATCTTGAACAGCGACTTGGGCTGCTGTTCGCCGTCGATGGTCCAGTCGGCGTTGAAGATCTTGTGACGGCAATGCTCGGAGTTCGCCTGGGCAAACATGTAGAGCTCGATGTCGTTGGGATTGCGGCCCAGCCGGGTGAAGTTGGTCACCAGGTAATCTATTTCGTCATCGGCCAGGGCCAGACCCAGGGTCACGTTGGCCTCTGCCAGGGCGGCGCGACCACCACCCAGCACATCTACCTGGGTAAAGGGGCGCGGCTCGTGGTGAGCAAACAGGGCGGCGGCCTCGTTCATCTCGGCAAAGACCACTTCCATCATGCGATCGTGCAGCAGGGCCGCGATCTCGCTACGCTGGGCCACGCTCAGCTCACCCTTGGCCTGCACGTAATAGGCAATGCCGCGCTCCAGCCGCTTGACCTGTTTCAGGCCGCAGTTGTGGGCGATGTCGGTTGCTTTGGAAGACCAGGGGGAGATAGTGCCGGGGCGGGGGGTAACGAGGAACAGCTGACCGCTGGGGGTGTGTTCCGGGATGGTCGGGCCGTAGCGCAGAAGCTGGCCCAAGGTCGCTCGCTCGGGGGGCGACAGCGGGCTCGTCAGCTCGGCAAAATGCACGTATTCCGCATAGACGCTTGCTATCTCTACTCCTCTCTGTGCGCAGCTCTGCAGCAGCTTGTGGACACGAAACTCAGACAGTGCTGGGGCACCACGCAAGATTTCCATATACCTTTCTCACCAAGTTTTAGAGTGTGGGGGGATTTGAGACGCGCGTATTATAGGGATCAGGCCCATCCTGAACAAACGTTTTTCTCATCTCGCGCGGTGTGACTCCCTTCATACTCTCTGGTATAAAGGTGCCTCTTTTTTGACAAATGCCGATTTTTTCAACAAGGGTACTCACCTACTTGCGCTGCATTTTTCGACTGTTCATCGGGATGATGTTGACGCTGGCCCTGGCCGGTTGCGACTTCTATCACCCCTCCAGCCAGCTGGAGCAGATCCGCCAGCGAGGCGAGATCCGGGTTGGCACCCTCTATGGCCCCACTTCCTATTACCAGCGTGACGACACCGCACTGGGGTTCGACTACGAGCTGGCGCAGCTTTACGCCGACTGGCTGGGGGTCAAGCTGACCATAGTACCGGCCTACAGCACCGCCGAGCTGGTCGAGCAACTGCAAAAGGGCAAGCTGGATCTCGCCGCCGCCGCCATCGTCGTGACCCCGGAGCGGCGCAAGCTGTTCCGCTTCGGCCCTGGCTTCTACCAGGTCTCCCCCAAGCTGGTCTATCGCAACGGCTCCTCCAGGCCCAAGAACCTTGGTGACATCAAAGGCAGCATAGTGGTGCCGGCGGGCTCCACCGGCGAGGACCTGATGAAGGAGCTGGCCAAGCAGTACCCCAACCTGAAATGGAGCACCAATCGGGATGCGGACGTGGAGGAACTGCTCAAGCAGGTGGCCGACGGCAAGGTGGACTACACCGTGGTGCAGGACACCATACTGGCTCGTACCCAGCGCTACTACCCCGAACTCACCGAAGGTTTGACCCTCGCCAGCAAGCAGACCGTGGCCTGGGCCATGACCAAGCTGCCCGACGACAGCCTCTACGCCAGCATCATCGACTTCTTCGGTCAGCGCTTCATGGATGGCGCCATCGCCAAGCTCGACGAGAAGTACTTCGGCCACGTGCAGAACTTCGATTTCGTCGACACCCGTACCTTCCTGCAACGGGCCAAGAGCCTGCTGCCCAAGTACCAGGCGCTGTTCCAGACCCACGCCAAGGATATCGACTGGCGGCTGCTGGCCGCCATCAGCTATCAGGAATCCCACTGGGATCCCCAGGCACGCTCCTACACCGGGGTGCGTGGCATGATGATGCTCACCGGTCCGACCGCCAAGGCGATGGGGGTAAACGATCGCACCCACCCGGAAGAGAGCATCAAGGGGGGCGCCCGCTACCTGCAGGAGATGATGGCGAAGGTGCCCGACTCGGTCCCGGCGGACGAGAAAGTGTGGTTTGCCCTCACCGCCTACAACATCGGCTACGGCCACATGATGGATGCCCGCCGCCTGACCAAGGAGCTGGGCAAGAACCCGGACGCCTGGAGCGACGTGAAAGAGGTGTTGCCGCTGCTGCAGCAGTCACGCTGGCATCGCAAGGTACGCTATGGCTATGCCCGTGGCGGCGAGGCGCGCAACTATGTCAACAACGTGCGCCAGTACTACCAGAGCCTGCTCTGGCTCGACAACGAACAGCAGAAGGCCCATCGTCGGGAGGAGCTGGACGAGGACGACAGCAGCGAGCCGGACGTGCCGGCGCAGCATCCGGCCATCATCGCCGAAGTGGTCAAACAGATCATCACCCCCTAGCCTCGCCGGGGGGTGTGTTTTCCTGCTCTGTTCTCTGTTACCATCCTTGGGTATACGAGGGGCGCTGGAGCGAACTTATTGCAATGTATTCATTGCGTTGCAGTTCCTGCCAAGGGCCCTTTCGGCCCCACGCAAGACCAGGGAGGAGAACAGGATGCGAGCACGCAGAAGAGCCATGTTGGCCCGAAAAACCAAATGTGCCTGGAGCCCGAGACGCAAGCTCAAGCTGGCCGACATGAAACGCAAGATCTGGCACAGAAACCGCTCCTTCACGCTGCTGATAGCGGAGCACACAGTATAAACCCGGCATCAGCCGGGTTTTTTTATGCCTGGTCAGGCTGCGCCTCGAACAGAACGGTGCGTTTGGAGACCAGGGTGTTGCAGTGGTTGCAAAAATAATCCACCGCGCCGCAAGCCCGAAGCCGCTCCAGCTCCTGCCCGCAGGCAGGACACAGGGCCCGGATGCGATAACGGGCCTGACATTGGCCACACGTCGTCTCGCGGCTGCGGCTGTCCAGTTCGCCCTGACAGGCAGGGCAGGTCAGCGTGTTCATTCTCTTCTCCTCTTTACGTCACTGTGCACCGGCATTACCCGCAGCCCCTCCCCCGGTTTGTCTGCCCTGAAGAGGGCCACCAAGAAAAACGGCTGCCGGTAAGGGCAGCCGCAGGGCTTTATTTCTTCGCTTTGGCCTTGAGCAGGCGCTTGCGCTGGCGCTCCTGGCTCAGGGTCAGGGTGTTCTTCTTGCCCTCGAACGGGTTGACCGACTCCTGGAACTCCACCCGGATCGGGGTCCCCATGATCTTCAACGACTTGCGGAAGTAGTTGATGAGGTAGCGCTTGTAGGAATCCGGCAGGTCGTTCAACTGGTTGCCGTGGATCACGATGCGCGGCGGGTTGTAGCCACCGGCGTGGGCATACTTCAGCTTGACCCGGCGACCGTTCACCATGGGCGGCTGGTGATCTTCCTGGGCCATCTGCATGATGCGGGTCAGCATGGCGGTGCTGGTGCGGCGGGTCGCGGACTCGTAAGCCTCGTTGATGGATTCGAACAGGTGACCGACGCCACTGCCGTGCAGGGCGGAGATGAAGTGCACCCGGGCGAAGTCGATGAAGCCCAGACGTCTGTCCAGCTCGTTCTTGACGTCCTCTTTCACCTTCTGATCCAGGCCGTCCCACTTGTTGACCACCAGTACCACGGAGCGGCCGCTGTTGAGCACGAAGCCGAGGATGCTCAAGTCCTGATCCGTGATGGTCTCCCGGGCGTCAATGACCAGCAGGCAGACGTTGGCATCTTCAATCGCCTTGAGCGTCTTGATGACGGAGAACTTCTCCACCGTCTCGTGCACCTTGCCACGGCGACGCACGCCGGCGGTGTCGATGACCACGTATTTCTGATCGTCGCGCTCCATGGGGATGTAGACGGAGTCGCGGGTGGTACCCGGCATGTCGTAGACGATGACCCGATCTTCACCCAGCATCCGGTTGGTCAGGGTCGACTTGCCGACGTTGGGACGACCGACGATAGCGAACTTGATGGGCAGGTCGGCGAACGGCGTCTCCTTGGTGTCTTCCCGGGTGTCGAGCTCACCGGCAGCCACCATGCGCAGCAGGGCCTCTTCGTCGAACTCCTCCAGCTCCTCTTCCTCTTGTGCCTCGGTGGCAGAGCCGACCAGGGTCTCGAGGTGGGGGGCCAGGGCCAGCTCCAGCAGGCTCAGTACGCCACGGCCGTGGGCGGCCGCCATCTGGTAGACCTCGCCCAGGGCCAGACCGTAGAACTCGGACACCGCGGAGTCACCGTCGATGCCGTCGGTCTTGTTGGCCACCAGAAACACCTTCTTGTGGGTCTTGCGCAGGTGCTCGGCGATGGCCTGATCCGCCGCGGTCAGACCGGCACGCGCATCCACCATGAAGAGCACCACATCGGCCTCTTCGATGGCCAGCAGGGACTGCTCGGCCATCTTCAGCTCGATCCCCTCCTCGGTGCCATCGATACCGCCGGTATCGACCACGATAAATTCCAGCTCGCCCAGCTTCGCCTGGCCATATTTGCGGTCCCGGGTCAGGCCGGGGAAGTCGGCAACCAGGGCATCCCGGGTACGGGTCAGGCGGTTAAACAGGGTGGATTTCCCCACGTTGGGGCGGCCCACCAGGGCAACTACAGGAGTCATAAAAGCCTCATTCTCAAGACGACAAAGGCTCCGGGTCCGAAGACCAGGAGCCGGATATTCACATTATCGGACGATCAAGGACGCTTGAGGGCGTACAACTTGCCGTCACGGCTCTGCACATACAGGGTGTCACCCTCCACCAGCGGAGCGGCATAGAGACCACTGCTGTCGAGCTGCTGCATGGCCTTGATGGTCCCGTCGGTACGGTCCAGCCAATACAGGTAACCTTCCACATCGCCGACCACCACATAGTCACCCAGGATGACGGGGGCGGTCACGGTGCGGTTTTCCAGCTGAGTGTTGGACCACAGCTCGAGACCGTTGCGACGATCGACCGCAAACAGATGGCTGCGGCTGTCGGTCAGCACGATGGCATTGCCGGTCACCGCCATATCGCGATAACCGGAATACTTGCGCTTCCACACTTCGTCGCCGCTCATCAGCTTGCGCGCCATCAACTGGCCGTTGTAGGCGATGGCGTAGAGCTCATCACCGGCAATCAGCGGGCTGGCATCGACGTCCACCATCCGATCCAGTTCGGTGGCGCCGCGCGGGTCAGCCACCTTGGATTGACGCACCGGCTGGCCGTTGCTCAGCAGAGCGATGCCCACCTTGCCATCGGCGCGGCCATAGATGACGGCACCGTTGGTGATGATGGGGGCGCCGGCACTGCGCAGGGTCAGGGGCGGCTGCTCTTCGGACAGGGTCCACTGCAGCTTGCCCTCGTCGGTATCGAGCGCCACCAGACGACCGGAGGTGGTCAGCACCACCACGCGGCCATCCTCGACGGCGGGGCTCGCCACCACTTCACCCGGCACCGTGGTCTGCCACAGCACTTCGCCGTTGGCCTCGTTCAGGGCGTAGACCACCCCGTTTTCGGACCCGAGGAACAGCTTGCCGTAGCGGGAGACCAGGCCGCCGGAGAGACGGGCGCTGCGCTTGTCGGCGTTGATGGGCAGATCCGCCAGATCCACGCTCCACAGCTCCTTGCCGCTCTCGCGCTCGAAGGCGGTCACATCGCCATCGCGGGCCGCTGCATAGATGCGGTCCTCTTCCACCACCGGCTTGAGCTGGGAGTAGAAGTCGCCGATGCCATCCCCGACCGAGGAGGACCAGGCGGTATCGGCAGTGAACGCGGACTCGACCTTGGGCAGGGGTGCCATGGGGTTGAGATCTTCTTCCGAACTGAACAGGGAGCACCCCTGCAAGGCGAAGGAGACAGCCACCCCCAGCGCCATTCGCTTGTACAGATTACGCATCCGGAGCCTCGCCCGCAGTGACGGCTGGCAGCGCCAGATCATCCATCTTCAGCTTGAGTTCGGCGCTGCTCTGCAGGCCGCCGGCATCCGCCGCCGCCTGATAGGCATCGCGCGCTTCTTCGGCCTTGCCCTGCTTTTGCAGGATATCGCCGCGCACTTCCGCCACCTGGGCCTTGAAGGCGTCGTTGTTGATCTTGCCAAGCTGGGCCAGGGCCTCGTCTGCCTTGCCCTGATCGCTCAGGACCCGGGCCAGACGCAGGGCGGCGATGGGCTTGATGCTGTCGTCGCCACTGGCGGCCACCTGGGTCAGCTGCTCGGCAGCCAGATCCAGCTTGCCCGCCTTGACGGCGGCCGCAGCCAGTTGCAAGGCGGCCAGCTCGGCATAGGCGTCACCCTTGTGAGCGGTAATGAAGCTCTTTGCCAGCTCCAGGGCGGCGTCGTCCCCCTTGGCGAGCTGGGCGGTCATCTCGTTGTAAGCCTGGGAGGCGGCTTCCTGGTTGTTCTGCTGCATCTCGTTGTAGTAGCGCCAGCCAAAGAGGCCGACCAGACCGATCACGGTCCCGGCGATCACCGAGGTGCCGTTCTCTTTCCACCAGTTCTTGATGACCTCAACCTGTTGTTCTTCAGTGGTATACACTTCCACAGCTTACTCTCCTTTCGCTGCCAGCAGGGCGATGGCGGCATCGACCGAGACGGTCTGTTGCTCGGCCTGGCCACGCAGATATTTGATGGTGATCTCCCCGCTTTGCACCTCGGTCTCCCCAAGGATCAGGGCAATGGCCGCGCCGCTCTTGTCGGCACGCTTGAGTTGTTTCTTGAAATTGCCGCCGCCGCAGTGGCTCATGAGGCGCAAGTCCGGCAGGGCATCGCGCAGGCGCTCGGCCAGGGCCAAGCCAGCCTGCTCGGTCCCCTCACCCACCATGCAGAGATAGACATCCACCGCCGGGCGGATGTCAGCATTGAGTTCGAGGGTTTCAAGCATCAGTACCAGACGCTCCATGCCCATGGCAAAGCCCACCGCCGGGGTCGGCTGGCCACCGAGCTGCTCCACCAGGCCGTCGTAGCGACCACCGGCACAGACGGTGCCCTGGGCACCCAGGCTGTTGGTCACCCACTCGAACACGGTCAGGTTGTAGTAGTCGAGGCCGCGCACCAGACGCTCGTTCACCTCGAACTGGATGCCGGCCGCCGTGAGCAGGCGCTTGAGCCCTTCAAAATGAGCCAGGCTCTCTTCGCCCAGGTGGTCGAACAGACGGGGGGCACCCGACAGGATGGCCTGCACTTTTTCGTCTTTGGAGTCGAGCACCCGCAGGGGGTTGCTGTACATGCGGCGCTGGCTCTCTTCGTCCAGCTGCTCCTTGTACTGCTCCAGATAGGCCACCAGCGCATCGCGATAGGCGGCACGTTCGCTGCTCTGACCGAGGGTATTGAGCTGCAGGGTCACGTGATCGCTGATCCCGAACAGACGCCACAGGCGGTGGGTCAACATGATGAGCTCGGCATCGATGTCCGGCCCGTTGATGCCGAACAGCTCGACCCCGAACTGGTGGAACTGGCGATAGCGACCTTTCTGGGGACGCTCGTGACGGAACATGGGCCCCATGTACCACATCCGGCGTTCCTGGTTGTAAAGCAGACCGTGCTCGATGCCGGCACGCACGCAACTGGCGGTCCCTTCCGGACGCAGGCTCAGGCTGTCGCCGTTGCGGTCTTCAAAGGTGTACATCTCTTTTTCGACCACGTCGGTCACTTCACCGATGGCACGCTTGAACAGATGGGTCTGCTCGACGATGGGCATGCGCACTTCGCTGTAGCCATAGCTGGCCACGACCTGGCGCAGGATCTGTTCTACTTTCTGCCATACCGGGCTCTGCTCCGGCAGGCAATCATTCATACCGCGAATAGCTTGGATCTGTTTTGCCACGTTGATACTCGAGAAAAAGAGGTAAAATTTGGCCGCATTATAGGGATTTTCGACCCCGAGGTAAAATCGGGTGCCCGGATGCGGGATGTAAAATCAACAACCTAAAGCCGGGGCCACCCCAGGTGGCCCCGTCATGGTTCAACCCTTGTCCACCTGGATCTGGTTGGCCGGATCCAGCATGGCGGCCCGGGCACGGATGCGACGCTCCAGGGTCGGGATCAAATCCTTGTTGTCGAGCCGGTCGACCCGCTGGCCCCCCTCGTAGAAGGCACTCTTGTTGGCGGCGCCCGCAAGGCCGAGATCGGAAACCAGCGCCTCCCCCGGACCGTTCACCACACAGCCGATGATGGAGACATCCATCGGGGTGATGATGTCTTCGAGCCGCTCTTCCAGGGCATTGACCGTGCCGATGACGTCGAACTCCTGACGGGAGCAGGAGGGACAGGCGATGAAGTTGATGCCGCGGGAACGGATGCGCAGGGATTTGAGGATGTCGAAGCCCACCTTCACCTCTTCCACCGGATCGGCGGCCAGGGAGATGCGCAGGGTGTCGCCAATCCCTTCGCTCAGCAACATGCCAAGGCCGATGGCGGACTTGACCGCGCCGGCGCGAAAACCGCCCGCTTCCGTGATGCCCAGATGCAGGGGTTGATCGATCTGCTTGGCCAGCAGGCGATAGGCTCCGACCGCCAGGAAGACATCGGACGCCTTGACGCTCACCTTGAAGTTCTGGAAGTCGAGGCGATCCAGGTAATCCACGTGGCGCATGGCGGACTCCAGCAGCGCCTCCGGGGTCGGCTCGCCGTATTTCTCCTGGAGATCACGCTCAAGGGAACCGCCGTTGACGCCGATGCGGATGGGGATGTTGTAGTGACGGGCACAGTCCACCACGGCGCGCACCCGCTCCTCGTTGCCGATGTTGCCCGGGTTGATGCGCAGGCAGTCGGCCCCGTACTCGGCCACTTTGAGGGCGATGCGGTAGTCGAAGTGGATGTCGGCCACGATGGGGATGCGGGTCTGCTGCTTGATGAGCTTGAACGCTTCCGCCGCCTCCATGGTGGGGACGGAGACCCGGACGATGTCGGCGCCGACCCGCTCGATCCGCTGGATCTGCTCGACGGTAGCGGCCACGTCCGTGGTCTTGGTGTTGGTCATGGTCTGTACCGTGATGGGGGCATCGCCCCCAACCGGCACGTTACCGACCATGATCTGTCTGGATTTGCGACGAACGATGGGTGATTCGTGTGCGGGCTTTTCGTGAACAGACATGGCGGACTGATTACTCCTGCGGCAGTGAGAAGCGGGCAGTCCGGCCGTTGTTGTAACGGCTCATGTCGAAGGACTTGCCCTGATATTCGAGATTGACCGCCATGGGCGCGCCAATGATGAATCTGAGTGGCTCGGGTCCTTCCAGTACCAGTTCGTCGTTCGCCTTCTTCAGACCGCTGAACAGGGTCTTGCCGTTGGCATCCTTGACGTCCAGCCAGCAATCGGCGGTGAAGCTCATCTTGAGCTGGGGCGCCTTGGCGGGCTCGGTGGTCGTGCTCACGGCAGTCGAGACCGCACCGGAAACGTCCGTCGGGACGGCTGCGCTGGCATCCGTAGCGACCACAGGCAGGGTCGCGGTGGCACCGCTCACCACAACCTGGGTGGACACGGCATCGGACGCTGCGGGCAGCACGGGCTCGGCGACCTCCACGGCGGGGGCAACATTCGCTTCCGGCGTATTGACGGTCGCGCTCATCTCGGTAGCCGCCAGGGCGTCGTCACCGGCAGAGCGGCGCGCCGTGCTCTGCCACCACCAGGCGACGGAGAGCCCGATCAGCACCAGGATCACAAGCCAGGTCACCACCTTGAGCCGGCTGTCATTGGCCTGCTGGCGGGAGCGACGGGAGAAGCTCTGCATGTCGATGTTGTCGGGGGGAGTCAGTCCCAGCTTTTCGTAAGCGGCGAGGATGGTCTCCTCGGGGATGCCCACGAGCTTGGCATAGGCCCGCAGATAGCCACGAATGAAGGTATGGGACGTGTGCTTGTCATAGGTATCCGCTTCGATGGCGGCGATCAGGGTCAGACGAAGGTGAATGCGGGACGCAACCTGTTCCCGGGTCCAGCCGAGCTGTTCACGGGCGTTGCGCAGCAGCTGGCCTGGGCCCGCTGCCTGGGAGTCGTCTTGGAAATCGTGTGGCTGTTCAGTAGTCATTGGCTAAGTAACGCTTGGCTTGTTGCGAAGTGGGATATTGCCTTACCAGCTCAGTCCCGAATTGGTGAAGTAATGCCGGTTTGTCCATGGCCTGGGCCAGCCGCAGCCGGAGCCAGAGGCTCTCCTCGTTCTCCTCTGCCACGTCGGCAAAGCGCGCGAGGTAAGACTGGACATCAGGAAGCTTGCCATCTTTCATGGAAAGCTCGGCCATGTCCAGCAATAACCTAGGATTGCGGGGATTATACCCCAAGGCCAGACGATAATACTCGCCGGCCTTGTCATTTCTGTGATTTTGCATCGAGCAGAGCGCCGCATTTTCGTAGGTATCAGCGATCTTCACGTAATCGGGCTGACTGACGGCCTGCAAGAACGCCTTTTCCGCTTCGTCGAAGCGGCCACGGTTGCAGAGGAAGGCGCCATAGTTGTTCATCGCGTCAGCATTGGACGGATCCATGGCCAGCGCTTTCTTGTAGCTCGCCTCGGCGGCCTTGAAATCCGACACCTGCTGGTAGAAATAGGCAAAACCGATGTAGACCTGAGGATTGTTGGGATCGTACTGAAGGGCGCGGTCGAGGTTGAATTTGGCCTGCTCGGCATTGCCCTGGCGCAGATACTGGATACCCAGATCGAGACGAGTCTGGGCGGCAGCCTTGAGGTCGGGACCCACTTCACGCTGGGTCGAATTCTGGCCAGCGTAAGTGGTCTCTGTGACACAGCCTGGCAGCGCACAGAGCGCTGCCACTACGATCAATGTACGGATATCCATTTCCTGTCTATACAATGGCTTAGGAGTTAAACCATTTTGACGGAAATCCCATCCTGTTGCATCCGATTTTTCATGGTGCGCTTGGTGCGGTCGATCACCTCCCCCACCAGCTGCCCACAGGCGGCGTCGATGTCGTCACCACGGGTCTTGCGCACGATGACGGTCAGGCCGTATTCCATCAGCACCTTGGAGAAACGGTCGATACGGCTGTTGCTCGGCTTGCCAAACGGGTTGCCCGGGAAGGGGTTGAACGGGATCAGGTTGATCTTGCAAGGGGTTTCCTTGAGGACCTTGGCCAGCTCATGGGCATGCTGCATGTCGTCGTTGATGTGATCGAGCAGCACATACTCCACGGTCACCCGGCCGCCGTTAGCGTTGGACTTGGCCAGATAGCGACGTACCCCGGCAAGGAAGGCTTCGATGTTGTACTTGTCGTTGATCGGCATGATCTCGGAGCGAAGCGCATCGTTCGGCGCATGCAGGGAGATGGCCAGGGCAACGTCGATCTGGTCCCCCAGCATATCCAGCGCCGGCACCACACCGGAGGTGGAGAGAGTGACACGGCGCTTGGAGATGCTGAAGCCGAAGTCATCCATCATCAGCTTCATGGCCGGTACCACGTTGGCGAGGTTGAGCAGCGGCTCACCCATGCCCATCATCACCACGTTGGTGATGGGACGCTTGCCACCCACCACTTTGGCGGCACGCCACACCTGACCGATGATCTCGGAGACTTTCAGGTTGCGGTTGAACCCTTGCTGGGCGGTGGAGCAGAAGGTGCACGCCAGGGCGCAGCCCACCTGAGAGGAGACGCACAGGGTAGCGCGGTCCGCTTCCGGAATGTAGACGGTCTCCACCTCCTGATCGCCCACCTGCAGCGCCCATTTGATGGTGCCATCGGCGGAGCGCTGTTCACGGCTGATCTCGGGGGCACGGATCTCGGCAATGGCCTTGAGCCGCTCGCGCAGCGCCTTGTTGACGTTGCTCATCTGATCGAAATCATCACAACCGAAGTGATAGATCCACTTCATTATCTGGTCTGCCCGGAACGGCTTCTCGCCCAACTCGACGAAGAAGGCACGCATGGCATCCCGGTCGAGATCCAGCAGGTTGGTTTTTGTTTCGCTCATCAGGGGCCTCAGCTCACACACTTCATAAATTATCGGCTGACCTACGTCAGGGGGCGGCATTGTACAAATAATGGGTCTGGCTTTCCACCTGGAGAATAAGTGGATATTGGCAGGATGACCAAAAAACAAAAGGGAGCCGAAGCTCCCTTGGTCACCAGCAGACAACATCAGCCACGCGGGCAGATCTCGTCGTCGGAGAAGAAGTAGGCGATTTCACGGGCGGCAGAGGCCGGGGCATCGGAGCCGTGGACGGCGTTGCGATCGATGCTCTCGGCGTAGCAGGCGCGCAGGGTGCCGGCCAGCGCCTCTTTCGGGTTGGTGGCGCCCATGATTTCACGGTGACGGCGGATGGCGTCTTCACCTTCCAGCACCTGTACCATGACGGGGCCAGAGGTCATGAAGCCGACCAGACCATCATAAAACGGCTTGCCCTGGTGCTCGGCGTAGAAACCGGCGGCCTGTTCGCTGGTCAGGTGCAGCATCTTGGCGGCAACCACTTTCAGACCGGCGCTTTCGAAGCGGCTGTAAATGGCACCAATCAGGTTCTTGCTGACCGCATCCGGCTTGACGATGGAGAAGGTACGTTCGATAGCCATTGAGTTCTTTCCTTAACTACAGAGTTTTATTGTAGGAATCCATGTTCGGCGGCGATTATACGTAAACAAAAAACGAAATAACACACAAAAAATCAACTTTTTGTTAAACAAAAGAATCCTTGAAACAACATGGTGACTCATCTTGTGCCAGGGCAGAGAGAAAAAATGTGCGCTTGCGCACGATCGGCATGCTAATGCCTCAAAACCGTATCAATTGCTCAGCAAAGCAGCACTGGAAAGGGCACCCTGAGGTGCCCTTGTGATGCCGCTCACTGACTCAGCGCGTCTCCGCCAGCAGGGTATGGGCGATGGTGCGCATCCCCAGGGTATTGGCCCCGGGCGCCCACAGACTGTCGCCATTTTCGCTGAAGCAGGCGGCGAGATCGACATGCAGCCAGCCTCTTCCCTCATCAGGGACAAAGCGGGAGAGGAAGCCGGCCGCATTGGAGGCCCCCCCCGGTCCGCCGCCCGGCACGGGGCGGCTGTTGGCGGTGTCGGCATAGTGGGACGGGCACTGCTGGCGATGCCAGGGCTCCAGCGGCAGCGGCCATGCTGGCTCCTGCTCCGCATCCGAATAGGCCATGGCGCGGCTCACCAGCCCCTTGTCCAGTCCAAACAGGGCGTTGTAACGCCCCCCCAGCGCCATCACGGCCGCCCCGGTGAGGGTGGCAGCGTCGATGATGAGCGGCGCACCAGACTCGCCGGCCAGTTGCAAGCCGTCGGCCAGGATCAGACGCCCTTCGGCGTCGGTATTGACCACCTCCACCGTGGTGCCGTTCTTGTAGGTGAGGATGTCACCCAGCTTGTAGGCATGGCCGGATACCAGGTTCTCGGCGCAGCAGAGGATGAGCTTCACCCGCTTGTCGAGGCCACGCAGAATGGCCAGCGCCAGCGCGCCGGTGACGATGGCTGCGCCGCCCATGTCGTGTTTCATGGTCAACATGCCCTGGGAGGTCTTCATGGAGTAGCCGCCGGAATCGAAGGTGATCCCCTTGCCCACCAGGGCGGCCGCTACCGGCGCCTTGGGATCCTTGCCCGGATTGAAATCCAGCTCCAGCATCACGGGCTCGCGGTCACTGCCACGACCCACTTGATAGAGACCGACCCAGCCCGCCTGTTGCAGCGCCTCTCCCTTGAGGATGCGATGGCTGATCCGGTCCGGTGCCAGCTCGGTGAGGAAGGCGGCTGCTTCGACCGCCAACTCCAGCGGCCCCAGCTGCTCCGGGGTGGCGTTGGTCATCTCCCGCACCCAACGCCCGCACAGCCAGCGCGCCTCCAGCTCCTCCCTGTCCTCCTCGGACGAAGTGGCCCACTGCAACCCCACTTCCGCCTTGGGCGTCTGCAGCCCCTGGGCAAAGGCCCACTGCTGCTCCCGCTCCCAGTGGCCAGCCAGGACAACCTGCTGGATCCCCTGGCTGCACAGGCGCCGCGCCGCCTGCTGGATATCCAGCAAGGGAGTGGCGCTCACCAGATGGATCACCATGCCGTCGGCACGGTGGGAGAGCAGTGCCCCCTCCCCCCACTCGGCCGGTGCAAACTCTCGGCTCAACCAGACGTTCATGCGCACACCTCCTGCAACCAGCGGGCAATCGTGCGAAGACCATGGCCCTTGGCACCGGTCGCCCAGAGCTCATTGCCCGACTTCTGATAGGAAGCGGCCAGATCCAGGTGCACCCAGCCCTTGCCTTCGTCACGGACGAAGCGCGACAGGAAAGCCGCTGCCGTGGTGGCGCCGGCAGTACCTTCTGCGGACGCCACATTGCCCAGCTCGGCAAAGGCCGAGGTGAGCTGGCCTGCGTGCCAAGGTTCGAGCGGCAGCGGCCAGGCCTTCTCGTTTTCGGCGTTGGCGGCAGCCAGCGCGCGCACCTGCTCCGCCTCATCGAGGGCAAACACGGCATTGTAGTCGCGGCCCAGCGCGGTCTTGGCGGCGCCGGTCAGGGTGGCAGCGTCGAGGATATAGGCAGCCCCGCTTTCGCTCGCAGCCAGCAGGCCGTCTGCCAGCACCAGGCGACCTTCCGCGTCGGTATTCTGGATCTCGACCGAGATGCCGTTGCGATAAGTGAGGATGTCGCCGAGCTTGAAGGCGTGGCCGGACACCAGGTTCTCGGCGCAGCAGAGGATGAGCTTGACCCGCTTGTTCAGGCCACGGCTGATGGCCAGCGCCAGGGCGCCGGTCACCATGGCGGCGCCGCCCATGTCGGACTTCATCGGCAGCATGTTGTCGGAGGACTTCATGGAGTAGCCGCCGGAATCGAAGGTGATCCCCTTGCCCACCAGCGCCGCGACCACGGGGGCGTTGGCATCCCCGGTCGGGTTGTAGTCGAGCTCCAGCAGCACCGGCTCGCGCTCGCTGCCACGGCCCACCGACCAGATCCCGATATGACCCGATTCACGCAAGGCTTCGCCAGCGGTGATGCGGGCGGTCACCTTGTCACCGCCGAGGCTGCGAATGAGCAGCAGAGCGGACTCCGCCAGGCTCATGGGGTAGATGGCTTCCGGGCAGCCGTTGGTCACCTCGCGCACCCAGTGGGTCGCCTTGAGCAAGGCGGCGAGTTCGGCTGCTTCCTGCTCGCTCTGTTCACCAAAATCGAGCTCGCGAACCCCCTTGGCGGCATAGAAGCCCTGGGCAAAGGCGTAACGACGCTCCCCATTCCACCCCTCGCCCACCAGCTTGATGCGCTTGATGCCGCTCGACTCGAGGCGTCTGGCCCCCCGCTGGATGGCGCGCAGCGCCTCCTTCTCCTGGCCAGCGGCCAGATGGAGATGGGCCTCGTCGCCGTTGAAACTGAGCAGGGCACCCTCGCCCCAGTGGGCGGCGGCAGCCTGGGACGACAACCTTACGTTCATCATGTCAGCCATGTTCTCTTGCTTCCTTTTTATTGGCACTTTCATCAACGAATAGGGAAATCACGGGCACAAAAAAGGCCGCTCCCTCAAGGGTCACGGCCTTCACCATATCATTACTGCACCATGAGATGCTGCACGCGCAATTCACTCATGTGTAATTAAGGGGTCATCAGTGGCGCTCGGACGCCAGATTCAGGGTGTACTTGGGCAGTTCCACCACCAGATCCTCATCTGCCAGTCTGGCCTGGCAGCTGAGACGGGATTCCGGCTCCAGCCCCCACGCCTTGTCCAGCATGTCGTCTTCCAGCTCGTCGCTCGGCTCGAGGGAGTCGAACCCTTCCCGCACCACGCAGTGGCAGGTAGTACAAGCACAGGACTTCTCGCAGGCGTGCTCGATCTCGATGCCATTGCGCAGCGCGATATCCAGAATGGTTTCACCGGTCGCACCTTCGAGGGCCGCGCCGTCCGGACAGAGCTCGGGATGGGGCAGAATAATCAGTTTTGGCATATCACACCTTGTTGACGTTTTGTCCGGTCAGCACCTTGCGGATGGAGGCATCCATCCGGCGGGCTGCAAATTCGCCACTGGCAGCGTCCGCCGCCTCGATGGCCTCTTTGATCTGGTTGGTGGTGCCCGTGCTGCGCATGGTCAGCAGATGGGCGATGGCGGCATCCAGCTCGGCCCGCTCGGCGGGGCTCAATAAAGCCTCGCCATCGGCGGCCAGGGCGGCGTTGAGGCTCTCGACCACCCGGTCGGCCTCGACCTGCTGCTCAGCCAGCATGCGGGCGTCCATGTCCTGCTGGGCATTGGCGATGGAGGCGCTCAGCATGTTGAGGATGTCATCCTCACCCAGCCCGTAGGAGGGCTTGACCTGGATCTCGGCCTGCACGCCGGAGGATTTCTCCATGGCGCTGACCGACAGCAGACCGTCCGCATCCACCTGGAAGGTGACGCGAATGTGGGCGGCGCCGGCCGCCATGGGCGGAATGCCGGTCAGGGTGAAGCGGGCCAGGGAGCGGCAATCCGCCACCAGCTCGCGCTCCCCCTGCACCAGGTGGATGGCCATCGCGGTCTGGCCATCCTTGAAGGTGGTGAACTCCTGGGCGCGGGCCACCGGAATGGTGGTATTACGCGGGATCACCTTCTCGGCGAGGCCGCCCATGGTCTCTAACCCTAAGGAAAGCGGGATGACGTCCAGCAGCAGCATCTCGGCATCGGGCTTGTTGCCCACCAGGATGTCGGCCTGGATGGCGGCACCGATGGCCACCACCTTGTCAGGGTCGATGCTGGTCAAGGGGGTGCGGCCGAAGAACTCGCCCACCCGCTCGCGCACCAGCGGCACCCGGGTCGAGCCGCCGACCATCACCACTTCCAGCACCTCTTCCTGCTCGAGACCCGCATCGCGCAGGGCGCGCCGACAGGCCTGCAGGGTGCGTTTGACCAGGGGCTGGATCAGCTCGTCAAACTGGCTGCGGGTGACGGTACCCTGCCAGCCGGCAAAGGTGCAGGTAACGGCATCGGCATCGGTGAGGCCGTGCTTGATGCTGGCCGCCGCATCCAGCAACTCGCGCTGGGTACGGGCATCGAGCTGACCGGACAACCCGGCTTGCTCTTTGAGCCAGTCCGCCAGCAGATGGTCAAAATCGTCACCACCGAGTGCCGAGTCGCCACCGGTGGCCATCACCTCAAACACCCCGCGATGCAGGCGCAGGATGGAGATATCGAAGGTTCCGCCACCCAGGTCATAGACGGCGATCACCCCTTCCTGACCGGAGTCGAGGCCATAGGCGATCGCGGCCGCCGTGGGTTCGTTGAGCAACCGCAGCACATGCAGACCGGCCAGTCTGGCCGCGTCCTTGGTGCCCTGACGCTGGGCATCGTCAAAATAGGCGGGCACCGTGATGACCACGCCGTCGAGGTCTCCCCCGAGGGACGCGGCACCGCGCTCGGCCAGTTTTTTCAGGATCTCGGCCGAGACCTGCACCGGATTGACCAGCCCCTGGCGGGTCCGCAACTGAGGCATACCCGTCTCGGTAGCTACGAACTCGTAAGGCTGCTGGCGGGTATCGATATCGGCCAGCGCCTTGCCCATCATCCGCTTGACCGAGACGATGGTGTTGTGGGGATCGAGGGCCGCCTCACGCTTGGCATCGAAGCCAACCCGGATGGTATCGGCCTGGTAATGGACCACGGAAGGCAGCAGATCACACCCCTGCTCGTCACAGAGGGTGTCGGCCTGGCCGCTGCGCACGGCGGCGACCAGGGAGTTGGTGGTGCCAAGATCGATGCCGACGGCACGTTTATGCTGGTGAGGCGCGGCGCTCTGGCCTGGCTCGGCAATTTGCAGTAATGCCATGGGTAATCACAATTCCTGCGTTAGAGGGTCAAGACTCGAACAGCGAGTCTTCGAATCGTTCCAGCTCCTCGAGGAGCTTGTCGACAAATTTGAGCTTGCGAACGCAATCCGCCGCCTGCAGATCCTCACCCCTGGTGAGAGAGTCGGTCAGCCGTTGCATCAACGCCTGGTGATCATGCCTGATCTCCTGGCGAAAATCCTTGATGGCCCCCTCAGGGTCGGCGTCGCCCTTGAGATCAGCCAGCCGCTCTCGCCACTCCAGCTGTTGCATCAGAAAGGCGGGATCTTGCAGTGTCTGCTGCTCGCCGCGAATATCGGTGCCCCGCAAGGAGAGCAGGTACTCGGCTCGGCGCAAGGGGGCCTTGAGGGTGGTAAAGGCATCGTTGATCTGGGCAGCACGCTGCACGGCAGCCAGTTGCTCCCGCTCGGGGGCAGTCGCAAAACGATCGGGATGGAACTGGGTCTGCAGCTGACGATAGGTGTCAGCCAGTTGGCGAGTATCGAGCTCGAAGCCCTCAGCCAGCCCGAACAGCTCGAAATGATTCATCCTTCGTCCTCAGACAATAGCGCTGGGAGTGCAACCACACTCGTCTTGAACTTGAAAGCAGTGGCATGGACTGGCGTCCACACCACTGTGTTGATGAGCAAGGTGTTGATCACAAGAGACTCGCCGCAACAGGGCTCACCCTTGGGGCTGCGAGGCGTTGCAAACATATGCGATCGGTCAATCGAACCACTTACACGCTGAAGCTTTCGCCACAACCACATTCGCCCTTGGCATTCGGGTTGTTGAACTGGAAGCCCTCGTTGAGGCCTTCCTTCACGAAGTCCAGCTCGGTGCCATCCAGGTGGATCAGGCTCTTGGCATCCACGATGATCTTGACGCCTTTCTGCTCGAACACCTGATCCTCGGCAGCCAGCTCATCCACGAACTCGAGCACATAGGCAAGGCCAGAACAGCCGGTCGTCTTGACGCCGAGGCGCAGGCCGATGCCCTTGCCCCGGTTGATCATGAAGGAGGAAACCCGCGCCGCTGCGGCATCTGTCATGGTTATGGCCATACTGCTCTCCGGACCTTAAAGACCTTTCTTCTGCTTGTAATCGGCGATGGCGGCCTTGATGGCATCCTCCGCCAGAATGGAGCAGTGGATCTTCACCGGCGGCAGCGCCAGCTCTTCGGCGATGTCGGTGTTCTTGATACCGGCCGCTTCGTCCAGGGTCTTGCCCTTGACCCACTCGGTCACCAGGGAGCTGGAGGCGATAGCGGAACCACAGCCGTAGGTCTTGAACTTGGCATCTTCGATGATGCCATCGTCGCTGATCTTCAGTTGCAGCTTCATGACGTCACCACAGGCCGGTGCACCGACCATGCCGGTGGCGACGCTGGGATCGTTCTTGTCAAAACCACCGACGTTGCGGGGATTCTCGTAGTGGTCGATTACTTTTTCACTGTAAGCCATATCTAACTCCTGCTAATTCCGTTGTTCACCAGACCCTTGCCATGCTGGCAAGGATCAGTGATGTGCCCATTCGACCGTGTTCAGATCGACGCCATCCTTGAACATCTCCCACAGGGGGGACATCTCGCGCAGACGACCGATGGAGTCGCAGATGAGCTTGATTGCGTAGTCGATCTCTTCTTCGGTGGTGAAGCGACCGATGCTGAAACGGATGGAGCTGTGTGCCAGCTCGTCGTTCAGACCCAGGGCGCGCAGCACGTAGGAAGGTTCCAGGCTGGCCGAGGTACAGGCAGAACCGGAAGAGACCGCCAGATCCTTCAGTGCCATGATGAGGGATTCCCCTTCCACATAGGCGAAGCTGACGTTCAGGTTACCCGGTACACGCTGATCCAGATCCCCGTTGATATAGACTTCTTCGATGTTCTTGATGCCATCCCACAGACGCTGGCGCAGGGCCATGATGTGCTGGCTCTCGCTCGCCATCTCTTCCTTGGCGATGCGGAAAGCTTCCCCCATGCCGACGATCTGGTGGGTTGCCAGGGTACCGGAGCGCATGCCGCGCTCGTGGCCACCGCCGTGCATCTGGGCTTCCAGACGAACACGGGGCTTGCGGCGCACATACAGGGCGCCAATGCCTTTCGGGCCGTATACCTTGTGGGCGGACATGGAGAGCAGATCAACCTTGAGTGCTTCCACGTCGACCGGGATCTTGCCCACGCTCTGGACGGCGTCCACGTGCAGCAGGATCTTGCGGGAACGGCACAGCTCGCCGATGGCAGCGATGTCTTGCACCACCCCGATCTCGTTGTTGGCGTGCATGATGCTGACCAAGATGGTGTCATCACGCAGGGCGCCTTCGATCTGCTCAAGGGTGAACAGGCCATTGGGCATGGGCTCGAGGTAGGTCACCTCATAGCCTTCCCGCTCCAGTTGGCGGCAAGTATCCAGCACGGCTTTGTGCTCGGTCTTGGAGGTGACGATGTGCTTGCCCTTGCCGGCGTAGAAATGGGCGATGCCCTTGATGGCCAGGTTGTTGGACTCGGTCGCACCGGAGGTAAAGACGATCTCGCGCGGGTCCGCGCCGATCAGCTCTGCCACTTGATTACGGGCCAGATCCACCGCCTCTTCGGCCTGCCAGCCGAAACGGTGGGAACGGGAGGCTGGGTTGCCGAACAGGCCGTCCATGGTGAGGCACTGCATCATTTTTTCTGCGACACGCGGGTCCACCGGACAGGTTGCCGAATAATCAAGGTAAATAGGCAGTTTCATCTTTTTCTCCGTTACGACGGGGTCACACAGCGACTCGTCGTGGAAAGCACGTTTATAGTTGGACTTTCAAGCTCACATCACCGCGTTCGGCCCGATCAACCAGGGACAACACGGTCTTCATTTGTTCATCTTGCTTGCCGGCGATACGGCGCACATCGGCCTGACCAACCAGCTCGGCCAGGGTGATATCCCCCAGGAAACTGGAGATGCGTTCGCTCAGATCCCGCCACAAGGAGTGGGTCAGGCACTGGGTACCACCGTGGCAGCCCCCTTTGCCGAGGCACTTGGTCGCATCGACCGATTCATCGACCGCGGTGATCACCTGACCGACCGAAATCTCGCCAGGGGCCAGACCGAGGCGATAGCCGCCACCGGGGCCACGTACGCTGCTCACCAGACCATGCTTGCGCAGACGGGCAAACAGTTGTTCCAGATAGGACAAGGAGATGCCCTGGCGCTCTGAAATATCAGCCAGGGGCACGGGCCCCTGCTCTGCATGCAACGCCACGTCGAGCATGGCTGTCACCGCGTAACGTCCTTTTGAGGTCAGTCTCATATGCCTTACCGTCTTGCGAACCAATCAATATGTGGCATATGGTCACATACCCGACTAAATCAGTCAAGTATATGCTTGAGTAAATCAGTCGGGATTAATCCTGTACCCTGGATTTCTGGACAGAGGTGAGAATGCCCCGCAGGATGTTCAACTCCACCGCTTCGGGTCTGGCCCGATTGAACAGACGACGCAGTTTGCTCATCACATGGCCTGGATGGTCATCGGCAATGAACCCCGTCTTTTGCAGCGTCTGCTCCAGATGCTGATAAAACCCTTCCAGTTGCTGGGCGCTGGGGTACTCGACCCGCTCATCCTCCGGGGCCGAATGCTCCTGGTTCTGTACTTCCAGCCAGCGCATCCGCACCTCGTAACAAAGGGTCTGCACTGCCATGGCCAGATTGAGGGAGCTGTATTCTGGATTGGCGGGAATGGCCACATGGAAGTGGCATTTTTGCAGTTCGTCATTGGTGAGGCCGGTACGTTCACGGCCAAACACCAACGCGACCGGGTGCGCCATGCCCTCGGCAACCAGCTTCTCGCCCGCTTCACGGGGATCCAGCATGGGCCAGCTCAGGGTGCGGGAACGTGCACTGGTGCCGATGACCAGACCACAGTCGGCAATGGCTTCATCCAGGGTCGGCACGATACGAGCGCGAGCCAGGATATCGCTCGCCCCCGCCGCCAGGGCGACGGCCTCCTCATCCGGCTGGGCCTGGGGATCGACCAGCACCAGTTGAGTCAGTCCCATGGTCTTCATGGCCCGCGCCGCGGATCCCATGTTGCCGGTGTGAGAGGTGTTTACCAACACGATACGAATCTGATCCAACATGCCCAGTCAATCTTCAGTCAAAAATGGCGCGCAATTGTAACATAACCAATCGCTATTTTGGCACCGCTTCCGACCAGGCATTTCTGCACAAACAGGCAGATGATACATCCCCACCCTGCGTGGTCACGCTGACAGTGGGGTACTGCGGCTCAAGTTCACCTGTTCCGCAGCACTCGGGCAAGAAAACGGCTCAGCTCATTGTCGCGGCAGTGGGCACGTGCGTCTCGCGGGCCCGCTCGATAAAGGTCGCCAGATCCATCAGGGGGTATTTCATCAATCCCAGCCCGTCCAGATCCAGGCTGTCCATCAGATTTTTCACCTCCAGGCCCAACTCTGTATCCCCCTCTATCTTCAGTCGGCGCTGGAAGAAGAGGGAATCCGGGTCTTCACGGCGCCCGGCGATCAGAACAAGATCCTGGCTATTGCCGCTGAAACAGACATCGACGTGCTCACACTTCCTTGCCACCACCAATTTGCCCTCCTGCTCGCTGATAAACCAGCATAGCCCCAGATCGCTGACTTCCACTTTCAGCCACTTGCCCGCAAGAAACGCAAATTCCCCCTCTTCGATGGCCTCCCGGAATACCCTGCCCAGCAGGGCCTCCATCAGGTTTTGTTGCAGCGGGAAGGGCACCAGCTTGAGGGGGTGGCGCAAGAGACGGGGTGCCTGTTCGACCAGGCGACGTTGCAGATGTTGAAACACGATAAACTCCCAGTTTTTTGCGCATTCAAGCACAGCCCCTTCGGCAAGATCCTGTTGAAAATCAAACTTGTGCCCACTTACCTCAAGAAGGGTAAAGCCACCTAAAGCTGCCTCAGGTCAAAAAGCGGGAGGGCAAGCATGAATACAATCGGGCCACTTTTGCATTTTTGCCCTCTCGGAGCGTACCCGATGGAATTACTCTGCCCGGCAGGCAGCCTGCCGGCACTGAAGACAGCCGTGGATAACGGGGCCGATGCGGTCTACATCGGCTTCAAGGATGACACCAATGCCCGCCACTTCGCCGGTCTCAACTTCACCGACAGCAAGCTGGAAAGAGCGGTTGACTATGTCCACCAGCATGGCCGCAAGCTGCACATCGCCATCAATACCTTTGCCCACCCGGTCTCCGATGCCCGCTGGAAGCAGGCCGTGGACAAAGGGGTGGCGCTCGGTGCTGATGCCCTGATCATCGCCGATCTCGCCGTGCTCGATTATGCCAGCCGCCGCCATCCCGACATGGAGCTGCATGTCTCGGTCCAGGCCAGCGCCACCAACGCCGCCGCCATCCGCTTCTACCAGCAGCACTTCAACGTCGGCCGGGTGGTGCTGCCGCGGGTGCTCTCCATGCATCAGGTCAGGCAGCTGGCCCGCGAGACTGACGTCGGCCTCGAGGTGTTCGCCTTCGGCAGCCTCTGCATCATGGCGGAGGGGCGCTGCTACCTCTCCTCCTACATGACCGGCGAGAGCCCCAACACCGTCGGCGCCTGCTCACCGGCCAAGTTCGTGCGCTGGGAGGAGACCCCGAGCGGCCTCGAATCCCGACTCAACGAGGTGCTGATCGATCGTTACGGCCCGGGGGAAAACGCCGGCTACCCGACCCTGTGCAAGGGGCGCTTCGAGGTGGATGGCCAGACCTATCACGCGCTGGAGGAGCCCACCAGCCTCAACACCCTCGGCCTCCTGCCCGAGCTGTTCCAGACCGGCATCCAGTCAGTCAAGATCGAGGGACGCCAGCGCAGCCCCGCCTATGTGGAGCAGGTAACACGGGTCTGGCGCGCCGCCATCGACGCCTATCAGGCCAACCCCGAGGCCTATCAGGTCAAGGCTGAGTGGGATGCCCAGCTCGCCCGCGTCTCCGAGGGGAGCCAGACCACCCTCGGTGCCTATCATCGCCAGTGGCAATAAGGAGCCCTGTTCATGAAATTCTCTCTCGGCCCCCTGCTCTTCTACTGGCCCAAGGCCGACACCCAGGCCTTCTATCAGGCGGTGGCCGCCAGCCAGGCCGACATCGTCTATCTGGGGGAAACCGTCTGCAGCAAGCGGCGCGAACTGAAAGTGGATGACTGGATTGCCCTCGCCCGTCAGGTGGCCGGCTCCGGCAGGCAGGCGGTACTCTCCACCCTGGCGCTCATCTCCGCCCCCTCCGAGCTCAAGGAGGTCAAACGGCTGGTCGACAACGGCGAGCTGATGATCGAGGCCAACGATCTGGGGGCGGTCCAGCTCGCCAGTGAAGCTGGGCTGCCGTTCGTCTGCGGCCCCGCCATCAACGCCTACAACGCCGACGTGCTGCGCATGCTGCTTAAACAGGGTATGCAGCGCTGGGTGATGCCGGTGGAGCTCTCCCGCGACTGGCTGATGCAGCTCAATCAGGATCTGGGCAGGGAGCGCCAGCAGTTCGAGGTGGAGGTGTTCGCCTATGGTCATCTGCCGCTCGCCTACTCGGCACGCTGCTTCACCGCCCGCTCCCTCGACCGGCCCAAGGACAACTGCGAACTGGCCTGCATCCACTACCCCACCGGGCGACTTGCCAGCAGTCGCGAAGGGCAGAAGGTGTTCAACCTCAACGGCATCCAGACCCAGTCCGGTTACTGCTACAACCTGGGCAACGAGATCAAGGGGATGGAGGGCCTGGTGGATGTGGTACGGCTCTCCCCTGAGGGATTGGATACCCTGACGATGCTGGATCGCTTCAAGGCCAACGAACGGGGTCAGGCCCCCCTGCCCCTGCAACAGGAGCGGGACTGCAACGGTTACTGGCGCCAGATCCCCGGCATGAGCCTGGTGGAGTAGCGGTACACCCCGTGTCACCAGACAGCAAAAAGGCCTCGTCAAGAGGCCTTTTCATGGGGATCAAACCCGTTTAGTCACGCTTTGCCGCTCTTGCCCTGGGCTCCGGGTGGCTGGGGCTTGCGCGCCATCAGTTCCAGCTCCAGCAAGGCATAGCGATGCTCGATGAAGTCATAGACGTTGTTGGCCAGCGCCAGCTTGAAGTAGCTGATGGCTTCCTTGCGGTTACCCTTGGCCAGCTCGAACTTGCCGAGGTAGAAGTAGGTCTCGCACAGGCGCTCGGCGAGCTCCCTGTTGTCCTTGACCCCTTTCACCACGTTGCTCATCAACTGGGTGGCATTGATGTCGCCCGTATAGAGGCGCACCAGATCCCAGTTCCAGGCGTCGTCGTCATACTTGTTGAGCCGCTCGCGCATCCGGCTCATGGCCGCCGGTCCGTTGAGCTTCTGCTCGGCCAGATAGAGCCAGATCACCCGATAAGGGTCTTCTGGTTGCGCCTCGTAGAAGCGCTTCATATCCGCCGCGGCAAGCTCGGGGCGATTGCCGTAATAGAGCGCGATTCCCCGGTTGAGATAGGCGTAGTCGTAATCCGGGGCGAGCTCCAGGGCGGAGTCGAACGCCTCATAGGCCTCGTCGTAGTTCTGCTGTTGAACCAGATAGACACCGATGAAGTTGTAGGCCTCGGCAAAATCCGGCTTCTCCCGCAGGGCGCGGTTGAAGTCGAGTCGCGCCAGGGAACGCAAGCCCACCCGGTCAAACACCACGGCACGCTCATAGAAGAGTTCTGCCCGCTGTTCGGTCGTCAATTCCATTTCACTGAGCATCTGCCCGAGTCGCGCCAACGCCAACTCGCTCTGGTAGGAGACCTGCAAGGGGGTCGCCAATACCAGTGAAGCGGGTTGCGGCTTGGGAACTTGAGGCGCTTTTACCTGACTGCTACTGCTGCAACCCCACAAGGGGAGCAACAACAGGATACCCGTGAGGTATCCAATCCCTATCCTGACGTTCAATGAACACTCCGACGCTTACGCTTGACCCCGCATATGGTAAAGATCACGGGGCCGTTTGTCATGTGGCGCAGCCCCTCTCCCTCAAATAAATCAGGATTCGACAGGGTATCCGGCATCGCTCCAGCCGCGAAAGCCTCCATCGACGCTGACGACCCGGGAATAACCCATCTTCTGCAGGTTATCCGCCACCAGGATGGAGCGAAATCCCCCACCACAATAGAGGTAGAGTTCGGTGTCGGGATCCGGATACCGGGTCTCGATGTCACGCTCTATCACCCCGCGCCCGAGATAGGTGGCCCCCGGCAGATGGCCCCTGGCCCACTCGCTCTCTTCGCGCACGTCGATCAGATGAAATGCTCGGCCCTCATCCTGCCAGCGCTTGATCTGATGCACATCGGTTTCCTGCACCTGCGGGCGGATGGCCTCTACCAGGGCCAGAAAACGGGGATTGTGTTGCATGGGCTTGCTCCTTGCTTTGGGTAATGGATGCTGGGTTGTGGGAAGCATCATGACTCACCCCGGCCACAAGAGAAAGGGCGCCTTGCGGCGCCCTTATCTGTTACGGCAGGATCTCTTGCTGATCCGCGCCCTCTTTTTCCACCTGGGTCGGCAGCATGTGCTCCCGCTTGATCCCGAGGAACATGGCTGAGGCGCTCGCCACATAGATGGAGGAGTAGGTCCCGAAGGCCACCCCGATCACCATGGCGATGGAGAAACCGTGGATCAGAGGTCCGCCCTTGAGCAGCAGCGCCACCACCACCACGAAGGTCAACCCCGAGGTGATGATGGTCCGGCTCAGGGTCTCGGTCATGGAGAGATCCATGATCTCCGCGGTGTCCCCACGGCGTACCTTGCGGAAATTCTCCCGCACCCGGTCGAACACGACGATGGTGTCGTTCAGGGAGTACCCCACCAGCGTCATCAGCGCCGCCAGCACGGTCAGGTCGAACTCGTACTGGAAGTAGGCAAAGATGCCGAGGGTGATGATCACGTCGTGAGCCAGGGAGAGGATGCCCCCCGTGGCCAGACGCCACTCGAAGCGCACCGCCACGTAGATCAGGATACAGAGGATGGAGGCCAGCATGGCCAGGGCACCGTCGGTGGCCAGCTCATCACCCACGGAGGGACCGACGAACTCGACACGCTTGAGCACGGCGCTCTCGTCGACCAGCTTGGCGGCCGCCAGGACCTCGTTGCCCTGCTGCTCGACCTTGACGCCCTCTTGGGGGGCCATGCGCACCAGCACATCACGGCTGGAGCCGAAGAACTGCAGGGTCGCCCCGTCAATCTTCTGCTGATCCAGCGCCTCGTGCATCTTGTCCAGGCTCACCGACTGCTGGAACCCCACCTCGATGGTGGTACCGCCGGTGAAGTCCAGCCCCCAGTTCAGGCCACGATCGTACAGAACGTAGAGGGCGAGCACCGTCACCAGAGCAGAGAGGACCATACCCAGCTTGGCGAAACGCATGAAGGGGATGGGCTTTTCAAAATGTAGAATTTGAAACATGTCTCTTCCTTAGATCGGCAGCTTGTCGATGCGCCGTCCACCCCAGGCCAGGTTGATGATGGCGCGGGATACCGTGATGGCAGTGAACATGGACGCCGTCAGGCCGATCCCGAGGGTCAGGGCGAAGCCCTTGATGGCACCGGTACCGATACCGAACAGGATCACGCAGGTGATGAGCGAGGTGACGTTGGAGTCGGCGATGGTGGAGAAGGCGCGATCAAAGCCCAGGTGAATGGCTTGCTGCACCCCGCGACCATTGCGGATCTCTTCACGAATACGCTCGTAGATCAGTACGTTCGCATCCACCGCCATCCCCAGCGTCAACACGATACCGGCGATGCCCGGCAGGGTCATGGTGGCCCCCGGGATCATCGACATGATACCGACGATGAGCACCAGGTTCATGGTCAGCGCCAGATTGGCCACCCAGCCGAAGGCACGGTAGTAGATCCCCATGAAGAGCACGATCACCAGCATGGCCCAGCCGATGGCTTCCATCCCGCTGTCGATGTTCTGCTGACCCAGGCTCGGGCCTATGGTGCGCTCTTCGACGATCTGGATGGGGGCAATCAGGGCACCGGCACGCAGCAGCAGCGCCAGGTTGTGGGCTTCGTTGGCGTTGTCGATCCCGGTGATGCGGAACTGGCTACCCAGGCGAGACTGGATGGTGGCGACGTTGATCACCTCCTCCTGCTTGCGGAACTTGCGCTTGCCGTCCGGACCAGGCTGACCCACCGGCTTGTACTCGATGAAGACGGTCGCCATGCCCTTGCCAACGTTGTCCTTGGTAAAGTTGGCCATCTTGTTGCCACCCTGACCATCGAGCTTGATGTTGACCTGGGGACGGCTGTATTCATCGAAACCGGACTGGGCACCCACGATGTGGTCACCGGTCAGGATCACGCGCTTTTGCAGTACCACGGGACGACCGTTGCGATCGTTGTAGACCTTGGAGCTCGGCGGCACGCGGCCTGCGGCAGCGGCCTGGATATCGGCAGCCTCATCGACCATGTGGAACTCCAGGGTCGCGGTGGCACCCAGGATCTCCTTGGCACGGGCGGTGTCCTGGATCCCCGGCAGCTCGACGATGATACGCTCACCGCCCTGCTGCTGGACCAGCGGCTCGGCCACACCCAGTTCGTTCACCCGGTTGCGGATGATGGTGATGTTCTGCTCGAGGGCATACTTCTTCACCTCTTTGACCTTGGCTTCGCTCAGACTGGCCAGCAGGATGAAGTCATCCCCTTTCTGGTCGGTGGTGAAGACAAGATCCGCATTCTGGCGACGCAGGAAGGAGAGTGCCTTGGCCTGATCGGCCTCGTCACGGAAGACCACCTGCACCTGCTCCCCGACCCGGCGTACACCGGAGTAGCGGATCTTCTGGGTGCGCAGCTCGGCGCGGAAATCCTGCACCATCTGTTCCTGCTGCTTGGCCAGCGCTTCGGCCATGTCCACTTCCATCAGGAAGTGCACACCGCCCCGCAGGTCAAGACCGAGCTTCAGGGGCGCCGCGCCGATGGCCTCGAGCCAGGCGGGGGTGGACGGTGCCAGGTTGAGGGCGGTGATGAAATTGTCGCCCAGCTTGTTGGCCACGATGTCGCGCGCCTTGAGCTGGTCTTCGGTGTTGTTGAAACGGATCAGGATGAAGCCGTGCTCGAACGCCGCATGCTTGACCGGGATCTTCGCCTCGTCGAGGGTTTCCTTCACCTGATCGAGGGTTTCTAGTTTGACTTCGGCACCACGGCTGGCAGAGACCTGCAAGGCCGGGTCTTCGCCGTAAAGATTGGGGGCTGCATATAGAAAACCGATGGCGATCACGACGATCACCATCAGGTATTTCCACAGCGGATAGCGATTTAACACGCTGTGCTCCTCGGGAGATTAGAGGGACTGGATAGAACCCTTGGGCAGAACGGCAGAGACGAAGTCACGCTTGATGGTGACCTGGGTCTGATCGTTCAGGGCCAGCACAATGTAGTCGCTGTCGGCGGAAACCTTGGCGATCTTGCCGACCAGGCCACCGGAAGTGAGCACTTCGTCGCCCTTGGAGAGGGAGCTCATCAGATTGCGATGCTCCTTGGCACGCTTGGCCTGGGGACGGTAGATCATGAAGTAGAAGATGAGACCGAACACGGCCAGCATGATGATCATTTCCATGCCACCACCCTGTGCTGCCGGAGCCGCGCCTTCTGCATACGCCTTGGAGATAATGCTCATTTAACAACCTCTTATTGATGTAGATTTGAATACTAACTTATATGTCGTTGTTATTTCACGTCATTTTCAGCCAGTGGAGGCACAGGCTTCCCTTGCCGACGGTAAAACTCAGTTACAAAGTCGTCTAATTTACCCTGCTCGATCGCGTCCCGCAAACCCTGCATCACGCGCTGGTAATAACGCAGGTTGTGGATGGTATTCAGACGGGCACCGAGGATCTCGTTGCACTTGTCCAGATGGTACAGATAGCTGCGGGTGTAGTTCTTGCAGGTGTAGCAATCGCAGTCCGCATCCAGGGTGCTGGTGTCTTCCCGGTACTTGGCGTTGCGGATCTTGACCACCCCATCGGTGGTAAAGAGATGACCGTTGCGGGCGTTGCGGGTCGGCATCACGCAGTCGAACATGTCGATACCGCGGCGCACCCCTTCCACCAGATCCTCCGGCTTGCCCACCCCCATCAGGTAGCGCGGCTTGTCGGCCGGAATTTTCGGGCAGACATGGTCAAGGATGCGATGCATGTCCTCTTTGGGCTCACCCACGGCGAGACCGCCGACCGCGTAACCGTCGAAGCCGATCTCAAGGAGACCGTCCAGCGACACATCCCGCAGCGGTTCGTAGACAGAACCCTGGATGATGCCGAACAGGGCGTTCTTGTTGCCCAGCGCATCGAACTTGTCACGGGAGCGCTTGGCCCAGCGCAGGGACATCTCCATGGACTTGCGCGCTTCCTCGTAGGTGGCCGGGTACGGGGTGCACTCGTCGAAGATCATCACGATGTCGGAACCCAGATCGTACTGGATCTCCATGGACTTCTCGGGATCGAGGAAAATCTTCTCGCCGTTGATGGGATGACGGAAGTGCACCCCCTCCTCGGTGATCTTGCGGATGTGCCCCAGACTGAATACCTGGAAACCACCGGAGTCGGTCAGGATCGGCCCCTGCCAGTTCATGAAGTCGTGCAGATCGCCGTGGGCGCGCATCACTTCCTGACCCGGGCGCAGCCAGAGGTGGAAGGTGTTGCCAAGCAGGATCTGGGCACCGGTCTCACGCACCTCTTCCGGGGTCATCCCCTTGACGGTGCCGTAGGTGCCGACCGGCATGAAGGCCGGGGTCTGGACCACGCCACGCTCGAACACCAGTTGACCGCGACGGGCACGCCCATCGGTGGTTTTCAATTCAAATTTCATTGCTACCTCTATTCAGTCAGAGAAACAGTCTGACAACAAAGGGCCCGAGGGGCCCGGTAATATGAAGCCGGCCGGCATACTGACAAGCAGAGCCTGAACGACTTCTGAAGGGCAAGGCTTAACCCTGCACCCGGCGACGGGTGACGAACATGGCGTCCCCGTAGCTGAAGAAACGGTACTGTCCCGCCACGGCGGCCTGATAGGCGGCCATCACGTTGTCATAGCCGGCAAAGGCGCTGACCAGCATGATCAGGGTGGATTCGGGCAGGTGGAAGTTGGTGATCATGGCATCGACCACCTGGAACTCGTAACCGGGGAAGATGAAGATGTCGGTGTCATTGAAGAAGGGCGCCAGCGGCTTGCCCTGGGCCAGGGTCGCCTTGGCTGCGCTCTCGAGGGATCGTACCGACGTGGTGCCCACCGCAACCACCCGACCGCCGCGGGCGCGGGTCGCCGCGATGGCATCTACCACTTCCTGAGGCACTTCGGCGTATTCCGAGTGCATGTGGTGATCTTCAATCTTGTCGACGCGCACCGGCTGGAAGGTGCCTGCCCCCACGTGCAGGGTCACGAAGGCCATCTCCACGCCCTTGGCACGGATCTGCTCGAGCAGCGGCTCGTCGAAGTGCAGACCGGCGGTCGGCGCCGCCACGGCACCCGGCTTCTGGTTGTAGACGGTCTGGTAGCGCTCCTTGTCGGCATCCTCGTCGGGACGGTCGATATAGGGAGGCAACGGCATGTGGCCGATGGCATCCAGAATGGTCAGCACAGGGCGCGGGTCGAGGAAGTGGATCTCGAACAGAGCGTCGTGGCGGGCACGCATCTCGGCCTCGACGGGCACGCCGTCGGCACCGCCATCCAGAAGGAGACGGGTACCTGGCTTGGGGGACTTGGACGAGCGGACGTGCGCCAGCACGCTGTGCTCGTCCAGAATGCGCTCCACCAGCACCTCCAGCTTGCCGCCGCTGGCCTTCTGGCCAAACATGCGGGCCGGAATAACCCGGGTATTGTTGAACACCAGCAGATCGCCGGGGTTGAGCTGGTCAAGCACATCGACAAAATGACCGTGGCGCAGGGCGCCGGTTTGACCATCGAGCTGCAGCAGGCGGCTGGCGGTACGCTCCGCCATGGGGTAGCGGGCAATCAGCTCGTCTGGCAGATCAAAATGAAAATCGGATACTTGCATCTTTCACCTCGGGGGAATCGGCGGCTAGTCTAGTTATCCCCCTCTTCCAAGGCAACCCAAAAGACTAAAAACCCAAGGAAGACAAGGGATAGCGGGCCATTTTGTGAGGTTGGGCCCGTTAAAAAACCTTTAAGGTTTTGTATTGACCCCGATCATGTTCTGGCGACGGGGGCTAGGCTAGGGTGGAAGCAGACACACAAGGAGGCCCACCATGATGACCCTCTCCGAGATCATGACTGAACACCCCTTTACCCTGGGTCCGGAAAACAGCGTCAAGCAGGCGATGGAGCTGATGCAGCAGGAGCGGATCCGTCACGTTCCCATCGTCGATGAACACCAGCATCTGCTCGGTCTGGTCACCCTCTCGGACATCCTGGCCACCCGTGAATCCAAGCTGCTGCTGATCAACCCCGAGCGGGAGGCGGAGTTCACCGACAGCGTCCAGCTCGACGAGATCATGACCCGTCAGGTGGCGAGCGTGGATCCCCACGCCGGCATCAAGGAGGCGGCCCTGTATCTGCAGCGCCACAAATATGGCTGTCTGCCGGTACTCAAGGGGCGCAAGCTGGTTGGCATCGTCACCGAGTCGGACTTCATCGCCGTGGCCATCAATCTGCTGGAGCTGATGGAGGAGCAGGAGCCCCCAACCGACTTTTGATCTTAAAATTCTGTAATAAAATTACAATAAAAGCGTTTTCAGCCTAATTTAACGGCTATTTAAGTGAAACACTTTCAATTTGACTGTAAAATTACACCACAAAACTTGCGTTGTGACATTCATCACACTATGATGCCCACCATGCAATGGTTGCCGAAGAGGAGATGAGGATTGTGCACCCGCCATCTTCTCTTCATATGTCTGCAAGTTTGCACACCCCGTAGTTAGTCTTTGCTGTAAAGCATATTTATCGCCATTCCTTGTTTGATGACCCGGCCCTGTCTGTGCGACTGCGCCGGGATTTTTTTATCCCTCTTTTTTCTACTGCGCCGCCTCGTCTGCCCCCTTCTCTGCTCACGCAATGAAAACAAATCCGGCCCAGCCCTTGAAAATGTGACATGCAGGACAGAAATTGAACTTCGACAATGAGTTATCTCCGAAGGCCTGAGATATTCATGTTAGGTACAGTTGTGATGGTCTATCTAATAAATAGATTTATGTGATTCAAAATTGTGGCTTTGACCGATTAGAAAAAGTCACTATGATGACTCCATCGAAAGTTAAGCGCCTCGTCTGGCACGACTCTTCAACACCAGACAGGCATATGTACATCACCAAGGAGCAAATACATGTCTACCTACATCAACACTGAAATCAAGCCGTTCAACGCCACCGCCTACCACAATGGCAAATTCGTTCAGGTGTCTGACGCTGACCTGAAAGGCAAGTGGTCCGTGGTGTTCTTCTACCCGGCTGATTTCACCTTCGTCTGCCCGACCGAGCTGGGCGACCTGGCCGACAACTACGCCGAATTCCAGAAGCTGGGCGTCGAGATCTACGCCGTCTCCACCGACACCCACTTCACCCACAAGGCCTGGCACGACACTTCTGACACCATCCAGAAGATCCAGTACCCGATGATCGGCGACCCCACCGGCACCATCACTCGCAACTTCGGCGTGATGATCGAAGAAGCTGGCCTGGCTGACCGCGGTACCTTCGTCATCGACCCGCAAGGCGTCATCCAGATCGTTGAAATCAACGCTGGCGGCATCGGCCGTGACGCACTGGAACTGCTGCGCAAGGTCAAGGCTGCCCAGTACGTTGCTTCCCACCCGGGTGAAGTGTGCCCGGCCAAGTGGAAAGAAGGCGACGCCACCCTGGCCCCGTCCCTGGATCTGGTAGGCAAAATCTAAGCCTCCCCGCTCTGAAGACCGGCCCGTTCAAGGGCCGGTCTTGTTTACGGCCCTCAGAAAATGCGCCGGTCTGCTGTGTGGACCTCTGTTTTCTGTATCCGGTCATCGTGCCGACCCGCATTCAGCAAGAAGGAATTCGACCATGTTAGATACCAACCTCAAACAACAACTCAACGGTTACTTGCAGTACATCGTCAATCCCATCGAGATCAGCGTGTCCGGCAATGACAGCGACAAATCCGCCGAACTCCTGGCATTGGCCAGCGAGATCGCCGAGATGTCCCCCAAAATTTCCCTGACCGATGGCACCAATGCCCGCAAGCCTTCCATGAGCATCGCGCCCCAGGGCCAGGCCCCGCGCGTGCACTTTGCCGGCATACCCATGGGTCATGAATTCACCTCCCTGGTGCTCGCCCTGCTGCAAAGCGGCGGTCACCCCTCCAAGGCCGATCCGGCCGTGCTGGAGCAGGTGAAGAACCTCAAGGGCGAGTTCCACTTCGAGACCTATATTTCCCTCTCCTGCCACAACTGTCCGGACGTGGTACAGGCCCTGAACCTGATGTCCACCCTGAACCCCGGCATCACCCACACCATGATCGACGGTGCCCTGTTCCAGGATGAGGTGAACGAGCGTCAAATCATGGCGGTCCCGAACGTCTACCTGAACGGTCAGCCGTTCAGCCAGGGCCGCATCTCGCTGGAAGAGATCGTCGCCAAACTCGACACCGGCGCTGCCGAGCGCAAGGCGCAAGAGCTGAGCGAAAAAGCGCCTTATGACGTGCTGGTGGTGGGCGGTGGCCCGGCCGGCGCCGCCGCGGCCATCTATGCCGCCCGCAAAGGCATTCGCACCGCCATTGTCGCCGAACGTTTCGGTGGCCAGGTGATGGACACCGTCGGCATCGAGAACTTCATCTCCGTGCCCTACACCGAGGGCCCCAAGCTGGCGGCCAGCCTGGAGCAGCACGTCAAGCAGTACGGCGTGGAAGTGATCACCGAGCAGCGCGCCGCCGCCATCAGCAAGGATGGTTACGTCAACGTGGATCTCGCCTCTGGCGCCACCTTGAAGAGCCGCGCCGTGATCCTGGCGACCGGTGCCCGCTGGCGTGACCTGAACGTGCCGGGTGAACTCGAGTACCGTACCAAGGGTGTGGCCTACTGCCCCCACTGTGACGGCCCCTTCTTCAAGGGCAAGCGCGTGGCGGTGATCGGTGGCGGCAACTCCGGCATCGAGGCGGCCATCGATCTGGCCGGCATCGTCGAGCACGTCACCGTGGTGGAGTTTGCCGATACCCTGCGTGCCGACGACGTGCTGCAGAAGAAGGCCCGTTCCATGGGCAATATCGACATCATCATGAGCGCCCGCACCACCGAAGTGATCGGCGACGGCAGCAAGGTGGTGGGCATGGACTACGAAGATCGCACTACCGGCGAGATCAAGCATCTGGCGGTGGCCGGCATCTTTGTCCAGATAGGCCTGGTGCCGAACACCGAGTTCCTCAAGGGGAGCGAAGTGGCCCTGACCCGTTTTGGCGAAATCGAGATCGACACCAAGGGTGCCACCTCCCTGCCCGGCGTCTATGCCGCAGGGGATGCCACCACGGTACCGTTCAAGCAGATCATCATCTCCATGGGGGCAGGTGCCACCGCCGCCCTGGGTGCGTTTGATTACCTCATTCGCAACCCGGCGCCGGAAGCACAAGCTACCCAGGCCGATGCCGTGACCGCCTGATAACCGTCGCCCAACAAAAAACCGACTCCCTGGAGTCGGTTTTTTTATCCCTGTCGTTGTATCGCCAGCCTTCAGCGCCCCTGCGGCGCGTCCCTCTCCTGCCCCTCTTCACTCACCGCTCTCTCTTCTGCATCAGGCGCGGCATAGCTCGCCGGCACTGCCTCCCCTTCCAGATCCGTTCTTGGCTCCAGCTCCGCCGTCATGGGGGTGTTGGGGGGCACCGGCATGAAGACCTGATGCTCCGTCAGCGGAATGGGGGCTCGCTTACGCCTGCGCCAGCCGAGATAGGCCGACAGCAGCAGACCGCACAGGGCAAAGTAGACGAACAGCCCCTGTGGTCCGAACGTCGCCATGGTAAAGGGGGCCAGCAGCGGACCCGTCATGGCCCCCAGGCTGTAGGCAAGCAGCAGCCCCTGGTTTGCCCCCAGCACCTGATCCGGGCGCAGTTCATCGCAGGCATGGCTGAGGCTCAAGGGATAGATGGAGAACGCCATGCCCCCCAGCAGGAAGACAAGAGTCCGCTCGATTGGCTCGCGCCAGGGCCCCGGCAGCAGCACCATCAACAACGCGATCAGGGTCAGCAGGGTGCAGAGCAGCAGGATCACCAACCGTCTGTCGTAACGATCAGATGCACGTCCGATGGGATACTGCAGACACATCCCCCCCAGGATCACCAGCGCCATCATGTCCGCCACCTGGGAGAGGGAGGCACCGCTGTCGGTGAAATAGAGCGGCAACAGCCCATAGATGGCCCCGAGGATGAGGCCGGAGGTAAAGCTGCTACCCATTCCCGCCGGAGTGAGGCGCACCAGCTCCAGCACTCCCACCGGCTGGGGTGCCACCATGGCCGGCGTCGCCACTCGGGAGAGCGCCAGAGGCACCACGGAGAGAGTCGCCGCCATGGCGCACAGGGCGAACGGCGTCAGCACCATGGGGTCCACCTGCTTGAGCAGCAGCTGGCCCAGGGCAAGTGAACCGTACAGCAGGATCATGTAGAGGGACATCAACCGCCCCCGGTTCGCCGGGGTGCTTGAGACCAGCATCCAGGACTCCAGCACCACGAACAGGCCGCCGGTGGCAAACCCCCCGATCAGCCGCAGCGCCGCCCAGGTGACAGGCTCCACCACCATGCCGTGCAGCAGAAACAGAAAACAGAGCAGGGAGGCATAAGCCGCATAGGCCCGGATATGCCCCACCCGGATGATGAGGCGGGCATTGATGAAGGTCCCCAGCACCAGGCCGCCGAAATAGGCAGCCGACACCAGACCGATGGCCTGGGCGGACACCTGCTCGGCGGAGAGACGCACCGTCAGCAGGGTATTGAACAGACCGTGACCCAGAATGAAGATCACCAGACTGGTCAGGGGGGACAGCAACCTTGTCAGTGCCATGGAGCCTCCTCGCAACAAAAGGGTCATGGTAGCCCCTGCCTCCCGCCCCCTTCAACCCGAATGCCCTCCCCCTGCGGGGCTATGCTTGACGGGAACCCCACATGGAGATCCGAAAGATGAGACTCATGCTGTTGTTGGCAGCCCTGCTCTTTTGCGGCAGTGCCCTCGCCTTCCACTGCCCCATAGACATGAAGAAGATAGACGACGCCTTGGCCGCAGGCCCCGCCCTCAGTGCCGAGCAACTGGCCGAGGTGAAGCAGTTGAGGGCGGACGGAGAGACCCTGCACAACGCGGGCAAGCATCAGGAATCGGTCGATACCCTGGCCATGGCCATGGCCATGGCCATGGCCATTCTCGGCATCGATCAGGGCTGATACCGCCCCTTCACCGCGCGACGGTCTCTTTCGCATCGCCCGGATACAGACCGCCAAAATGAAACAAGGCCCTCGCCATCACTGGCGGGGGCCTTTTCACTGCGGATGTCAGCGCTGAACGGGGCTACACCCGGCCACTGTAGACCAGGGTGCAATAGTTGAAGGCTATCTTGCCGTCAACGGCATGGCGAGCAAACTCGCGGCGAACGAGCGCCGTCATCTGATCGTGGGCCGGCGTGCCCGCCACAGGCGCATAGGAGGAGGAGTTGAGCCGTCCAAGCACCCCGTCAAGATCGAACAGCTGGCTATTCTCGAAGCGATCGAGCCGGTACTCCCCGGTGAAGAAGGCGCGAAAATCCGCCTCACCGAGGTTGCGATGATTGACCTCCTCGTAATCCCCCGAGTAGGCGTGCAGCCCCTCTTCATAGGCCTTGAGAAACGGGGTGTTCGTCAGCCTGTCATTCCAGATGAGGGCGACCTGGCCACCGGGCTTGAGCAGCCGCTGGCACTCCTGCCGAAAAGCCGCGCGATCGAACCAGTGAAACGCCTGGGCGACCGTCACCAGATCCATCGCCCCCGTGGGCAGGCCCGTGGCTTCCGCACTGCCGTGCAGCCAGCCGATGTTCCCCACCTGAGCGAGCAGCCGTTTGGCGGCAGCCCGCATATCGTCATTGGGCTCCACCGCCCAGACCCGCGCGACCCGGGGGGCCAGCAGGGCGGTCAGGATGCCGGTGCCCGCGCCGATGTCCGCCACCTGGGCCTCTGGCCCCATGGCCAGCTCCCTTGCCAGAAAATCCAGCATGGCGGCGGGATAACCGGGCCGATATTTCACATAGGCCTCGACCCGGGTCGAGAATCGCTGGGTACTGTCCATGGCAGACTCCTCTCTTGCTGCGGCCTTCATGCCGGCTCCCGGCCTGGTGACCAGGATCCCCATGCCACTACACTTGACCCCATCATGCAAGCCCCAAGCGGGTGGCAAACGGCGTACAGGCTGGCTTGCCACCCAGCAAAACAGCAGGCGCTGCGGGCGGCAGGATACCCATCGGGGCGCCCGCTCACGGGCGTCGAAGGACAAACACCAGGATGGAGCTGCGACACAATGAGACCAGTCAAGAACAGGATTTGCCTCTGGTATGACGGGGATGCCGAGGAGGCGGCACGATTTTACGCCAGCCTCTTCCCCGACTCCGCCGTCGGTGCCGTACACCGGGCCCCGGCCGACTATCCCGCCGGCAAGAAAGGGGACGTGCTGACGGTCGAGTTCAGGGTGATGGGGATCCCCTGCCTCGGCCTCAACGGCGGGCCCGGGGTCCGCCACAACTGGGCGTTCTCGTTTCAGGTGGCCACCCAGGACCAGGCCGAGACGGATCGTTACTGGCACGCCATCATCGACCATGGCGGTCAGGCGAGCGAGTGCGGCTGGTGTCAGGACAAGTGGGGCATCTCCTGGCAGATCACTCCTCAGGTCCTCACCGAGGCGATAAGCGATCCCGACCCCGAGGCAGCGAGGCGCGCCTTCGAGGCCATGCTGCAGATGGGCAAGATTGATATTGCCACCATCGAGGCGGCGCGCCGGGGCGAGTAGACCGTTCGCACGGACGCCGCACACAACAAGGCCACCCCTGGGGGTGGCCTTGTGCATATTGGCTGTCAGTCCTACAGCGCCGCGATTACTTGGCGTAATCCTCGGTGGGCACGCAGGAGCAGAACAGGTTGCGATCGCCATAGACGTCGTCGATGCGGTTGACCGACGGCCACAGCTTGCTGGCGCGCACGGCGTCGGACGGGAAGACCGCCTCGGCGCGGCTGTAGCCACGGTTCCAATCTGCATCCATCACGTCGTCCTGGGTGTGCGGCGCATGGACCAGGGGGTTGTCGGCAAGGCTCCAGTGGCCGTCCTGCACCCGGGCAATCTCGGCACGGATGGCGGTCATGGCTTCCACGAAGCGATCCAGCTCGCGCTTGGATTCGGATTCGGTCGGCTCGACCATCAGGGTGCCCGCTACCGGGAAGCTCATGGTCGGCGCGTGGAAGCCGTAGTCCATCAGGCGCTTGGCCACGTCCATCTCGCTGATGCCACTGGCTTCTTTGAGCGGGCGGATGTCCAGAATGCACTCGTGGGCCACCCGACCGTTGCGACCTGTATAGAGCACGGGGAAGGACTCGCCGAGCTTCTTGGCCAGGTAGTTGGCGTTGAGGATGGCGACCTGGGTGGATTTCTTGAGCCCCTCGTCACCCAGCATGGCGATGTACATCCAACTGATGGGCAGGATGCTGGCCGAGCCGAACGGGGCGGCAGACACGGCGCCGTTGTCACGGCTCTCCTTGTCGGTCTTGACCACGGCGTGACCGGCCACAAACGGTGCCAGGTGTTTCTTCACGCCGATGGGGCCCATGCCCGGACCACCACCGCCATGGGGAATGGCGAAGGTCTTGTGCAGGTTGAGGTGAGACACGTCCGCGCCGATAAAGCCTGGTGCCGTCAGCCCGACCTGCGCGTTCATGTTGGCGCCGTCGAGGTACACCTGACCACCATACTGGTGAACGATGTCGCACACCTCCTTGATGGTCTCCTCGTACACCCCGTGGGTGGAGGGGTAGGTCACCATCAGGCAGGAGAGCTGGTCTCCGACCTCGGCGGCCTTGGCCCGCAGGTCGTCCAGATCCACGTTGCCTGCCTTGTCACAGGCGGTGACGATGACCTTGAGGCCCGCCATCTGGGCGGAAGCCGGGTTGGTGCCGTGGGCAGAGGCCGGGATGAGGCACACATCGCGATGCCCCTCGCCGCGAGACTCGTGGTACTTCTTGATGGCGAGCAGGCCCGCGTATTCGCCCTGAGCGCCGGAGTTGGGCTGCATGCAGACCGCATCGTAGCCGGTCACCTTCACCAGCCAGTCTTCCAGATCTGCCAGCAGCAGCTGGTAACCCTGGGTCTGCTTGAGCGGCGCGAAGGGGTGCAGCTTGCCGAATTCAGGCCAGGTCACCGGGATCATCTCGGCAGTGGCATTGAGTTTCATGGTGCAGGAGCCCAAGGAGATCATGGCGTAGTTCAGGGCCAGATCTTTCGCTTCGAGACGGTGGATGTAGCGCAGCATCTCGGTCTCGGAGTGGTACTTGTTGAATACCTCGTGGGTCAGCACGGCGTCGGTGCGCAGCAGATCCTGCGGGATCGCCTGATGCGTCTGGGCGGCCCGGTCGAGGGCCTCCACATCGAGGCCGTGACCCGCCCCAAGGAACAGGTCGAACAGCTCGGCCACATCCCCTCGGGTGGTGGTTTCAGAGAGGGACACACCGACCGCACCATCGAGATCCGCACGCAGGTTGATGCCGAGCCCCTCGGCCTTGGCAATGAGTGCAGCCTTGTCCGACGTCAGTACTGTGAGGGTATCGAACCAGCTTCCGTGCTTGAGGGCCACGCCCTTGGCGGTAAGGCCGAGCGCCAGGATGGTGGTCAGACGGTGCACGCGGGAGGCGATGGTTTTCAGCCCCACCGGGCCGTGGTAAACGGCGTAGAAGCTCGCCATGTTGGCCAGCAGCACCTGGGCAGTACAGATGTTGGAGTTGGCCTTCTCGCGGCGGATGTGCTGCTCGCGGGTCTGCATGGCCATGCGCAGGGCGCTCTTGCCACGGGCATCCTTGGAGACGCCGATGATGCGACCCGGCATGGAGCGCTTGTAGGCATCGCGGGTGGCGAAGAAGGCGGCGTGGGGGCCACCGTAACCCATGGGCACACCGAAGCGCTGGGCACTGCCGAACACCACGTCGGCACCCAGTTCACCTGGGGATTTGAGCAGCAGCAGGGAGAGCATGTCGGTCCCGACGCAGGCCAGCCCCTTCTGGGCCTGGACGGCGGCAATGAGGGAACGCAGATCGGTCACATTGCCGGTGGTGCCCGGGTACTGGAACATGGCACCGAATACCTCTTCGCTCACGGCCTCGCCCGCAGGGCCGACCACCACATCGAAACCGAAGTGGACCGCGCGCTCCTTGACCACGTCGATCACCTGGGGGTGAACGTCGTCGGCCACGAAGAAGAGGTTGGATTTGGATTTGGCCATGCGCTTGGCCAGCGCCATGGCTTCGGCGGCGGCGGTGGCTTCATCGAGCAGGGAGGCGCTCGCCAGATCCATGCCGGTGAGATCCAGGGTGAGCTGCTGGAAGTTGAGCAGGGCTTCGAGACGGCCCTGGGCCAGCTCGGGCTGATAGGGGGTGTAGGCGGTGTACCAGCCCGGGTTTTCCAGCACGTTGCGCAGGATGACGTGGGGCACGTGGGTGTCGTGGTAGCCCATGCCGATGTAGCTCTTGGCGATCTGGTTCTTGGCCGCATAGCCCTTGAGCTTGGCCAGGGCCTCCACTTCGGTCATGGGGGCGCCGATACCAAGCGGCCCCGGACGACGGATGGCGGCGGGGACCGTCTGCTCAATCAGATCGTCCAGGCTCTCGGCCCCCACGGTGGCGAGCAGGGCCCGTAGTTCTTCCTCACCCGGGCCGATGTGACGGCGGATGAAATCGGTTTTTTGCTCGAGTTCAAACAGTGACTGGGTCATTTCCCTATTTCCTGGTAATAGGTCCTGGCATGACATCCTGATAACCAAGACCTGATGTTCCTGTAGCCGGTCGATACCGGCTCCACTCATGTTCTGTGTCCGCCGCGGGCAGACGGGGAATGCGGCAAGGGCATCCCGACGGCGCAAAGCCTGCGCCCTTCCTGCAACCGCCATGGCCGCAGGATGGCAGTCATACAAGAGGGCCCTGCTGTGTTGGCAGGGCCCGGGGGCATTACTCTTCGTCCACCACGTTCTGGTAGCCTTCGGCATCCAGCAGGTTGGCGAGCTCGCCCGCGTCGTCCAGCTTGATGCGGAACAGCCAGCCAGCGCCGTAGGGGTCGGAGTTGACCAGCTCGGGGCTGCCTTCCAGCTCTTCGTTGACGGCCAGGATCTCGCCGCTCACCGGGCTGTAGATGTCGGAGGCGGCCTTGACGGACTCCGCCACGGCGCAATCTTCACCGGCGCTCACCTGCTTGCCCACTTCCGGCAGATCGACGAACACCATGTCCCCCAGCAGATCCTGGGCGTGCTCGGTGATGCCGACCACGGCTTCGCCGTTGGCTTCAACACGGACCCACTCGTGGGAGGTGGCATATTTCAGTTCGCTCGGGATATGGCTCATTTGTGCTTCCTTTATGCTCTTGGATCGCTTCAACAAAAATGGGGCGGCGAAGGTCAACCCTCACCGCCATCAATGATTACACCAACGGCTGGCCGTTGCGCACGAAGGCCGGCTTGGTGACTTTCACGGTGACCTGCTTCTTGCGGATCTCCACCTGGGCCTGTTCGCCGATATCACGGGGCACCCGCGCCAGGGCAATGCTGTAACCCAGGGTGGGCGAGAAGGAGCCGGAGGTGATCACCCCTTCCCGTGTCTCGCCGCTCTCGCTGGTGAAGGTGACCGGCATGCCGGCACGCAGCACGCCCTTTTCTTCCATCACCAGACCCACCAGCTTGGGCTGGTTGCCGGCGGCCTTCTGGGCTTCCAGGGCGGCGCGGCCGATGAATTGGCGGGAGGCAGGCTCCCAGGCCAGGGTCCAGGCCATGTTGGCGGCGAGCGGAGAGATTGACTCGTCCATGTCCTGACCGTAGAGGTTCATGCCCGCTTCCAGGCGCAGGGTATCACGGGCACCCAGGCCGCAAGGGGCCACGCCGTTGTCCAGCAGGGCCTGCCACAGATCGCACGCCTTCTCCTGGGGGACCACGATCTCGTAGCCATCTTCGCCGGTGTAGCCGGTGGTGGCGATGAAGAGATCCCCGGCCTGCACACCGAAGAAGGGCTTCATCCCTTCGACCGCCGCATTCTGCTCGGGGGTGAACACCTTGGCCGCCTTGGCCTTGGCGTGGGGGCCCTGCACTGCGATCATGGCAAGCTCGGGGCGCTCGGTCACGCTCACGGCAAAGTCGATGGCGTGATGGCGGATCCAGGCCAGATCCTTCTCGCGGGTGGCGGAGTTCACCACCAGGCGGTAGAAGGTATCGGTCAGGAAGTAGGTGATGAGGTCATCGATGACGCCGCCTTCCGGATTGAGCATGCCGCTGTAGAGGGCCTTGCCGGGGACGGTGAGTTTGGCCACATCGTTGGCCAGCAGGTGTTGCAGGAAGGCTTTGACCCGCTCGCCGGTCAAATCGACGATGGTCATGTGGGAGACATCGAACATGCCTGCATCGGTGCGCACCACATGGTGCTCTTCCAACTGGGAACCGTAGTTGATGGGCATCTCCCAACCGTGGAAGTCCACCATCTTGGCACCCGCTTCCAGGTGTTTCGGATGCAATACAGTAGTCTGGATCATCGCTGTGTTTCCTTAAGCGTTCGCGACAACACTCGCAATCCGCCCCGGCTCGTCGGGAACTACGGACCACAAGCTCTGTGCTCGTTCCCGCCCGGGCGGGCAGGAGTGATTCCTTGAACGGAGCGGATTATATGACAAGCGTGCCGGGGCACCGCTCAAAAAAAACTAATCCTCACCCAACTCACTGACACCAGACACTAAGGCAAAAACAGTGATAAAAACAGCCAAAACCGCGCCATTGCGGGATTTAATGTTGATTTTTACCGTCCCGTCACAATTTACAGAAAAACGTTTCGCTTCTCGCCAACATTAAAGGCTGACACCCCGAAGGGGCATCTCGCCCTGTCAGATTAGTTTTTTTGTCAAAACCCCGGGGTAATATTAGATTTTTTCACCTTTGGCCAGGGTGGGCAGCTCCCCATCCAGCCCCATGGCGGCCCGGATCATGCCCTGCTTGAGGGGACCAAGACCGTCGACGGCGCGAAGCCCCACCCCGCGCACCAGCTTCTTGAGGGGGTTGCTGCCCGCAAACAGTCGCTTGAGCCCCTCCATGGCCGCCAGCATGCGCGCCGCCTCGCTCTTGCGCCAGCGCTCATAGCCCCGCAGGTTGGCGAGCAGGCCGATGTCCGCGCCCTTGCCGTGATGAATGAGGATCTGCTCCGCCAGGGCGGCGGCATCCAGCAAGCCCAGATTCACCCCCTGCCCCGCCAGCGGGTGGATGGTGTGGGCCGCATCCCCCACCAGCACCAGGCGCTCGCGGGCAAAGTCGCGGGCGTAGCGGGCGGTGAGCGGAATGGCGCTGCGAGCCCCCTCCACCTTGCACAGCCCGAGGCGCCCATCAAAGGCGGCGGTGAGCTGGCGGTTGAAGCCGTCGTCATCCAGGGCGCAGAGCGCCTCGGCGCGGGCCGCGGGCACAGACCACACGATGGAGCAGAGGTCGGGCTGCCACAGGGGCAGGAAGGCGAGCGGCCCCTGGGGGGTGAAGATCTGGCGCGCCACCGCCTCATGGGGTTCGGCACAACGCACCGTCGCCACCAGGGCGTGATGACCGTAATCCCAGCTGGTGAGGGGAATGTCTGCCTGACGGCGCACCCAGGAGTGGGCGCCGTCGGCGGCCACCACCAGCTTTGCCGAGAGGGCCTGGCCATCTTCCAGCAGCAGCAGGGCGCCCGCTGGCCCGCACTGCAGGCTGGTGGCCCGGGCCGGGGTCAGCATCTGGATATTGCTGGCCCCCGCGATGGCGTCCAGCAGCGCAAGCTGGATCACCCGGTTCTCGACGATGTGGCCAAGGGCCCCCTGACGCAGGCTGGCGGCATCGAAATCGATGTGGCCGAAACTGTCCTGCTCCCACACCTGCATCTTCTCGTAGGGCTGCAGGCGGCGCGCCACTATGCCGTCCCAGGCGCCGACTCCTTGCAGGATGTGCTGACTCGCGAGGCTCAGGGCACTGACCCTGTTGTCCGGCGTCTCACCGAGCGTTGCATCGGGCAGCCGGCCTTCCACGATGGCCACCTTGATCGCCCGGTTCTTGAGGGCGGCAGCGAGCCCCAGGCCCACCATGCCCCCCCCCACGATCACCACATCCACATCTTGCATCTGCATTCTCTTGTGTCCTTTCCGGGCAAGTCGCCAGGATCTGCGAGGCGACGCCCACAGGCGTGCCTCTTGCTCGAAATCGTCTTTGCCGCCGGGGCGACAGCGCTTATTGGCCGCACACCTCGCCCACGAATCCCAGGGTGCGGGAGGCGAGCGGTGCCTTGATCCAGGGCACTCTGCCCATCAGGGAGAGCGCCAGATTGCGGCCCACCACCAGGGGAGCGTGATGGTTTGAGAAGAGCTGGGCCAGGGAGGATGTGAGCCAGACGGTCTGGGCCTGATCGTCCCGCCGCTGCTGCCAGTAGCCGCTTAGCACCTCAAAACCGCCGATGTCTTCCCCCGCCGCGAGCGCACGGGCCAGAGTCCGGGTCAGCACGTCCAGATCCCGCATGCCGAGGTTGAACCCCTGACCGGCGATGGGGTGCAGCAGGTGGGCGGCGTTACCCACCAGCACGGTGCGCTGGGCCAGCGGGTAGTCGGCCACCGTCAGCACCAGCGGATAGAGGTGGCGCACGCCGGTACGCTCGATGCGCCCGAGGCGCCAGCCAAAAGCCTGCTGCAGACGGGCGAGAAAGGCGGCGTCATCCAGTGCAAGCAGCCCCTGTGCCTCGTCCCGCGGGACGCTCCACACCAGGGAGGAGAGGCCGTCCTGCATGGGCAGCAGGGCCAGCGGCCCTCCGTCGGTGAAGCGCTCGAAGGCCCGTCCGGCGGGATCCTCGGCGGTCTTGACGGTGGCGATGATGGCGCTCTGGCCATAATCGTGGCGACTGACCGGCATCTTGAAATGCTGGCGCACGAAGGAGTGGCCCCCGTCGGCCGCCACCAGCAGCCGGGTGCGGTAGCGCGCGCCCCCCTCCAGGGCGAGCGTCACTCCCCCCTCGTCGGGGTCGATGGCCGCAAGCCTGGCCGGGCACAACATACGGATCTGCGGGCAGGCGGCGATCGCCTCTTGCAGCACGATGCCCGCCGCCGACAGCTCGATCACCTGACCGAGGGCGGGCAGGCCATACTCCGCCGCCGACAGCCGGGTCTGGCCGCAGTGGCCCCGATCCGACACATGGATATGGGTGATGGGGGAGCAGTGGGGCGCCAGGTGCGGCCAGAGGCCGTGACGGGCCAGCGCCTCGCAGGTACCGGCGGAAAGCGCGATGGCACGGGCATCGAAACCGGGATGAGCATTGAGCTCGGGCGCACTCGCCTCCAGCAGCAGGATCTGCAGGGGGGCACCATCCTGTCCTTTCAGGGCGGCAAGGGAGAGGGCCAGCACGGCACCGCTCATACCACCGCCGACGATAGCCACGTCGACGTGAACCAGATCAGATTGAGACATGAGAAGAGGGCATAGGCGAAAAAACGTGGGCCAATCCTACCACAAAGGTGGCGGACGGGATGCGAAGCCACGGGCAAAAAACCGCTTTGGCACCATGGGTTAGCAGAGTACCTCCCCTGCTCTCACCCCTTGTAAAACAGAAAGAGCGCCGTGATGCGCTCTTTCATTGACCCGCTGGGCGGGCAGATCAGTGCAGGGTCGGCGGCGTGCTCGGCGCGGCCGGGCGCTTGCCAAACTCCTCGAACGCCATCATGACTCCGAGGCGCACGTGTTCGTAGAGCACCAGGAAGGAGGCTTCGTTCTCTTCATCTTCCTGATCGAACTCGGCAGAGACCTGGGTGATGCTGGCGATGTCCTGAATCATCTCCTGCAGCTCTTCGGATGCCTTGGAGAGCTCCTGTTGGACCACGCCAAAGCCGGCCAGGAAGGCCTGGGACCAGTCCACCAGCGAGTCGATGCGCTCATCGAGCGGCGCCTCGTCGCTTGGCAGCAGCAGCTCGACGCCCTTTTGTGCCATCAGGCTCTCGATCACCTCGTGATAGAGGTCGGTCATCACCTGGCGCACCGGTGCCGGCAGACCGAAACCGTCGTTGATCAGATCATTGAAATGGGGCTGCCAGCTTTTGTCGTCCAGGACCACGCCACCGCACACCAGGCCGCAGATCACGCCATGGGCCTCGACGGCCGTCGCCATGAGGTCGTGCTGTGCCATCAGGTCCGCCACGGCGGCGTATTTCAGGGGGTTTGTTTTGCTCATCTAGGATCCGCTCAAAGTTCAGGCAAATATGCAGAATTTATGGCCGAGATCCTAGCATTCTCCCCCTGCCAGAGCCAGCAAGGCCTTGAAACTTCTGCATCTGCGCTATATAGTCCCGCCCAGTTGTCCACGTGGATAAAGGCGGAAATCAGCCCCGCCGTATTGAGGAAGGCATGAGCATAGAGGCCGTAGAAATCGTCATTCTGGGACGTCCCTACAAGGTGTCCTGTCCCCTGGGACAACAAGATGCCCTGCGCCAGGCCGCCGACCAGCTGACCGACAAGCTCATCGAGCTTCGTCAACGTTCCAAGGTCTCCAGCAACGAACAGCTGGCCGTCATGGCAGCGCTCAATTTCTGTCATGAGCTCTGCCTTGAAAAAGAGAAAAACCACCAATACTCTGAGACCATGGACAAGCGGATCAAGATGCTGCAACGCACCATCGAAGCCGCCTTGATCGAGCACGGACAATACGGTGAATCCAGCGAAGAGGCGCAACAGCCCTAATCGCACCGAGTTTTGAAATTCCCTGGAGTGTTTGTCAGCCGGTTCAAGTCCCCGAGCCGATATTCATACCAAACAGGGGGTCTGCCTTCTGGCTATTGAGCATGCTCGGCCCGACCGAGAAGCCTGCGGCCAGATTAGATCTCCGCCTTGAACCGACGGTTCAAGGGCCCAAACCGGCAACGGCATCTCCGGGGTACCTACCCAAAAAAAGCCCGTCATCACGACGGGCTTTTTCTTTGCCTGCGCGGCAACTCCCTTCCACTCGCCTGCGGCGTCTCGCCACCTGGCAGGAGGCAGTAAAAAGCCCGCCAACGGGGCGGGCTCTTGGCCGTGTCAGACGGCCATCTGCTCGTGGGGCGCGCCGTGGTGGCGCAGCCATACAAAGCTCAAGGCCACGATCAGCACCATCACCGTCATGATGGCCCCCAGGGTCACCTGCCCCGTCATCGGGAAGCTGGCGGCCAGCAGGGTTACCACGCCAGCCCCCAGATTCTGCATGCCCCCGAGCACGGCTCCCGCGGTGCCAGCCTGGCCCGGGAAGGGCTCGATGGCACAGGAGGTGGCGGTCGGATAGAGGATGCCGCTGCCAATGAAGTAGACCGCAGCCCCGCCCACCAGGGAGGCAGCGCTCACCATGCCGAGCAGCCCGGGTACCAGGATGATGAGCGACCCCAGGGCCAGGAAGGCGATGCCAAGGCGCATCAGCTTGCCCTGGCTCAGGCGAAAACTCAGTCTGGCGGAGAGCCAGGCGCCGAACAGATAACCGGGCAGCGGCAGCACGAACAGCACGCTGACGGTGCGGGCACTCAGCTTGAGCACGTCCCCCAGCAACACCCCGGCCGCCGCCTCGAACACCGCGAGGCCGGCAAAGGTGGCCATCAGACAGAGCAGGTTGCCCTGAAAGCGCGGGTTGCCGAGCACATGACGATAGGCGGCGCCCACCCGCAGCGAATGCTGGCGGGCGGATGCTGGCAGCGTCTCGCCAAACCAGGCCAGCAGCGCCAGGGTGGTCAGGGCACCAAAACCGAACAGGAACCAGTAGCCGGCACGCCAGTTGAACAGCTCGGTGAGCCAGCCGCCCAGCACAGGTGCCAGCAGAGGGGAGAAGATGACCCCCATGCTTACCAGGCTGTTGGCACGGTTGAGCTCGGCGCCACTGTAACGGTCGCGCATCACGGTCCGGCTCATGGCGCCCCCTGCCCCGGTGCCCAGCCCCTGGATCAGGCTGCCCGCCAGCAGGGCGGTGAAGCTCGGGATCAGCTGGATGGTGAGGGTGCCGACCAGGAAGATCATCATGCCGATGATGAGCACAGGGCGACGACCGATGCGATCCGACAAGGGGCCATAAACGAACTGGGAGAGGCCGTAGGGAATGAGGTAGCAGGCCATCACCGCCTGCAGCTGGCCGGAGGCCACATGGAAGTCCCCCGCCATCATGGGAATGGAGGGCACATAGAGGGTCTGGGTCATCTGACCCACGGCGACCATCAGAATGGTCAGGAAAAACAGGGGATAGAAGCTGTGCCGATACATATCTCGTCCGAAAAAGATCAAAAAGCCGCCACCCTCCGGGCAGGGATCTGCAGGAGGTGTCTGACAAAGGTCGTTGAAGAGGAACAAGGCGGAGGACCCGCACCCGCCAGCAGCAGGACGCTCTCTGGCTTACGACAATCTTAGTGATTCATATCACAAAAAACGAACGAAACTTTATAATCTGCTTACCCAAGTTTTTCTAATGCGACGGGGCCCAAGGCCCCGTCACTGTCATCTCATCATGGGGGAAGGATTCATCCTGTCCCCTCTTTACCCCACTCTTCTCACCTCGGCCGACGCGCCTTCGAACATGAGGGAACCTACCTCCCCCAGTCTCAGACAACGAGGGGCAACCTTGCCGGCCAGCCCCTCGTCATGGGTCACCAGCAGCAGGGCGCAGCCTATCTCTCCCAGTTCCTCCAGCAGACAGGCGATGGTCTGTTGCTGGCTCAGGGGATCGAGCCGGGACGTGGGCTCATCGGCGAACAGCAGCACGGGGCGCAGCAACAGGGCTCGGATAAGCGACAGCCGCTGCAGCTCCCCTCCCGAGACCTGGTTTGGCAGGCGCGTCAGCAGCCGTTCATCCAGCCCCAACCGGGCCAGATAGTCGACAAGCCGATGGCGAGGCAGCCTGTGCAGACGCAGCACATCATCGAACTGGGTGGCGAGGCGCACCCGGCTGGCAAAGGCCTGCACCGGATCCTGATAGAGCTTCTGCCAGCGGCAGGGGGCTATCCCTTCCCGGCGCAGCACCTCCCCTTGCAGGGGGCGTTGCAGACCCAGCAGCACGTTGCCGAGGGTGCTCTTGCCCGCGCCGCTCGGCGCCATGATGGCCATTCGCTCCCCTTGCGCCAGGGCAAGGTCGAGCCCCGTGAACAGGGGTTGATCCCCATATCCCATGGCAAGCCCCTTCCCGCGGATGAGCCAGTCACCGGTGGGAGGGACGACCGCCTCGGGCCAGGCGGAGGGCTCCGCCGCCAGCAGAGCCCGGGTATAGGCATGGGATGGCGTGTGCAGCACACGCTCGGCGGGCCCCTGCTCCACGATCTCTCCTCCCTTGACCACCAGCACCCAACCCCCCAATGCGCGAGCCAGGGAGAGATCATGGGTGATGGTCAGCAGATGGCGTCCACGGGCCAGGTAGCCCAGCAACAAGGCACCCAGCCTGGCTGCGGCCCGGCTGTCGAGCCCCTTGGTGGGCTCGTCGGCCACCAGCAGACGGGCCTCCCCCAGGGTGGCGGCGGCAAAGGCCGCACGCTGGGCCATGCCTCCCGAGAGCTGGTGTACAAAGGCGCCCTCCCGCCCGGCCAGTCCAAGCCGCTCGAGGGCGGCGCGGGCCCGCGATCTGGCCTCCTTGCCCCCTGGCAGCCACCCCTCCTCCACCTGGGCAAGCAACCCCATGGTGGGATCCAGCGCCAGCACCGGCTCCTGAGGTAGCATCGCCAGCTCCCGCCCCCAGAGAGTGCGCAGGCGAGGCGTGTCGGCCAGGTTGTGATGGCGGCCACCCGACACCATCTCACCCCGGCCTGTCAGAGGGGCTGGCAACGTCCCCATCAGGGCATGAGCCAACAGGGATTTGCCCGAACCACTCTCCCCGATCAGGGTCAGGGCGGTGCCGGGATGAATGGTGAAATCCAGCGCCTGCAACAGGGTTTTCTGGCCATCATCGACCTGCAACCCCTTGATATGAATGGCCGTCATGAGGTGGCTCCTTGTGAAGATGGCATGTCAAAGCCGCGCGTCTGATGAAGCAGCACCAGAGCCAGCAACATCAGCCCCATGACAAGAATGGGGGCCAGTAGCAGACGGGGAGCCTCCTGATAGTGGGGCAGCGCCTCCGTCATCATCAACCCCAGCTCCGGCGTGGGCGGCTGAATGCCCACTCCGACAAAGCCCAGGGTAGAGAGGGTTAGAATGGCACCCGCAAGGCCGAAGGCCATCATGGTGAGCAACTGGGGGGCGAGCTCGGGCCACAGATGGCGCCGCACCACATGGGCGTGGCCGAATCCCAGCAGACGGGACGCCTCCACCTGGGGCGAGGCGAGCAGCCCCCGGCTGCGGGCACGCACCACCCGGTAATACTCCACCCACTGGGCCATGGCCAACCCGAGATAGAGGATGGCAAAGCCACCCTGGGCCATGGCGGAGAAGAGCAGCACCAGCAACAGGCCTGGCAGGGCCAGCACGCCGTCGGCCAGGCTGCGCAGCAGACCGTCGACCCAGTCGCCGCGCCAGGCCGAAAGCCAGCCCAGCAATGAGCCCAGCAGCGCCGCCGTGATGACGCACAGCAGTCCCAACAGCAGGGAGAGCCGGGTCGCCGCCGCGAGGCGCGCCATCAGGCTGCGCCCCATCTGATCCCGCCCGAGGGGCTCCTGCCAGGAGGGATCAGCCAGAAACTGTGCCAGATCCTGAGCCGCCGGATCGGGCCAGAGCACGGGGCCCAGCAGGGCAAACAGCACCACCAGCAGGAGCAGGCCCAGCCCCGTTTTGACAGACAACGACATGATCAGGACTCCTTGGGACCACGGGGGTCAATGGCAAGACAAAGCAGATCGGTGAGGGTATTGAGCAGCACGAAGAGCACCGCCAGCACCAGCACTGTCCCCTGAACCATGGGGATGTCGCGCCAGAAGATGGCGTGCACCAGCGCATGGCCGATCCCGGGCCAGGCAAACAGGCTCTCGACCACCACGACCCCCTCGATGAGCAGCACCAGCTGCACGCTGGTGTAGGCGATGATGCTGACCCCGGTGTTGCGCAGACCGTGGCGCCAGAAAACCCGGGCCGGCGAAAGCCCCTTGGTGAGGGCAAATCGGTAATAACCGGACTGCACCACGGTGAGCACGCTTTCACGCACCACCCGGGAGAGCACGCCGGAGAGCCCCAATCCCAGGGTCAGGGCGGGCAGCAGCAGGTTGCTCCCCTCCCCGTGCCCTGCCGCACTGACCCAGCCCAGCTCCACCGAGAGCATCACCATGAGCACCAGGCCGAGCAAGAAGGGGGGCAACGCACGCATCAGCACGCTCCAGCCCAGGGTCAGGCGATCACACCATCCCCCCGGGCGCAGCGCACTCAGGCTGCCAAGCGGCAGCGCCACCACCAGCGCCAGCACCACGGAGGCGCTCGCGAGCGTCAGTGTGGCGCCCAGGTGATGACCCACGTCGGTGGCGACCGGTGCGCCCGTCACCAGGGAGCTGCCGAGATCCCCTTGCAGCAAGGCCCACAGCCAGTCGCCAAAACGGGCAAGGGCCGAGCCGGCCAGCCCCAGCTCGCTGCGCACCGCGTTGGCCGTCTCGGCGGTGACATAGTCATAGCCATAACGACCCGCCGCGATACGAAAGGCGATGTCTCCGGGCAGGGACTGCACCATCAGAAAACAGAGTCCGGCCACCAGCAGGGCAACCACCAGCGCCTGCACCAGACGCTGACCCAGTATCCCCATGACGCGAGACAAGGGTGTCGCTGTCATCGTGCGCTCCATGTCAACTTGTCCAGGCCATAGCTGCGCTCCTGGGGATCGAGTTCAAACCCCTCCAGCCCCCGACTGACCGCCGCGCTCTGGCGGTACCAGGCGATGGGCAGGAGCGGCAACTCCTGTTGCAATGTCGTGGCTATCTCCCGGCGAGCGGCGGCGGCCTCTGTGGGCGACAAGGCTTGCGTGGCAAGGCGGGTCAGTGTTTGCGTCATGGCCGGGGAGTGCCAGTTCATCACCCCCCAGTCCGCACCGGCAGGGGCCAAGTCCCCCAGCAAAGTGACCAGGGGATCCGGTACCAGGGCATAATTGCGGGCGTAGAGACCAAGCTGGAGGGAGCCGTCCTGATGACCCGCCGGGATCTCGCTCGAGTTGCCCACCGCCACCTTGAGCTCCACCCCTACCGCCTTCCACTGCGCCTGCAGTGCCGTGGCAAGGAGCGGCAGCTCCGGACGGTCAGGGAAGGTACGCAGGGTCAGGGCGAAGCGCTCTTCCCCCTTGCGCAGCACACCGTCCTTCCCCGGCTGCCAACCTGCCGCCGCGAAGGCCGCCCGGGCCGCCTTGACGTCATAGGCAAGCGGCGTCAACCCGAGCTGGTGCCACTCCCCCAGAGTGGGAGGAAAGAGCTGGGTTGCCGCCATCTCGGGATCCCGCAGCAGGGCGGCTGCCATACCACGACGATCGATGGCGAGACTCAGGGCACGGCGCACCACCGGATCGCTCAGACGGGGATCGTCGCCATTGAGCTTGAGCTGGATGGTCCGTGGCAGGGTGACCGAGGCGATGGAGACCCGTGACGCCTGCTGCAAGCGGCGGATGCTGACCGGATCCAGCCCCCAGGCGATGTCGGCCTGACCGCTCTCGGCCATCAGGGTGCGGCTCTCTGCACGCCCCACCGTCAGGTAGCTGACCTCCTCGATTGCGGGCCTGGCCCCCTGCCAGCCGTCGAAGCGCACAGTCTCTATCCGCTGGGGTTGTTGCAGGCGGGTGATGCGGTAGGGGCCAGAGCCTATCACCTGGGTTACCTCCCCCTTGGCATCGTAGGCGGCCTTCGCCAGGATCTGGGTGCTGGGGTGGGCCAGCACGGCGGGCAGGGAGGCGAAGGGTTCGCTCAGGGTGACCTTCAAGACGCCATCTCCAGATCCGATGGACGCAATAGGAGCGCTGGTCATCACGCCGGGCTTGCGCCAGGCCTGTTGCAGGGCAAAAGCGGCCTGCTCGGCGCTCACCTCGCTGCCATCGTGAAAACGGGCCCCGGGGCGCAACGTGAATCGCCACTGCAGACCGTCATCGCTACGCGACCACTCACTGGCAAGCCCGGGTTGCAGATTGCCTTTCCCATCGACATCTACCAGGGTCTCCGCCACCTGCATGCGAGTAAAGAAGACCCCGTTGCTGGCGGGGTCGACACTGTGGATCTCCCAGGGCCCCACCATGGCAAGCGGTTTGCCGTCGGCTGCAGTCGTTCCTGCCATCAGAGCCAGGGCGAACCACCCGGCTGCGGTGCATTTTTTTGTCATCCTTTCCATCCAAGCTTCATGTTCATCAACCAAAGAGATGGCGTTATAACATAACAATTAATCAGGAAGAATGACTTTTGATTTTTGATAAATGGCTTATTTGAAAGACAAAAAGCGACTGCGATGCAGATCGTCAAACAACGGGGAGTCAAAGGGGAATAAAAAAGATGGCCCGTCAGGGCCATCATGATGGCGTCAGCGAGTCACCATCTGCTGCGCCCGCTTGACCTGATCCTCGGGGCTCTCATTGCGCGGTGGAATAGTGATGCCCTTCTGGCAGGCGGGCCTGGCTTCCATGCGTGCCATCCAGGCCTGCAAATGCACCAACCCCTCGATGGAGATACCACTCCAGTCGTGGATGCGCACCCAGGGCCAGGTAGCGATGTCGGCGATGCTGTACTCGTCTGCCAGATACTCATGGTGTGCCAGATGACCGTCGAGCACCTCGAACAGGCGTCGCCCCTCCTTCTGGTAACGCTCGATGGCGGCCGGGATCTTCTCGGGGAAATAGCGATAGAAGACGTTGGCCTGCCCCATCATGGGACCGACGCCCCCCATCTGGAACATCAGCCACTGGATGGCCTGGGAGCGGCGCTTGGGATCCTGCGGCAGCAACTTGCCGGTTTTTTCCGCCAGATAGAGAAGGATGGCGCCGGACTCGAACACTGCGAAGTCACCATTGTCCCGATCGACGATGGCCGGGATGCGGCCATTGGGGTTGATGGCCAGGAACTCGGGCTTCTTCTGCTCCATGGTCGCGAAATCAAGGGGAATGACCTTGTAGGGCAGCCCCAGCTCTTCGAGGGCAATCGACACCTTGAACCCGTTGGGCGTGGCGGCTGTGTACAGCTCTATCATCTTGGACTCCTTGAACGTTCAGGGGAAAGGATCAGGCCTGGGCGCTGGACCGGGCACTCACCCGTTCATGCCAGTCCTGCAAATGGGGCTGTTCGGGGGTGATACGCAGGCCGACCACCTTGCCAAAATCAATGGTACAGAGGGCAAGAATGTCGGCGATGGTGAAGCGTTCCCCCGCAATATAGGGCACCTCGGCAAGACGGGCATCAAGCTTGTCAAACCAGATCTGAGCCTGTTGCTTGCACTCCTCCCCCCATTCGGGGAAGACCCGCTCCCGGTCTTTGTAAAAACCGGTGATATGACGAAACGCCATACCGGTCGGCAGCCAGAGGTTGAACTCGATGAAGCGACTCCACATCTCTATGGTGGCGCGCTCCAGCGCAGTGCTGCCAAACAGGTTCGGCTCAGGGTGGAGCTCTTCAAAATAGCGGCAGATGGCCAGGGTTTCACTCAGACAGGTTCCGTCATCGAGTTCCAGCACAGGAATGCGCCCGGCCGGGTTCTTGGTCAAAAAGGCGGGCGCCAGGTTTTCCCCCGCCCCCAGATCGACCTGTTGATAGTCCATCTCGATCCCCTTCTCCGCCAGAAACATTCTGACCCGACGGGCATTGGGGGCTCGTCTCAGCTCATAAACCTTCATGTCACCTCCGTCGACGAACACACAGTGAGCCGCTGCGCAGGCCATAGCAAAGCGGCACAATATCGGTCAGTTATGACAAATATTGTGCCCCTTGAACAGCCCGCATCGAGGGGGAGATGATTAGCTGCTCAGTACCCCTGGTTGGCGCTGGCGCAGCAAGATAAGACGGGAAAGCAGCGGGAAATAGGATTCAAACTTGCTTTGCAGCACCAGGCTGCAGGCAGGATCCGCCAGTTCGGCCTCATCCAGCAGAATACCGTTGGAGACGAAATAAAAATGCGGATCCCTGACATCCGGCCCCTGTGGAGCATGTTCATACTGTCGATGCACCAACAGGGGAAGCACCGGCAATCCCAGTGTACTGCCTCCTGCAGGCCAGAGCGGAACAGGCCAGGCAGCTCCCTCTTCTTCCAGCAGCAGGATCGCCGCTTCGTCCTTCGACGGTTGCCACTGCTGGGGCTGCGCCACCCGGACCTCGGTGACATAATCGCTCTCTTCGCTGGCGGCACGCAGTGCGGCCAACACACCCAGAGTCGTCGGCGACGACGGTTTCTGACTGACTAATGACAGATTCATGGCTCATATCCCTATGCTCACCACAGCCTGTTATCCGGCTGTCGCGATAAGACTAGTTGATTACAGGTCTTTATTGGAGCCGTCAGATCTGTCAGTCACCCCCCTGACCGAATGAGGGCATAGCAGTTGCTATTCCCGAATATCTTGGTAAGATATCGCGTCCTTTTATCCCCCGTTCTTTAACATCCAGTGGTGAACCTATGCATCCGATGCTGAATATCGCCGTGCGCGCTGCGCGCAACGCCGGTCAAGTAGTAGTAAAAGCCTTTTCTCAACCCGAGAACATCGAGGTTATCCAGAAAGGCAGCAATGACTTCGTGACCAACGTTGACCGTGACGCCGAAGCGGCCATCATTCACACCATCAAAAAATCTTACCCGGAACACAGCATCGTTGCTGAAGAGTCTGGCGAGATTGCCGGTACCAATCCGGACTACCAATGGATCATCGACCCACTGGATGGCACGACCAACCTGGTCAAAGGCATTCCGCACTTTGCCGTTTCCATCGCTCTGCGCGTCAAGGGCAAGACCGAACAAGCCGTTGTCTACGATCCCATCCGTGACGAGCTGTTCACTGCCACCCGCGGCAGCGGCGCCCAGCTGAACGGCTACCGCATCCGTGTCGGCAAGGCCAAAGAGCTCTCCGGCACCATCCTGGCCACCGGGTTCCCGTTCAAGCAGAAGCACCACATCGAACCCTATCTGAAGATGTTCCAGAGCATGTTCATCGAGTGTGCAGACATCCGTCGTGCTGGCTCCGCCGCGCTGGATCTCGCCTATGTGGCCGCTGGTCGCGTCGACGGTTTCTGGGAAATCGGCCTCAAGCCCTGGGACACCGCCGCCGGTGAGCTGCTGGCCAAAGAAGCCGGCGCCATCGTCACCGACTTCGTTGGTGGTCACAACTACGAAAACTCCGGCAACATCGTGGTGGCCAACCCCCGTGTGCTGAAAGAGATGCTCGGCAAGATCCGCGAAAACCTGCCGGAATCCCTGGCCAAGTAATCCCGGATACCCGTGAAAAAAATGCCAGTCGGTTCGCCGACTGGCATTTTTTATTCCTGACTACAGCGAAAATCCCGCCCCTCTCGATGACTCAGCGGGATCAGATAGTGCCGTTGCGTCCCATGTTGATCACCACCCGGCGGTTCTTGGCTCGGCCAGCTTCCGTTTCGTTGGAGGCCACGTGCTGTTTCTCACCGTGCCCTTCCACCGAGATCTTGCCCTCCTCGATGCCGAGATCCACAAACACCTGCTTGATGGCATCCGCCCGCTTCTCGGAGAGCTTCTGGTTTGGCCAGCGGCCGCCATAGCTGTCGCTGTAGGCGTCGATCACCACCACATCGATGCTCTTGTCTGCCTTCACATAATCACCGATCATCGCCAGCCGCCGCTTGGAGGCCGGTGACAACTGATCGCTGTTCTTGTCATAGGAGAGCACGCTGAAGGCGATGTCGTTGAAGCTGTAGGGCAGCAAGCCACTCAGGCAGTCCATGAACGCCTGGTACTTGACCCTGAAATTGACCGACGAAAGCGATACCCGCACCGGCCTGTCCTGACGATACCAGTCGCGATACTGGAAAGTCGGCATACGCCCTCCTTCCAGCTCGTCCAGCATGGTCCAGGCGGTCTGCCCCGCCACCAGGCCGTCAAACTGCTGATAGAACTGCAACTGGCTGATCTGTCGCCCGGCCACCCCGGGACGCCAGCTGGGGGGCATGATCCCGAGGCTCACTGTCTGAGTACGCGCCTGGGGTCGCTGCCCCTTGAGCTCGAAATCCAGATTGATCTTGCGCCCGGCCCGGCTGACAAAGGCCCCGGTTCCCCAACGGGGAATAGGATGCTCCAGCCTGCACTCCACCTGGGTATCAGAGGTCAGGCGCCAGACGGATTGATCCAGACCGGCGCCAAATTCGGTCACGCCCGCCTGCAACTGCATACTCACTGATATGCTGATCAACCCCAACACCCAAGCATTCAACGGCTTGTCCTCCACACTATCTCGAATTATCTATCGGCAGCGGCAGGACAAGCTTTAGGTCAAAACGCTCAATGGGGGGAAGAAGGGGCCATCAGCTTGAAGCTGGCGATGCGTCCCGCCAGATCCCGGGCCAAGGCATCCAGTTCGGCACTGTGTTGTTGCAAGGTATGGGAGTGCTGGCGATGGGCTTCATACACGTCACGGATGGTCATCACGTTTTGCTGGATGTCGTCGGTCACGTAACGCTGCTCCTCGGTGGCGGTGGCCACCTGGGCCGTCATGTCGCTCACCTTGCGCACCTCGTTGACGATGTCGGTCAGCTCGCTCCCCGCCCGCTTGGCCTCCGTCACGCTCAGACCCGCCTGTTCGGTGCCCGTGTGCATGGCAGCCACCGCCTCGTTGGCCCCCTGGCGCAAACGGCCCAGCATCCGCTCTATGTCGTCCGCCGCCTGCTGGGTACGGGAGGCAAGCGCTCTCACTTCGTCGGCCACCACCGCAAAGCCGCGCCCGGATTCACCGGCACGGGCCGCCTCGATGGCGGCATTGAGGGCCAGCAGGTTGGTTCTGTCCGAGATCTGCTTGATGAGGTTGAGCGCTTCGCCCACCGACTCGGTATCCTGATGCAGGCTGTCCACAAGTTGCTGGGTATCACTCAGGGTACCCGCCACCTGCTGGATGGTGTGGATGGTCTGATCCACCTCCTTGTCACCCTGCTTCGCCCGGCCGATGGCCTGCTGAGTCGCCTGGGAGGTCTGAGTGGCGTTGCGGGCAATCTCCGCGACAGTCGATGCCATCTCGGTGGCGGCAGTCGCCACCAGATCCACCTGCCCGCATCCCCTGACTACGCCGGCATTCACCTCGGCAATAACCTCGGCAGAGCTGGCGGCGCTGCGTATCAGCACGTCACAGGAGTGGCGCACAGCCAGCAGCAAACTCTCCAGGTGCCCGAGGAAATGGTTCAGATCCCGCGCCAGGGCCCCCAGCTCATCCCCGGATCGCCAGTCGACCCGCACGGTCAGGTCGTTCTCCTGCACCAGGCGCTTGAAGGTCTGGTGTAGGGCCATGAAGCCCAGATGCAGATCCCGCACCACCCGCCAGCAGACGAAGGTGGTCAGGACGATGCACAGCAACACGCCAGCCGCCCCCCACCAGAAGTCACTGGCACTCCCGACCCGCATCTGTTCAACCCGCTCGAAGAGCTGTTGATAAAGGCTGTCTTCTATCTCCTTGAGCAGGCCTATCTTGTCGGTACTCAAGGCAAACCAGGCCTCCGCATCGACACCAAAACCGCCGCTTGCCGCCTTGTCCAGGGCCAGTTTCTCCATGGCGGCCACCTTGGCCACCACGGGTGAGGCGAGGCTGTCGTTCAGCAACTGACGCTGGGCGGGACTCGCCACCGCCTGGAAGCGTTCGAGATAGGTGTTCTGGGCCGCCAGCAGGGAGATGAACTGCTGCAACAGCGCAGGCGTGAAGCTGTCACGGCCAAAGACGTTGCTGAGCGTCGCCCGCTCCAGCCCCGCACGCTCCTTGCTCTGCAGGAAGGTGGCGTAGGCATTGGTCTGCAGGGCGATGGTGGCATCCATGCTGTCGACGCTTATCTTGTCCACCACCGCCAGCAAGGCGGTCACGAGGCGGGTATAGAAGCCGACCTGTTCCGCCACCTCGACCCCCAGGGCGCTGACCCGCTCACGCATGGCAGTGAGTCCCGCCACTCCCTGCTGCACCTCGGTCAGCGCCAGCAAGGCAGGATCCTGATGAAAACGCTGCAACAGGCTGTCCACCACCTTGCGCTGGGCAGGCAGCGCATCGCGAAACTTGTTGCCGCCAGAGCCGAGGAAGCCGGCCGACATGCCGCGCTCCCGTTGCAGCTCATGGGCCAGCTGCGCCGCCTCCTTCACCACTGCCAGCGCGACCAGGGCGCCGCTCATCTCCTGTTCGACCCGATAACGTTCATAGACGTACCGGCCGGAGAAAAACAGCAGGGCCAACAGCGGCAGACAGACCACCAACATCATCTTGTGTGCCAATCCCAGCTTCTTCATCGTCCTCTCCCTCCATGGTTGACGTCGCCCATTATAAGCACAGGTGTTTCAAAATGGTCCTCTTGCCGTCCCATGGCGGCAGATAAGGGACAAGGGCCCGCTTTTTTGCCATAATGCCGCCTCCTTTCACGCCGACCGAGATACCATGACCGACGCCGTTCACACCCTCAAGGGCCGTTTTCGCGGCTTTTACCCCGTCGTCATCGATGTTGAAACCGCCGGATTCAATGCCAAGACCGATGCCCTGCTGGAAATAGCCGCCCACACCCTCAAGATGGATGAGCAGGGCTGGCTCGTCCCTGACCAGATCTTCCATTTTCATGTCCAGCCCTTTGAGGGTGCCAATCTGGAGAAAGCGGCGCTGGAGTTCACCGGCATCGACCCCTTCAACCCGCTGCGGGGCGCGGTGGACGAGAAGGAAGCACTCACCGAGATCTTCAAGGGGGTGCGCAAGGGCATGAAGGAGCAGGATTGTGGTCGCGCCATCATAGTGGCCCACAACGCCACCTTCGACCACGGCTTCGTGATGGCCGCCGCCGAGCGGGCCGGCCTCAAGCGCAATCCGTTCCACCCCTTCGCCACCTTCGACACCGCCGCCCTCTCGGGTCTTGCCCTGGGGCAGACGGTGCTGGCCAAGGCCTGTCAGAGCGCCAATATCCCCTTTGACAACAAAGAGGCCCATTCGGCCCTCTACGACACCGAGCGCACCACAGAGCTCTTCTGCCACATCGTCAATCGCTGGAAGAGCCTGGGAGGCTGGCCTCTGGCCAACCCGGATGAAACGACGGACACCGAAGACGAGGGCTGAACACTCCCAGCCCCTGCCCAGACAGGCTGCCCATGGCAGCCTGTCTGCATGAGGGGACCTGTCTGGGCAAGGAAGAAGGGCCATTTTCCCGGTTCCCGTTCACCGCCAGCAGAAGATGCGTCCCTTGGCCGGGATCTGCCGATTTTTTTCTCGACATTTAGCCTGTTTTTCGCAAACTAGCTGGCTTTCACACGACTGACAGCAACACAATCCATAAGGAAATCAAATGAATCCTGTTGTTATCGCGGTGGCGCTGATGCTGGTGCTCAGCCTGCTGCGGATCAATGTGGTGGTCTCCCTCGCCATCGGTGCCATCGTGGGTGGCCTGCTCGGCGGACTCTCCCTCGAGCAGACCCTCAGCACCTTCACCGGCGGCCTGGGCGGCGGTGCAGAAATCGCCCTCTCCTACGCCATGCTGGGGGCTTTCGCGGTAGCCATCTCCCGCTCCGGCATCACCGATCTGCTGGCCCGCAAGGTCATCAACCAGCTCGGCAAGGATGCCAGCAGCACCCGCATTCTCTGGGTCAAGAGCCTGCTGCTCACCTCGGTGCTCGCGGTCTCCATCTCCTCCCAGAACCTGATCCCGGTGCACATCGCCTTCATTCCCATCCTGATCCCGCCGCTGCTGCATGTCATGGCCCAGATGCAGATAGACCGCCGTCAGGTGGCCTGCGTCATCACCTTCGGCCTGACCGCTACCTACATGCTGCTGCCGGTGGGCTTTGGCGGCATCTTCCTGAACAACATCCTGGCCAAGAATCTCGTCGACAACGGCGTACCGGTGGAATTCAGCCAGTTGCCCCTGGCGATGGCCATCCCGGTATTCGGCATGTTCCTCGGCCTGCTCATCGCCGTCTTCTTCAGCTACCGCAAGCCGCGTCAGTATGATCTGGAGAAGATCCTGGCCGCCGAACCCGAGACGGTCGAGCTCAATCTCAACCACATCTGGGTCGCCCTGCTGGCCATCGCCGTGGCACTCGGTCTGCAACTGATGACCAACAGCATCGTGCTGGGGGCGCTCGCAGGCTTCATCATCTTCACCTGCGGCGGCGTCATCAAATTCCGCGAGAGCCAGGATGCCTTCACCCAGGGTGTGCGCATGATGTCCCTCATCGGCTTTATCATGATCTCGGCCGCAGGCTTCGCCGCCGTCATGAAGGAGACCCACGGGGTGGAGAGTCTGGTGCAGTCCGTCTCCAGCATGATGGCAGGTCACAAGGGACTGGCGGCCTTCCTGATGCTGCTGGTGGGCCTGCTCATCACCATGGGGATCGGCTCCTCCTTCTCCACCGTGCCCATCATCGCCACCATCTATGTGCCCCTGTGCATCCACCTCGGCTTCTCGCCCATGGCGACCATCGCCCTGGTGGGCACCGCGGGCGCGCTGGGGGACGCGGGTTCCCCCGCCTCCGACTCGACGCTCGGCCCCACATCGGGCCTCAATGCCGACGGTCAGCACGACCACATCTGGGACAGCGTGGTGCCAACCTTCATCCACTACAACATCCCCCTGGTGATCTTCGGCTGGATTGCCGCCATGGTGCTCTGAGTCCATCCCGAGCAGACAGACAAAAGGCGACCCCGGGGTCGCCTTTCTTGTCTTGCACATGCCTCAGATGACCGGTTGCAGCCCCCGCCTGCTGGCCAGGGCGCAGAGACAGGCCACCAGGGCCAACCCCATGCCGGCTGCTCCCACCCCGAGCCAGTGTCCCTGTTGCCAGACCAGCATCCCCAGGCTGGAGCCGAGGGTTCCCCCCAGGAACATGCCGGTCATGAAGAGGGTATTGATACGCCCCCTGGCCTCAGGTCTCAGACCATAGATGCGCTGCTGATGGGCGATGAGTGCGCTCTGCACGCCGAGATCCAGCAAGATGACCCCGCACGCCAGCCCGGCCAGAGAGAGCCACAGCTCGAAGCAGATCCAGGCAAGCACCACCAGCACGGCACCGGCCAATACCACTGGTCTGGCCCCCAACCGATCCGCCATCCGGCCTGCCAAAGGGGCCGCCACCACCCCAGCCACCCCGATGACCCCGAACAGACCCGCCATGTCGGCCCCCAACCCATAGGCAGGTTCGGCCAGGTAGAACGCCAGCACGGTCCAGAAGGCGCTGAAGGAGGCAAACAGCAAGGCCTGGGTCAGGGTCGCGCGGCGTAGGGCGGGCTCCTCGCGCCACAGACCGACCAGAGAGTGAAGCAGACGGCCATAACCGAGGGGAGAGCGCGGCAATCCGGACGGTATCATCCTGGCCATCAGCAGAGCCCCCGACAGGGCCAGGGGAATGGCCAGCCAGAACATGGCGCGCCAACTGCCATAAGCGGTGACCAGGCCAGCGACGGTGCGGCTGAGCAGTATTCCGGCCAGCAGGCCGCTCATCACGCTGCCGACCACGGCACCACGGCGGGCGGGATCTGCCAGGGTCGCCGCCACCGGAACTATCTGCTGGGCCGCCGTGGCCCCGATACCGAGCAGGACGGAGGCCAGCATCAAGGTGGTGGCACTCGCGGCCGTGGCCGCCAGCAGGGAAGCCAGCGCGATCAGTGCAAACTGCCCCGGAATAAGCCAGCGGCGCTCGACTACATCGCCAAGCGGCACCAGCAAAAGCAGACCCATGGCATAGCCGAGCTGGGTCAGCATGGCGATCAATGGCATGCCCGAGTGCCCGGGAAAGTCCTGCGCCATCACCGCCAGCATGGGCTGGTTGTAGTAGATGTTGGCAACTGCCAGGCCGCATGACAGGGCCATGGCGAAGAGCAGGGAGGGGCCGGGGGTTGCGGCCCCTCCGGCAGAAGGCGATGTACTCATGATCTTCTCCTCGTGGTAGAAGGGCTCCCGCCAGGATACGGGCCCCATGCGCACAGCCTACCCGGGGAGCGTCGCCACCAGTAGAGCGGTGGGGACCATAACAGTTATTCCGCTGGCGTATGCCCCACGCCGGGCAGGCCGGTCACGAATGCCAGAAAGGCGCTCGCCTTGGCACCAGGCTGGCGACCTGCCGGGAGCAGGGTCCAGAGCTCCTGCATGGGCAGTTGCCACTCGGGCAGCACCGCCACCACCTCGCCGCGGGCAAGCTCGGGGGCAAACATCCACTCCGAGGCGATACCGAGCCCCAGTCCTGCCAGCACGGCGGCGCGCATGCCTTCGGCCGCCGAGACCGTCAGCCTGCCTTCTCCGGAAACCACCTTCTCCTCGACGCCGCGGCGAAATCGCCACTGCTGCCCCACTCCGGGCCGTGGACTGTAAAGCACCAGATCATGCTGTTGCAGAGCCTGAGGGGTCTCAGGCTCTCCTTTGGCGGCCAGATAGGCCGGCGTCGCCAACACCCGCATGTCGCTTCGGGCGAGGCAGCGGGCGACCAACGACGAGTCGGCCTGTTTGCCGATCCGCAGAGCCACCTCGATGCCCGCCGAAATGAGATCCACATTGCCGTCATCCAGCAGGATCTCCAGATCCAGTCCCGGGTGAGCCGCCAGAAAACCGGCAAGATGGGGAATGATATGCAGGCGGGCGAAAGTGACGGGAGCGCTCACCCGCAGGCGTCCGCTCAGGCCCGCCCGGCATTGCTGCACCATGGCATCTGCCTCGTTGACCTGGGCCAGGATCTCTCTCGCCCGCAGATAGTAGGCCTCTCCGGCCTCGGTAGGCGCCAGCCCCCGGGTCGAACGCAGCAACAGGCGGCTGCCAAGGTGCGCCTCAAGCTGGGCAATCAATCTGGAAACCGTGGGTTGCCCCATCCCCAGTCGGCGGGCCACCGCCGAAAACGAGCCGGTCTCCACCGCCAGCACGAACACCTCCATCACCCCCAAGCGATCCATCTATGGCTCCTCTGCCCTGTGGCACTGTTCGTGGCACAAGGTAGCACCGGGCCAGCCCTCTCGCACCCTCGTTCTGGCAGGAGGCACAAGAAAACCGCGTAATGGGAGGTCCTGCCATGGGAGAAAGGTGTCGGGATGAAATATCAACCAGGAACAATCGAACAGAGGGACTCGAAGACAAGGCTACAGGAGCTCGATTGCCCCAAGGCTAGCCCAGTGCCACTTCCTGAATGGCGGCGCTGTGGGCGAAATAGCGGTGACAGAACTGCATGAACTCCGGCAGCGGCAAGGGACGCGAGTAGAAATAACCCTGGATCTCATCCACCCCTATGGTGAGCACCGCCTTGAGCTCATCGCTGTTTTCCACCCCTTCCGCCACGACGCGCACCCCCAACTGATGAGAGAGGGTGGTGATGGTTTCGACGAAGAGCGCCTGCCGGGTGTCACTGTCGATCGCGGTGATAAAGGATCTGTCTATCTTGAGCTTGTCGAAATAGAGTTCACGCAGGTAAGAGAACGAGGACCAGCCGGTCCCGAAGTCATCGAGGGCCACCCGCACCCCAATCTGGCGCAGGGAGTGAATGATCTGCTTGCTCAGGGTGATGTCATCAAGGGCGATGGTTTCGGTCAGCTCCACTATCAACTGGTGCAATCCCAACGGACCATCACCCACCTTCTCTTCAATCTCCCTGGCCAACCCCATGTTGAACATGGAGTTGGAGAGGTTGATGGAGATCTCGAGCGGTTCTAGTACCTCCTTCGGGAAGCCGGACAGATCGAGCTGCATGCGCCGGATGATCCAGCCCCCGAGCGCCTCGCCCAACCCGTTCTCTTCTGCCAGCGAGATGATGTCGAGGGGGGCAATAAAGCCATATTCCGGATGATGCCAGCGGATCAGCGCCTCGGCCCCCAGCCTCACCACACTCTGGCCGCGCACGATGGGCTGATAGTAAAGGGCCAGTTGCGGGCATTGCGGGCAGTGGATAAGCTCCCGCAGCTCGGTCGACAGCCGGCGTTTGCGCTGATAGTGCTGATACATGCTGCTGGAGAAGAGCACATTGCGATTCAGCCGCTTGCGCTTGGCGCTGTCGAGGGCGATATCGGCAAACAGCAGCATCTCTTCCGGTGAATGATCCGGTTTCACGTACTGGCTGGTGCCCATGAAGACCCGCACCCGGTGCGCCGGATCGGCGGCAAACACCAGATCCGCCAGCTCGCTGCGCAGTTGCTCCAGAAACGGGAAGCGCAGATAGGTGGGCATGGTGCCGGTGATGATGAGGGTGAACTCGTCACTGCCGGTACGGGCAACGAAGATCCCCTGGCCAGAGGCGGCCTTGATCCGCGCCGCAAGCCGTTTGAGCAAGGCGTCCCCCACTTCGTAACCCAGACAGTCATTGACCTCCCTGAAATGCCCCAGATCCATGAGACAGACGGTGATGCTGCTGCGCCGACCGGGATGGCTGGTCCACTGTTGGAGGTGCTTGATGAGCGCCGCCCGGTTGGGGAGACGGGTGAGAGGGTCGTTCCACGCCAGAAAATGCTGGCGACGCACTTCGCGAAACAGCACCATCAACATCACCATGGTCGCCAGCATCAGAAATCCCAGGATGAAGAAGTTCTGGGTTTTCGACTCGTTGAGCAGCTCACGCTGGGCGATGGCAGAAGGCCCGGTGAAGTTTTTCACCATCACGTCCCGCACCCCGCGCATCTCGTCATCGAGCGCGGCCGTGAACATCTTGAGTGCGGGGGAATCCGGCTCCCCTTGCACCACATCCTGCTCATAATGTTCGAAGAGAGCGAGGATCTTGCCGACCGCCGTGTCCGCACCGAACCGGGCCCTGACCGACTTTGCCTCCTCCCCGTGCAAGAAGACATCGAGCCGGTTCCAGGCAATGTCAAAGCGCTTGTTCATCTCCTCCCGGCTGGCGGCACCGGCACGATAGAGCTGCAAGCCCTCCTCGAAGGCGTGGATCTCCAGCTCGAGCTGGGCCAGTGCCCAGGCGGAGAGCTGGGTGTAGCGCGTCACCGCATTGAACGCGCGGTCATAGTTCCAGACCGACCAGAGGGTCACCCCCAAAAAGGTGGTCACCATCAGGATCAGGCTCAAGAACTTGCCGCGCAGCATCTTATTTGCTCTCCAGCGCCGTCAGCTGCCACACCATCCGGCTGTGATAGAGCTCCTTGTTGAGTTCGGGATGGTCGGTGAGGGGATAAATGACCCAAAGCGGCCCCTTGTTGCGCAGGGTCAGCGCCTTGCCATCCTGCTTCTCGGCCACCAGCACCGGGTACTTCTCCCCGTCTTCCAGCGGCAGTGCGGCCCAGTATTCATTGACCGCGAGGGCCTTGACCTCCTGGCTCTTGAGACCGTAGGTCCTGACCAGGTCCCGCAGCAACACCCCGCGATAGAGGTGCTCCCCTTCAGTCCAGGGCGTCCCCGTCTTAACCTCCGTCTGCGGCAAGGCCTCAAACTCGGCACGGGTCAGCACCACCTCCCCCTTGCCATTACAGCACCCCGCCCCCGCAATTCTGAAGAAGGGCTCCTCCGCCAACACCATACCCGACACGAGCCATCCGGATATCAGCAATACCTTGCCAAGCCACTTGCCCATCACGCACCTCCCTGTCATACGGTTTATTTATTCATCTCACTCTGCTGACTCATATGCAAACAACAGAATGCACCTTCAGACCAAAGTCGCAGTCGTTTGCAACCAGCAACTATCTCTGCGCCTTCCAAAAGTACCCAATCGCTTCCCAAAGAATGACACCAGGCGCCACCCCCAGGCAAATGGATTGCACCATTTTTCTTTTCACTGGCTCCTCATCAAACCGGGTGCCCGCCACGGCCGGAAAAAGGTGACAATCTTTGCTACGCATCTGAAAAACAGACACAAAAAAGGCCGCTCCATGGAGCGGCCTTCTCATCAGTGCAGTCAGGGTTTAGCTGTCGCGGCGCTTGTTGCCACCGAATTTGCGACCCTTGTCGAAACCGCCTTCACGGCGATCCTTGTTGAAGGGACGGTCACCCTGGGGACGGCGATCCTTGTTGAAAGGACGGTCGCCACGGAACGGACGATCACCACGGGGCGGACGGGGAGCAGTGTTGCCGCCGGCCGGCACTTCGGTGTAACGGGTGATCTGCAGCGGACGCTGGCAGACACGGGCCTTCTTGATCACTTCCAGCACCTCGGCGCTCATGCCCTTGGGCAGATCGACGGTGGAGAAGTCATCGGCGATGTCGATGTTGCCGATGAAGCGGCTCTCGATGTTCGCTTCGTTGGCGATGGCACCCACGATCTGGCCCGGTTTGACGCCGTGATGGGCGCCCACGTCGACACGGTAACGCTCCATCTCCACGTCCGGGTTGTCTTTCAGCGGACGCGGTTCGAGGGACGGCATGCGACGGGCCGGACGATCGCCACGGTCACCGAAGTCACGACCGCCACGGTCGTTGAACTCACGACGCTCAAAGCCACCGCGATCGTTACCAGCGTTGAACACCGGATCCGGAATGGAGTCATCCAGCAGCAGCGGTTGATCGCCCTGTACCAGCTTGGCCAGTGCGGCAGCCAGTTCCAGCGGATCGGCAGAATCTTCTTCGATCAGCTCGTTCACCAGGTTGTGGTAGATCTCGAGCTCTTCACCCATCATGGTTTCGCGGATGCGCTCCTTGAACTTGGCCAGACGGTGCTGGTTGATGTCCTCGGTGCTCGGCATCTTCATCGGCTCGATGGCTTGACGAGTGGCGTGCTCGATGGCACGCAGCATGCGACGCTCGCGCGGCGCCACGAACAGGATGGCTTCACCCTTGCGACCGGCACGGCCGGTACGGCCGATACGGTGCACGTAGGATTCGGTGTCGTAGGGAATGTCGTAGTTCACCACGTGGGTGATGCGCTCAACGTCCAGACCGCGGGCGACCACGTCGGTGGCGATCAGAATGTCCAGCTGACCCTGACGCAGCTTGTCAACGGTACGCTCACGCAGCTTCTGCGGGATGTCACCGTGCAGCGCTTCACAGGCGTGACCACGGGCAGCCAGCTTGCCTGCCAGCTCTTCGGCGGCGTTCTTGGTACGCACGAACACCAGCAGGGCTTCGTAGGATTCCACTTCCAGCAGACGGGTCATGGCGTCCAGCTTGTGCAGACCGGTCACCTGCCAGTAACGCTGGCGAATGGTGGTTGCGGTCGCGGTCTTGGAGGCGATCTTGATCTCTTTGGGCTGCTTCAGGTGCTTCTGGGCAACACGACGGATCTGCTCCGGCATGGTGGCAGAGAACAGGGCAACCTGACGACCGGCCGGGCACTGATCCATGATCCAGTCCACGTCGTCGATGAAGCCCATGCGCAGCATTTCATCCGCTTCGTCCAGCACCAGGGCTTTCAGACCGGAGAGGTCCAGGTTCTTGCGACGGATCAGGTCCATCACGCGGCCCGGGGTACCCACGACAACCTGAGCACCGCGGCGCAGGGCGCGGGTCTGGGTTTCGTAGGAAGCGCCGCCGTAGATGGGCAGCACGTGGAAATCGGGCATGTGGTGGGCATAGCGTTGGCACGCCTCTGCCACCTGCAGGGCCAGCTCGCGGGTCGGGGCCAGCACCAGGATCTGGGTGTTGCGGTTACCAGCTTCCAGACGAGACAACAGAGGCAAGGCAAAAGCAGCGGTCTTCCCTGTACCGGTTTGTGCCTGCCCCAGCAGATCGTGTCCCGCCATCAGGTGGGGAATTGCTGCGGCCTGGATGGGAGACGGGCGCTCATAGCCCACGTCCTGCAGCGCTTTCAATACAGGCGCGGCCAGTCCAAGCTCACTAAAAAGGGGCAGTTGTTCGGTATCAGACATAGATTCTTCCAGATTAAGGCAGGCGGCTAACACCGCGGAATAGCAAAAAGGCGGCGATTATAGCGCCACTTTGTTCTGCTGTCTTGAAAAATGTGATAGGTGTCTCAAGACGTTGGCAATTATAGAGGGATCTCGCGACTATGGCTTGCTTATTTTTCACTCATGATGCGTTATTGCCGATCACGCTTCGCCAGAGTCCTTGTCCCGCTTGTGCTTGAGCACCGCCATGGTCAATCGGCTGGTGCACAATAAACGACCACGTTCATCGCGAATCTCGATCTGCCACACCTGAGTCGTCGCCCCCAGATGCAGCGGCGCGCAGCGCCCCGTCACCACCCCTTCCCGCTTGGCCCTCAGGTGGTTGGCGTTCACCTCCAGACCCACACAATAACTGTCAGGCCCGACCGCCATATTGGCCGCGAGCGATCCCAGCGTTTCCGCCAGCACCACGGAGGCGCCGCCGTGCAGCATCCCGAGCGGCTGATGGGTACGGTGATCCACCGGCATGGTGGCCTCCAGCCAGTCGGGGCCAAAGGCGCTGTAGACGATGTCGAGGTGGGCCATCAGGGTGTTGCGGGAGCTGGCGTTGAGCCCCTCCAGGCTCATGGGTTTGCGCCAGATGGGGCTGCTTTCTTGACTCATGGTGAGCGGACTCCTTGCGTGATCAACGGGTTATCGCTGCGCTGTAGCGGCAAACCAGCAGTGTCGGCGAAAAAGGCGCAAAAAAAAAGATGCCCACGCCGGGGCATCTTGCATCGAGATTGACCCTCACCAGGGATAGGTCACACCTGGCCACTCGGCCCAGGGGCCGTCCCGCCCCGGCAGACGCGGCTCGGACCAGCGCCATACCTTGCCGAGCCAGGTGCGCAGTTCGGCTTCGAGTTCGCTGTCAGTGAGCGGCGCCTCGACCACCTTCCAGAAGAAGAGCTCCACCTGCACCTCCGGCAGCACCGACGGATAGAGGTAAACCCCGCCCCAGAAGCGGGGCTCCCTGTCCGGGCTCCAGAGGCCATAGGCAAAGGAGCGCTTGGCCAGAAACTCGGAGTGCTGCCACTCCAAGTCGGCCTCGTGCTGACTCAGGCTGAAATTGGCGGAGGGCCACACATCGTCCGGGCGAAACAGCTGATGGAGCTGCTCGCGCTCGCGCAGGATGGCGGCAAACTCCACCACGGCCTGGGACGGCGTGGTGGGGAGCAACAGAAAATGCGGGTGCCGAAAGGCCTTTGGCACCCGGAATCCCTTGGGAAAGTGGAGCATCAGAGCAGTTCCAGCAGGGCCTGCAGCGGGTGCTTGAGCTTCTCCCCCTCCATCCGCTTGACCTGGCTGCGGCACGAATATCCGGTGGCCAGACAACGGGCTTGCGGCAGGCGAGCCAGGGGCTCGGCCCAGCTCAGACCGTAGATCCCCTTGGAGTTCTCCACCTGTTTGGCGTCGTGACCATAGGTGCCCGCCATGCCGCAGCAACCCACCGACACCGGCTGCAAACGCGCACCGAAGCGGCCAAACAGGGTGCTCCAGTCACCGTGGGTGGTGGGCTTGGCGGTCTTCTCGGTGCAGTGGGCAAACAGATACCAGGGGTCGGTGCCAGCCTCTTCCCGCAGCGGCAGCGCCTCGGCAGGCAGGGAGAGCAGCCACTCCTGGGGCAGCAGCACCTGGAAATCGCCGCGGGCGGGGCCGAGCGCCTTCACGTACTCGTCCCGGTAGCAGAGCACCAGAGAGGGGTCGACCCCCACCATGGGGATGCCGAGGGCCGCCACCTTGTTGAGGAACTGGGCGCTGCTGGCAGCAGTGCGGGCGAAGGCGCGCAGGAATCCCTTCACGTGCTGAGGCTTGCCGTTGGGTTTGAACGGCAGCAGGTAGGGCTGATAACCCAGCTTGCTGGCCAGCTTCACCAGGTCACGCACCACGGGGGCGTCGTAGTAGCTGGTGAAGGGATCCTGCACGATGAGCACCACTTTTTGGCGCTGCTCGGGGCTCATGGCCTCGAGGCCCGGCAGATCGAAATAGCGGGCGCGGTGATCACGCAGCTCCTCGGCCAGGGTCGGCACGGAGAGCAGCGGCACATCCACCATGCCGATGCTCTTCTCGGTCGCCTTCTGGGCCCACTCTTTTTCGAGGAAGAAGTTGACCAGCTTGGGGGCCTTGGCCAGCAGGGGCGCATAGCTTTCTACCGTGCCCACGAAGTAATCCTTGGGGCCGCGCAGATATCGGCTGTGATAGAGCTGCATGAAGCGGGCGCGGAAGGTGGGCACATCCACCTTGATGGGGCACTGGCTGGTGCATGCCTTGCACGCAAGGCACCCCTCCATCGCCTCCATCACCTCGTGGGAGAAGTCATACTCGCCCCGGGCGCGGGCCACCGTATTGCGGAACTTGTCGACGATCTGCTTGAAGCGTAGACCCCCGCTTTGCAGCGCCACCTCTTCGGCAAGGGGATCGAAGCCCTGCTCCGACAACTGGCGCAGCCATTCACGCATCAGGCCAGCCCGCCCCTTGGGGGAGTGACGGCGGTCGCGGCTGATCTTGACCGAGGGGCACATGGGGGAGTCGGTCTCGAAGGTGAAACACAGACCGTTGCCGTTGCAATCCAGCGCCCGTGTATAGCTCTCGCGCACGGCAATCGGGATCTGGCGGTCGAACTTGCCGCGCTTGGGCCCGTCCACCGAGACAAGCGAAGCGCCGCTGCCATAAGGCATGCAGATCTTGCCCGGGTTGATGCGGTTGGCCGGATCGAACGCCCCCTTGACCCGTTGCAGCTCTTCCCACAGCTCGCCGAAGAAGGCGGGGCTGTATTCGGAGCGAAAGCCCTTGCCGTGCTCGCCCCACATCAGGCCGCCGTATTTGGCGGTGAGCGCCACCACCTGATCCGAGATGCGCCGCAGCAGCACCTCCTGCTCGGGATCGCACAAGTCCAGCGCCGGGCGCACGTGCAGCACCCCGGCATCGACATGGCCGAACATGCCGTAGTCAAGGCCGTGAGCGTCCAGCAGGGCGCGAAACTCCATGATGAAGTCCGCCAGGGATTCCGGCGGCACGGCGGTGTCTTCGGTGAAGGCCACCGGCTTCTTGCGCCCCTCGGCGTTGCCGAGCAGCCCCACCGACTTCTTGCGCATGCCATAGATGGTCTCGATGCTCGGCAGGTGGTCGCACACCTGATAGCCAATGACCCCCGCCTCCCCCCTGGCCAGCAGGGCGTCGATGCGCCGGCACAGCTCCTCCACCTTGGCCTTGTGCGCATCCTCGTCGGTGTCAGCAAACTCGACGATGTTGAGCCCCTGCAGATCCTTGCCGGGCACATCCTGGATGAGATCCTTCACCGAATGCCAGATGATGTCGGCGCGGGCCAGTCCCAGCACCCGGGAGTCCACCGTCTCCACCGACAGGGCGTGGGCCTGTACCATAAAGGGGGCATTTCTGAGCGCGGAGGGGAAGCTGTCGTACTTGACGTTGACCAAGGTGCGGTAGCGCGGGATGGGGGTGATGTTGAGGCGGGCTTCGATGATGAAGCCCAAAGAGCCTTCCGAGCCGCACAGCACCCGGCTCACATCCAGAGTGTCGGTATCGGGCTGATAGAGGTGCTTGAGATCGTAACCGGTCAGAAAGCGGTTGAGCTTGGGGAAGGTGGCTTCGATGTCGGCGCGCCGCTCGCGGCCGATGCGATAGAGGGTGCGATAGATCTCCCCTTCACGGGTCTCGAGGGCCAGCTTGTCCGCCAGACGCTGGCCGGTCACCGGCTCGGTCGCCATGAGATCGCCGTTCTCCAGCACGGCCTTGAGGCCGAGCACATGATCCGAGGTCTTGCCGTACACCAGCGACCCCTGCCCCGAGGCGTCGGTGTTGACCATGCCTCCCAGGGTGGCCCGGTTGGAGGTGGAGAGATCCGGCGAGAAGAAGTAGCCGTGGGGCTTCAAATAGGCGTTGAGCTGGTCTTTGACCACCCCGGCCTGGGCCCGCACCCAGCCCTCTTCCAGATTAATTTCCATGATCTGGTTCATATGGCGCGAGAGATCGACGATAATGCCGCCGCCCAAGGATTGGCCATTGGTGCCGGTACCGCCACCGCGAGGGAAGAAACTCAAGGTTGCGTACTCGGGCCCCTGGGCCAGCTTGAGCATCACCGCTATGTCATCCGCGCTGCGCGGATAGAGAACCGCCTGAGGTACGACCTGATAGACGCTGTTATCCGTCGCCATCGCCAACCGGCTTGCATAAGACTTTTCGATATCACCACGAAATGCTGATCGCGCCAGCAACTCAAGAAACTGCAGGGTTGTAGGTGACAAACTGTCCTGGTAATCGAGTCTCGGGATCATGAATCCTTGTTCCCATCCTTTGCTTGATGCCGGCATTCCGGCGACAACGACCGTTCGGACCTGCCTCTTTGCGGGTGTCCGAACCAGTCCGCTCACATGTGAGCGGGCAGTATATCAGCTAGAAAACCGCTTGCGCGCGCAATCTTCACCATTTGAAAGGAGGACTTTTATGGCTCACTACAGCCATGTTATCAGTACGCTTATTCGCACCGAAAAACAGGCGCTGACCCTGTCGCTGTTTGGTTGCATCACCTTTGCCATTTTCGGGATCGGCTATGGTCTGTTCGTCGGTTCCAACGCCATCATGCTGGACGGCATCTTCACCCTGTTCAGCATGGGCATGACGGGCCTTGGGCTCATCACCGCCTACCTGGTTACCCGCCCCTCCGACGCCCGTTTCCAATACGGCTACGCCCACTTCGAACCCATCGCCAACGTCATCAACGGCGCCATCATTCTGCTGCTCTGCCTCGGTGCCCTCTATGGCGGCATCACCTCCCTTCTGGCGGGCGGACGAGAAATAGATCTCGGCCACGCCCTCATCTATGCCGTCGTCTCCACCTTCTTCTGCGGCATCCTCTATCTCATCGAGGCCGACGTGGCCGAGCGGGTCAACTCCGAGCTGGTGCGGGTGGACTCCAAGGAGTGGCTGGTGGATACCCTGCTCAGCGCCACCCTGCTCATCGGCTTTCTGGTCGCCATCGGGCTCGATACCCTGGGTTACGGCCACTACAACCGCTACATAGACCCGGTGCTGGTCTCGCTGCTGGCCCTGTGTGCCACCCTCATCCCCATCAAGGTGCTCGGTCGCAACCTGCGGGAAGTGCTGAAGATTGCCCCCAAGGGGGATGTCTCCCGGCTGGTGGCCAGCGAAGTCGAAGCCCTGCGCCTGCGCCATGGGGTCGAGTGCTACAGCCACCTGGCAAAAAGCGGCCGCCGCTTCGATCTCGAGCTCAACATCCTGGTGGCCCCCGGCCAGGAGTGGCCCGTCGAGCGCCAGGATGCCCTGCGCCAGGAGCTCTGGTCCCGCCTCGGCGATACCCTGGGGGACGCCTGGCTCTCGGTCTGCTTCACCCGCGAGAAACGCTGGCTCTGACCCGGACTGCACGCTGAATGACGCGCGGGGCTGCACAGCCCCGCTCGATGACTCATCCGGGATCCCCACTCCGGCGTTGGTTGTTCTGCACTTTTCTCCTGTGTCTCCCGAGTCTCCCCGTGTTCTGCCCTCTGCGGGTGTGCTCAACGGACCTCTGGTCCCAGGACATCCACCAGTGTTCCTCCCCCGCCAAAGACACAAACGTTTGCCACCCCTGTTGGATCAAGATTTATTTTCATCCCATACCAAACAAATAAAAATTCGTTGCTAAAAGAAAGTGTCACCGCTATTTATTTGTGTGCAGGGAGGCGGTGATTGAATGCCAAAGAGGGAGTTGTTATTAACCGGAAAAATAAAATAACAAACATCGTATCATTATACAGTTGAGGCAATATCCATGAAAAACACAGTCATTGCTGTCATGACGCTGATCATGACCGGTGCGGCACAAGCTGCCATTCCCCAGTTGAATTATGAGTGCCCGGGCCAGATCCAGTTTCACAGCGATGAAGGGGGCCCCGTCTATATCAACGGCCAAGAGGCCAAGGTCAAGGAGTACGGTGAGGACTTCTTCGAGGTGAAGGGGTCAGGAGTCATTCTCTCCATCAGCAACATCAACGGGAAATACGACGTCTCTTACAACAGCAAGAATGGCTCCGGCGTCTGTCATCCCGTCTCCACCGCAGCCCCTGCTGCTGCGACTTCCCACAAGGCCAGTCCCGCCGAGAAAGCCTGTCTCAAGGCGGTCTCCGACAAGACAGACGTGGCACAACAGCAGCTCCAGGTGATCGACGTGATGGACTCGGAAGCCGGGGTTGGCGTCACCATCAAGGTGCCGGGTGCCGATGCCCCCTGGTCCTGTCTGAGCGACAAGAAGGGGCATGTTCAGGGCGCGGCCTATACCGGCAATTGACCTGACGACCAGGGTTAACGTCCCCTGAAACAACCAGTGTGAGCGCAAACGAGGAGGCCTGGGCCTCCTTGCTTTTTATACGCTGAATATATGATTCATGTGAATTAGTTGGTGGCGAACAAGTTAAATCTAGAATAATAACTCCATATCAAACACCATAACCCCCTCTATTCCTTCTTTCTCCCATGACACAGCCGCAATATTTCCCCCTGAAACAAATTATTACAAAAACAATGGATATATATGAGCCTGATGAATCCGGTTGTTGGTATCAGATCGTTTATTTTCCTTGTTCAGCACCTATATTTGTGATCGTGTCAATGTGTCGCTCTTTTATCTCCAGTCAAACTTGGCTGCGCATCAATGCCCCTTTCCCTTGCCTCCCCCGTCGGCAATCCCCTCGTCGCGTCCCCCTGACAGCCCCCTTGCCAAATGGCGGCGAGTCGTTATCATCAGGGCTCACTTTTGACCCGAGGTTTTATTGCCCATCATGGACAATCCCCGAAGTAGCCCTTCGTCTTTTCCCATCAAAGCCTATCTGTACCTGCTCAACCAACGCCTCTGAAGCGATCGTCTCCGTCACCACGGCCACGCCGTGACCACGATTCACTGCATCTGTCTTCATTGAGGTCAATCACATGGAATTCTTGCTGGACCCGTCAATCTGGGTCGGTCTTCTTACCCTGATCATCCTGGAAATCGTTCTCGGGATCGACAACCTGGTCTTCATCGCCATCCTGGTGAAAAAACTGCCCCCCGCCCAGCGGGACAAGGCGCGCATCATCGGTCTCTCCCTGGCCCTGCTGATGCGCCTGGGACTGCTCACCATCATGTCATGGCTGGTCACCCTCACGGCTCCTCTGCTGCACATCTGGGATCACCCCTTCTCCGGTCGGGATCTCATCCTGATGGGAGGCGGACTCTTCCTGCTGTTCAAGGCCACCTCCGAGCTGCATGAGCGACTCGAGGCCAAGCCCGAGGAGCAAGGCGGCACCGGCGTCTATGCCGGGTTCGGGGTGGTGATCGCCCAGATCCTGGTGCTGGATGCGGTCTTCTCCCTGGACTCCATCATCACCGCCGTCGGCATGGTGGATCACCTCGGCGTCATGATGGCGGCCGTGACCATCGCCATGGTAGTGATGGTGCTCGCCTCCAAGCCCCTGACCCGCTTCGTCAACGCCCACCCCACTGTGGTGGTGCTCTGCCTGAGCTTCCTCTTGATGATCGGCTTCAGCCTGGTGGCGGAGGGCTTCGGCTTCCACATTCCGAAGGGCTACCTCTACGCGGCCATCGGCTTCTCGGTGCTCATCGAGTTCTTCAACCAGCTCGCCCAGCGCAGTGCCCTGCGCCACGAGGCGCGCCAGCCCCTGCGCGAGCGCACCACCGCCGCCATCTTCAAGCTGATGGGGGGGAACAAGCGCTCAGCCCACCCGCAGGAGGACGAGGAAGAGGTGCAGGCTCAGCCCCTGCCCCCCGGTTTCGGTGAAGAGGAGCGTTACATGGTGAGCGGCGTGCTGTCGCTGGCCGAGCGTTCCATTCGCACCATCATGACCCCGCGCTCCGAGATGGAGTGGATCGACGTGAGCGACAGCGAGGACGAGATCCGCGCCCTGCTGCAACGGGCCCCCCACAGCCTGTTCCCGGTCTGTGACGGGGAGCTGGACGAGATCATCGGGGTGGTCAAGGCTCGGGATCTGCTGTTTGCCCTCAACGAGGGGCAATCCCTGGCAGCACTAGCCAGACAGAACGAGCCCGTCATCGTGCCCCAGACCATCAACGTGATCCGGCTGCTGGCGGAGCTGCGCCAGGCCAGGGGCAGCCTCATTCTGGTGGCGGACGAGTTTGGCGTCATCCAGGGGCTGGTCACCAACCACGATCTGCTGGAGGCCATCGTCGGCGAGCTGCCGGACGAGGACGAGACCCCCGATGTGGTGCGCGAGGGCGAGCACTGGCTCATCCACGGCACCACCAACATCCACCAGGTGGAGCAAGCCCTGAACTGCGACGGTCTGGTGAGCGAGAGCGACGAGTACGTGACCCTGGCGGGCATGTTGCTCTCCCACTTCGGCAGCCTGCCCGACGTCGGTCAGCAGTTGCACCTCGGCCAGTTCTGCTTCGAGGTCATGGCCGTGAGCGAGCGGCGCATCGAGCGAGTACGGGTCACCCCACTCTCCCTCTGATCATCGGTGGCAATGCAGCAAAAGAGGGCCTTTGGCCCTCTTTTTTCTGGCCCGAGCCCGGCCCCTCCCGCGCCATTGCTGCGATAACGGCAATTCTCTTCTGCAATACCCCCTCTTTTTCACAATAACAATCCCCTCTAGAGTCACCTCACTCCCAAAGATTGAGGAATCCATCATGCACCACGATCCCCTGTTCTGCCCCCTTCGCCTCGGCCAGCTGCACCTTGCCAACCGCATCGTCATGCCCCCCATGACCCGCTCCCGCGCCAGCCAGCCCGGGGACGTGGCCAACGCCATGATGGCGACCTACTACGCCCAGCGTGCCGGGGCCGGCCTCATCATCAGCGAAGGCACCCAGATAGATCCCCTGGGCAAGGGCTACGCCTGGACACCGGGCATCCACAGCGCCGAGCAGGTGGCAGGTTGGAAGCAGGTAACCGATGCCGTCCACGCCGAGGGTGGCATCATGTTCGCCCAGCTCTGGCACGTGGGCCGGGTCACCCATCCTGACAACATCGGCGGCGCCCAGCCCCTCTCCTCCTCCGCCATCCAGGCCAAGGGAGTGAAGGTGTTCGTCGACAACGGCAGCGATGCCCCGGGGTTTGTGGAGACCGTCACCCCGCGCGCCATGACCCAGGCCGACATCGACGCCGTGGTGGGGCAGTTTCGCCAGGCCGCCCGCAACGCCATGGAGGCGGGCTTTGACGGCATCGAGTTGCACGCCGCCAACGGCTACCTCATCAACCAGTTCCTCGACTCCGAGTCCAATACCCGCACCGACAGCTATGGCGGTTCGCTCGAAAACCGGCTGCGCTTCCTCAAAGAGGTGACCGAGGCGGTCAGTGACGAGATCGGTCCCGACCGGGTCGGGGTACGCCTTGCGCCGCTCACCACCCTCAACGGCACCGTGGATGCCAACCCCCAGGAGACCTATCTGGCCGCCGCGCGCCTGCTGGGCCAGCTCGGCGTGGTCTATCTGCACGTCGCCGAAGCGGACTGGGACGACGCCCCCCTGATGGCGGAGAGCTTCAAGCAGGGGCTGCGCGACGCCTTCCCCAACACCCTCATCTACGCCGGCAAGTACGATGGGGAACGCGCCCGCGCCGCCATCGAGGCGGGCTGGGCCGACATGATTGGCTTCGGTCGCCCCTTCGTGGCCAACCCCGACTTGCCGAACCGCCTGCGCCACGGCCATCCGTTCGCCCCCCATGATCCCGCCACCCTGTTTGGCGGCGGCGAGAAAGGGCTGACGGACTACCCCGTCTATGGGGCAGAGCGGGCATAAGGCGGCTGGCGCCGAACCTCTTCCAGGGCGGGCCCTCCAACAGGGGGCTCGCCTTGTTGTCTTGCCAGTGCAACAGCAGTTCAAGGCATTGTTACGCCATGTAATTCAATCAAGGCACCCACCCCTCTCATCCAAGGAGTCACCGTGACCCATACCCAGGCCTGGTGCTGGCACGCCCCCGGCGAACCGGACCAGCTCACCCTCACCCGGCAAGCGCTCCCCACCCCCGGGCCCGACGAGGTCCTCGTCGCCAACCGGATCATCGCCTTCAATCCGGTGGACTGGAAACTCATCGAACAGGGTCATCCCCACTGGCAGCCCGGCCATGTGCCCGGCGTCGATGGCATGGGCACCCTGGTGGCACTGGGGGCCAACGTCACCCACCTGCGCCCCGGCACCCGGGTCGCCTATCACACCGACTTGCGCCACGGCGGCAGCTTTGCCCGCCACACCCTGGTGCCGGCTCGCGCCCTGATGCCGGTGCCCGATGCCCTGAGCGACGAGGCGGCCGCCGCGCTCCCCTGCCCCGGCCTCACCGCCTGGCAGGCACTGGCCAAGCTGCCGCACCTGCACGGGGAGGCCCTGCTCATCACGGGGGCTGGCAGCAGTGTCGGCCGCTTCGCGGTGCAACTTGCCCTCCAGAAGGGGGCCCGCGTCTTTGCCAGCGCCAGCCCGCACCACCACCAGTGGCTCAAACAGCTAGGCGTGCAGGGGGTGGCGGACTATCGGGATCCCGACTGGCTGACCCAGTTGCAGGCCGCCAACGGCGGTGAACCCTTCGAGGGGATCATCGATCTGGTCTCCAGCCAGCAGGCAGAAGCCTTGCTGCCTGCCCTTGGCTATTACGGCCACATGGTGACGGTGCTCGGGCGCATCGCGCGCAACCCGCTGCCCGCCTTTAGCCATTGCCACTCGTTGCACGAGATTGCCCTCGGCGCCCAGCACGCCTTTGGCTCGGATAAACAGTGGAGCCGCCTGGTGGCGGCCGGTGTCGCCATGATGGCGCAGATGGCGAGCGGCGAGCTGACCCTACCGCCGCTGGTGGTGGGCGACTTCGACGCCCTGCCTGCCCTGCTCACCCGCGTCAAGCAGGAGGGACAAGGGGAGAAGTATCTGGTGCGGGTGGGTTGATACCCGCCCAACGATGGCACAAAGAGGCCCGCCAGCCATGGCGGGCCTCCTGCATTCAAGGTGTGCAAGGCGGCCTGCTCAGTGCAGGCTCACCCCGTGCAGGGCGGCATGGAGGCGAATGTCCCGGGTCAGGCGCACCTTGTCCGCAAGGCTCAGCCAGCTCGCCTCCACGGCATTGAGACTAAGGCGGCACAGCTGCTCCTGGCTGGCGCCAAGCCCGTCGGCCAGGGCCTGGAAGTTGGCCCCCAGGTATCCCCCGAAATAGGCGGGATCGTCGGAGTTGACGGTGACGCAGAGCCCCTGCTCCAGCAGCCTCAGCACATTGTGGTGGGCCATCTGGTCAAACACCCTGAGCCGCACGTTGGAAAGCGGGCAGACGGTGAGGGGCAACCGTGTGTCGGCCAGGTAGCTCAGCAGCGCGGGATCCTCGACGCAGCGCACCCCGTGATCGATGCGCTGCACCCCGAGCTCCCGGATCGCCTGCCAGATGTAGTCCGCAGGTCCCTCCTCGCCGGCATGGGCCACCAGCGGCAGCCCCAGCTCGCGGCAGCGAGCGAAGACCCGGGCAAACTTGCTGGGCGGGTTGCCCCGCTCCCCCGAATCGAGGCCGACCCCGTGCAGGCGCGCCAGGTGCGGCATGGCCTCTGCCAGGGTGGCGAATGCCGCCTCTTCACTCAGGTGGCGCAGGAAGCTCATGATGAGCCGCCAGCTGATGCCAAAGGCTGCTTCGCCAGCCTGCAACGCCCGCTCGATGCCCCCCAGCACGGTGGCAAAAGGCACGCCGCGGGCGGTGTGGGTCTGAGGGTCGAAAAAGATCTCCACGTGCACCACGTGATCGGCAACGCAGCGCTCGAGATAGGCCCAGGTGAGGTCGAAGAAATCCTGTTCATGGATGAGCACGCTGGCGCCGAGGTAGTAGAGATCGAGGAAGGATTGCAGGCCGTCGAACTCATAGGCGGCGCGCAGGCTGTCGACATCGGGCCAGGGCAGCGCCACCCCGTTGCGCTGGCCGAGGGCGAACATCAGTTCGGGTTCGAGGGTCCCCTCGATATGCAGGTGCAGTTCCAGCTTGGGCAAGCCGGCAATAAAGTGCTCCATGATGACGGCTCCATCGTCAGACTCCGTGCTGACACCACCGGGGCGGCGCCCTCCCTTCGCCTTCATTGTGCACCCATCTGGCCCGCCGGAGGAGACTTGTCATCAAAGGGCCTTATAATGGCGGCACAAAAACCATAACCGATTGAAGAGACGAACAGAGGGATGCCCTGTCCCCGCTCTTGCGCCCTACAAGGAGAATTCATGAAGAAAAACGTCATCTGTGACATTGACGGCGTCATCCTGCACAACAACGATCTCATTCCCGGCGCCGACCGCTTCGTCCACCGCCTGCTGGAGCAGGGCAGCAAGCTCCTGTTCCTCACCAACTACCCGGCCCAGACCCAGAAAGATCTGCAAAACCGCTTCCGCTCCGCCGGAATAGAGGTCCCCGAGGAGTGCTTCTACACCTCCGCCATGGGCACCGCCGACTTTCTCAAGCGCCAGGATGGCAAGAAGGCCTATGTGATTGGCGAAGGGGCCCTGACCCACGAGCTCTATAAAGCCGGCTTCACCATCACCGATATCGACCCGGACTTCGTGGTGGTGGGGGAGACCCGCAACTACAACTGGACCATGATGCAGCAGGGCGCCAAGTTCGTGGATCAGGGGGCCCGCTTCATCGCCACCAACCCCGATACCCACGGCCCCCTGATGTACCCGGCCTGCGGCGCCCTGTGCGCCCCCATCGAGCGGATGACCGGCAAGAAGCCCTTCTATGTCGGCAAGCCGAGCGCCTGGATCATTCGCGCGGCCCTCAACCGGATGGAGGCTCACTCCGACGACACCATCATCATCGGCGACAACCTGCGCACCGACATCCTGGCGGGCTTCCAGGCCGGTCTCGAGACGGTGCTGGTGCTCTCCGGGGTGAGCAAGGTAGCGGATATCGACCGCATGCCGTTTCGACCGAACCACATCTTCGACTCCGTGGTGGACATCGACATCGTCTGATCCCGGGTGCCGCCCTTCCGGTAGCCTTCAGCCTGCACGGGCCCCCTTGGCAAAGGGGGCCCGTTTCGTTTAACGTAAGCGCAACATCGTTAAACAAACTAAACGGGAGCAGGATGCTCCTTCGCCACTCAAGGACGCACCATGAAGAGCCTGAACGACTGGATCCTGCTGGACAAGCACACTGTCTCCCCCACCCCGCTGATGCCCGCCCCCGAGCGCATCAGGGCCGGAACGCCGAGCCAGACGGCATGGAACCACTACTCAGACCCGAGCCAGCAGTTTCACGTGGGCTTCTGGGCTTGCGAGCCGGGCTGCTGGGCCGTTCACTATACCGAACACGAATACTGCCAGATGCTGGAAGGGGAGGCGGTGATCCACGACGAGCAGGGCGGCCGGCTGCACCTCAAACCGGGGGATCAGTTCGTCATTCCCGCCGGTTTTGTCGGGCAGTGGGAGACCCTCACCCCTTGCCGCAAGCTCTATGTGATCTTCGAACCCGCCGCGACTTGACGCGCACGTCAACCCTGACCCTCTCTCTTCAGGCGGCCGGGCGGCCGCCATCCCCTGCGCAACTTGACGCTTACGGCATGATTTTCTGCGGTTTTCCCGCTTGCAAAAGGGTTTTCCGCTAGGCATTGTGATTGGCGAGGAATGTAAATGGAATTTCGAGCCCAAACGTGGGGGGCTCATATAAAAATCAAGAGGATTACCGCCAATGTGTTCTATTTTCGGCATTCTGGACATCAAGACCGACGCCACTGCCCTGCGCAAATCGGCCCTGGAGATGTCCAAGCGACTGCGTCACCGCGGGCCTGACTGGTCCGGCGTCTACAGCTCCGACAAGGCCATCCTGGTGCACGAGCGCCTGGCCATCGTCGATCCGGGCAACGGCGCACAGCCTCTCTACAACCCCGAGCGCACACACGTATTGGCCGTCAACGGCGAGATCTACAACCACAAGGAGCTGGAGAAGAACCTCAAGGTCGACTTCCAGTTCCAGACCAACTCCGACTGTGAAGTGCTGCTGGCCCTCTACAAGGAAAAGGGCCCGGCGTTCCTGGACGATCTGAACGGCATCTTCGCCTTCATCCTCTATGACGCCGAGCAGGATGCCTACCTGATTGGTCGCGACCACATGGGGATCATCCCCCTCTATACCGGCCGCGACGAGCACGGCAACTTCTACGTCGCCTCCGAGATGAAGGCCCTGGTGCCGGTGTGCAAGAGCGTCGAGACCTTCCCGCCGGGACACTACCTGTGGAGCAAGGATGGCGAGCTTAAAACTTGGTACAAACGGGACTGGATGGAGTACGCGCCGGTCGAGCACAACGTCAGCGACAAGGCCGAGCTCAAAGCGGCCCTGGAAGCGGCGGTCAAGCGCCAGCTGATGTGCGACGTGCCCTATGGCGTGCTGCTCTCCGGTGGTCTGGATTCGTCCGTCATCTCCGCCATCACCAAGCTCTATGCCGCCCGCCGGGTGGAAGACGATGGCAAGAGCGAAGCCTGGTGGCCCCAGTTGCACTCCTTCGCCGTCGGCCTGGAAGGGTCGCCGGATCTCGCCGCCGCCCGCAAGGTGGCCGATCACCTGGGCACCATCCACCACCAGATCCACTTCACCGTGCAGGAAGGGCTGGATGCCCTGCGGGACGTCATCTATCACCTCGAGACCTATGACGTCACCACCATCCGCGCCTCCACGCCCATGTATCTGATGGCGCGCTACATCAAGGCGATGGGGATCAAGATGGTGCTGTCGGGAGAGGGCTCCGACGAGCTGTTCGGCGGCTACCTCTACTTCCACAAGGCCCCCAACGCCCGTGAGTTCCACGAGGAGAACGTGCGCAAGCTCGCCTCCCTGCATCTGTATGACTGCCTGCGGGCCAACAAGTCCATGGCCGCCTGGGGCGTGGAAGGCCGCGTGCCCTTCCTCGACAAGGAGTTCATGGACGTGGCGATGCGCCTCAATCCCGCCGACAAGATGTGCGGCAAGGGCAAGATCGAGAAGCACATCCTGCGGGAAGCCTTCGAGGGTCTGCTGCCCCACGAAGTGGCGTGGCGTCAGAAGGAGCAGTTCTCCGACGGTGTGGGCTACTCCTGGATTGACAGCCTGAAAGCCATGGTCGAGGAAGAGGTGACGGATCAGATGTTCGAGGCCGCGGCCTTCCGCTTCCCCGTCAATACCCCGCTCACCAAGGAGGCGTACTACTACCGCGCCATCTTCGACGAGCACTTCCCGCTGGAGTCCGCCGCCCGCACCGTGCCCTACGGCAAGTCGGTCGCCTGCTCCACCCCGACCGCGCTCGAATGGGATGCCAAGTTCAAGGAGATGGCCGACCCCTCCGGTCGCGCCGTGATGGACGTCCACCAGCAGGGTTATTGATCGCCCCTGACCTGAATACAAAGCCCCTCTCGAGGGGCTTTGTTGTTTTCTGCCATTCCATTGCCGCTTTTTGCCTTTCCCTTCCCTGTTTGCGGCTTGGCGCAGGAAACGCCTCGTGTCACATTGTCTGCGCCTGGAAGCAAAGATAACGACACAAGGAAGAGACCATGAAACGACTGTTACTGCCCCTGATGCTGGGCACCCTCCTTTTCAATGGCGCCGCCTGCGCGGGCGACCACCTCTGGAGTCAGAGCCTGCCCGATTACAGCCAGGGTTATGACGAGACGCGGGATCCGGCCCGCGATCTCGCCGCCGCTACCGCCAAGGCCAGTGCCGAGGGCAAGAAAATCCTGCTGCTGGTGGGGGGCGAATGGTGCAGCTGGTGCCAGGAGATGAACCGCTTTCTAGACCGGGAACCCGATCTCGCCGGCCAGCTCAACCGCACCTTCGTGGTGGTCAAGGTGAACGTCAGCGAGCAGAACAAGAATGAATCCTTCCTGAAAGCCTACCCCGAGTATCTGGGGGTGCCCCACTTCTACGTGCTGGATGCCAAGGGCAGGCTGCTCGAGTCCTTCAACACCGGGCTGCTGGAGAAGGGGAAGAGTTACGACGGGGAGAAACTCGGCAAATTTATCGCCTATTTCCAGCCCAGGACCACCCACGGCTGACTCGCCAGTCAATAAAACAGGGCCCCGCACGGTCAGTGACAGTGCAGGGCCCTGATGGCTACGCAAACAGGGAAGTGGCATGTCTGCGACAAACAGGCCATCCATCACCCCGGACAAGGACGAAAAAGATGTTGCGAATACTGGGCAAGGCGTCGTCAATCAATGTGCGCAAGGTACTGTGGACCTGTGCCGAGCTGACCCTCCCCTTCGAGCTGGAGGAGTGGGGATCTGGCTTCAAACCCACGGATACCCCGGCGTTTCTGGCACTCAACCCCAACGCCATGGTGCCCGTCATTCAGGATGAGGATTTTACGCTGTGGGAGTCGAACACCATCATCCGCTACCTGGCGACGCGCCATGGTGCCAATGCACTCTATCCCGCCGAGGCGAGAGCCAGGGCCAGGGTCGATCAATGGATTGACTGGCAGGCATCGGACTTGAACACCGCCTGGCGCTACGCCTTCCTGTCGCTGGTGAGGCGCTCCCCCCAGCATCAAGACCATCAGGCCCTTCACGCAGCTTGCCTGCAGTGGTCTCACTGCATGGAGATCCTGGAGAGACAGCTTCAAACAACCGGAGGATATGTGGCCGGTCCGCACTTCTCGCTGGCAGACATTCCCATCGGGCTGTCAGTCAACCGCTGGCTGGAGACGCCCTATGATCGCCCGTCGCTACCCGCCGTGGACGACTACTACCAGCGACTGAAAGAGCGGCCGGGGTTTCGACGCTACGGGGCCAATGGCACGCCCTGAGGTGAGCAAGATAACCCGGGCAAGGAAAGAGACGGCAGACCGGGCCAACGCGCTGGCCCGGTCTGCACAGCTTCAGGGCTGGGCATCCGGCTGATTGGCGGGGGCGGCCTTGATAAAGGCCTGCAACTGCTCGCAGTTGGCGACGATGCGCGCAATGGTGGGGTAGTCATCCAGGGTCATGTCGAAGCGACGGGCATTGTAGACCTGGGGCACCAGCATGCAGTCCGCCAGGGTGACCTCGTTGCCCACGCAATAGATGCCGGCGGTGGTCATGAGAAGCTGCTCCAGCGCGGTGAAGGTCTCGTCTATCCAGTGGCGATACCAGGCATCCCGCGCCATCTTGCTCTGCCCCAGCTCCTGCTCCAGGTAGTGCAGCACGCGCAGGTTGTTGAGGGGGTGGGTGTCACAGGCGATCATGTTGACGATCTGGCGCACCCGGGCACGCTCGATGGGGGCGGAGGGCATCAGGGGGTAGGCGGGATAGGTCTCGTCGAGGTACTCCATGATGGCCACCGACTGACCCAGATGCACGTCATCGTCCACGAGAAACGGCACCAGCCCCTGGGGATTGACCCGGCGGTAGGCCTTCTCCTTCTGCTCACCCTGCCGCAAGTTGACCGGGTGCTGCTCATAATCGAGCCCCTTGAGTTGCAGTACCAAACGCACGCGAAAGCTGGCCGATGAGCGCCAATATCCAAACAACTGCAGCATAGTGTGTCCCTGTGGTGGCAGGTGTCTGCCACCTGCCGTGTCGCCCGCCCCTCCAGGGGTCGGGCTCTCCTAGCTCGCCCGCTCGGCCGTTGCTTGCGTGACCCGCTGCAAAATGGTGCCAAACAGACTCATCCCGTTGCGATCCTGCATCGCGATGGACACTGTATCACCAAAGCGCAGAAAGGGTGTACTGGCTTGACCTGACTCGATAATTTCCAGCATCCGCCGCTCGGCAAGGCAGGAGGATCCCCGGCTTCTGTCGTAGTTGGAGACGGTGCCCGAGCCGATGATGCAGCCCGCCCCGAGCGGCCTTGTCTTGGCGGCATGGGCAATCAGCTCATCAAAGTTGAAGGTCATGTCCACCCCGGCGTCGGGCTGCCCGAACAGGGCGCCGTTGAGGTGGGTCACCAGGGGCAGGTGGACCTTGCCATCGCGCCAGTCATCCCCCAGCTCGTCCGGGGTGATGGCCACCGGCGAGAAGCTGCTGGAGGGCTTGGACTGGAAGAAGCCAAAGCCCTTGGCAAGCTCCCCGGGAATGAGGTTGCGCAGGCTCACGTCGTTGACCAGCATCAAGAGCTTGATGTGGCTCGCCGCCCCCTGCGAACGGGTGCCCATGGGCACGTCGTCGGTGATGACGGCCACTTCAGACTCAAAATCGATGCCCCACTCCTCGGAGCCCATCACGATAGGGCCACGGGGCGGCAGGAAGCTGTCAGAGCCTCCCTGATACATCAGGGGATCGTGCCAGAAGCTTTCTGGCATGTCGGCGCCGCGGGCCTTGCGCACCAGCTCCACGTGGTTGACGTAGGCACTGCCGTCAATCCACTGGTAGGCGCGAGGCAGCGGGGAGAGGCACGCCTCCTCATCGAAGGGGAAGGCGTCGGGGCAGGCGCCCTCGTTGAGTCGCTGATAGACGTTCGCCAATTGCGGCGCCACTTCGCCCCACTGGTCGAGGGCCGACTGCAGGGTCGGGGCAATGGTCGTCACGTGGACGGCGCGCGCCAGATCGCGGCTCACCACCACCAGGGCGCCGTCGCGCTTGCCATTGTTCAGGGTTGCCAGTTTCATATCGAATTCCTTATTTGCCGAGCGTCTCTGGACGCTGCCAGCTGGTGACATAACCGGGGTGTTCGACCCCTTCGCAGATCGGGCCGACAGCCAGGGCATCACGGGTGTCGAGCATCACCGCCACCTCGTCGGTGAAGGTCTTGGCATGGGCCAGCCCCGCCGCAAAGGCCTTGGGATGGGGACCATGGGTGAAGCCGGCAGGGTGGAAGGTGACCATGCCCCGCTTGATGTTGTCCCGGCTGAAGAAGTCCCCGGCGTGGTAGAAGAGCACTTCGTCGAAGTCGTCGTTGCTGTGGTAGAAGGGCACCCGCAGGGCGCCTGGGTCACTCTCGATGGGACGCGGCACGAAGGTGCAGACCACGAACCGGCTCGCCACGAAGGTGGAGTGAGCCGAGGGAGGCAGGTGGTAGCGGTGGCTCATCAGCGGGCGGATATCCCGCCAGTTGAGGCGCACCACGCACAAGTCCCCGTGCCACCCTTGTGCATCCAGCGGGTTGAACGGCCAGGTGACGACCGAGACCTGATCGTGGCGCTTGATCTGCAGCGACCAGGGGTTTTCATCCTGCTGGGCCAGGAAGCGCTCGTTGATGGCGGGCACGTCCAGGGCCGCCGGATCGAAGATGGCGTGATTGCCCACCAGTCCCTTGTCCGGCAGCTGATAACTGTCTTCCGTCGCCTCTATCATCAGGATGAAGAGGGGCGCGGTGGGCTCGATGCGCCACATGGTGCCACGGGGGATCACCACATAGTCGCCATCTCTCAAGATGAGGTGCCCGTAGTCGCAGTAGAACTCGCCGCTCCCCTCGTGAATGAACAGGAGCTCGTCACCATCGGCGTTTCGCACCAGAAACGGCATGGGCTCATGCAGGCGCCAGATGCGGTAGCGGCAGTGGGGGTTGCTGAGGATATCAGGCATCACCCAGGGGGAGAGGGAGCTCACCTCCTCCTGCAGATCGTTCAGATCAAACGCCCGTGGCCGAAGCGGCCCTTCCCAGTTGACCCAGTCGGTTGGAGCATGCTTGTGGTGCATGTGGGTGGCCGGACCGAAGAAGCCCGAGCGCCCCAGTTCGCGCTCATAGATGGCCTGCTCCGGCAGATCGGCATGGGCCTGGCGGGAGTGGGTTCCCTCCCGATGGGGGAAGCTTATCCAGTTACGCATCGCTCGGTTCTCCGTTTTTCTGGCCCTGCGCGGCACTGTTCACCTTCCCTTGCGTGGATCCGTCCAGCACGCCACGGCGGATCTGATCCAGCTCGATGGATTCGAACAGTGCCTGGAAGTTGCCCTCACCAAAGCCCTCGTTGCCCTTGCGCTGGATGATCTCGAAGAACACGGGCCCGATCACGGTATCGGTGAAAATCTGCAGCAGGATGCCGTCCTTCGTCGGCGAGCCGTCGATGAGGATGCGCAGCTCTTTCAGCGCCGCCAGATCCTCCTGATGACCCGCGACCCGGCTGTCCACCTTCTCGTAGTAGGTGTCCGGCGTCGGCATGAAGCCGGTTCCCCGCCCTCTGAGCGTGCGGATGGTGCGATAGATGTCGGCAGAGGCGAGCGCGATGTGCTGGATCCCCTCCCCCTTGTACTGGCGCAGGTACTCCTCTATCTGGGACTTGTCGTCCGCCGACTCGTTGATGGGAATGCGAATTTTGCCGCAAGGGGCCGTCATGGCGCGCGAGTGCAGTCCGGTCAGCTTGCCCTCGATGTCGAAGTAGCGGATCTCCCGGAAGTTGCCGATCCGCTCGTAGAAATTCGACCAGAGGTTCATGTTGCCGCGATGGACGTTGTGGGTCAGGTGGTCGATCTCATAGAGCCCCGCGTCCACCTCGGCCATGCGGGCCTGCCAGTCGGGGTAGAAGATAAAGTCCACGTCATAGATGGAGCCCCGCTCACCATAGCGATCGACAAAGGAGAGGGTACTCTCGCCGATGCCGTAGATGGCGGGGATGTTGAGTTCCATGGGGCCTATTTTGCCCACAAACGGCTTGGCCCCCTGGCCGATGGCGTACTGCTGGGCACGGCCGGCATCGCTCACCCGAAACGCCATGCCGCACACGCTCGGACCATGGGCCCGGGCAAACTCCTCCGCCTGGGAGTGGGGCTCGGCATTGACCACGAAGTTGATGTCCCCCTGGCGATAGAGGCAGCACTGCTTGTGCCTGTGCTTGGCCACTTCGGCAAAGCCCAGTGAGACGAACAGCGCCTTGAGGGCCGCAATGCCCTTGAGATCCGGCGCCGTGTACTCGACGAACTCAAACCCGTCGGTGCCAAGGGGGTTGATGGTGTGAGTACGGGAAGAGGGGGTGGTCATGATGCGCTCCTTGCGATGAACTGATAACGAAACGGTTCACGCCGCAAGGGCTCGACAGGCAGCCCGCACGGCAGTGTTAACAACTTGTTTCATTAGAGTGGCGAGCGCAGGGAATGAGAAGGGGCGGCGTTCAGATAGTTTGGCGGGGATCCGCGCCAAAAAATGTAAATGAAATGTGACGTCACAGCCTCAACCTTGCACTGCGCTCGTTAGCGTCCCGCAAGGCTGTCAGCTTTGCCTTACAGCGACCAATAACGGGGTTCGATATGGGGCAGCACCGCCCTCGCTTTTAGCAATCGAGTCCTTTGCGGGTTGATGAGCCAGGCCTGCTCCCCCAACGCCAGCAGGGGCAGATCGTGCAAGCTGTCACTCAGGGTGAGTGCGGCCTCCAGGGTCAGGAGCTCGGGCAGCAGCTTGTGCCTGCCATGGCAATAGAAGCGCGGCACCAGGCCGCCGAAACGGTAACCCATCCGCGAGCCGATGATGCGGTGAGGGAGCCTTGGCAGTTGACGATGGAACTGGGCACGGACCAGGGCGCGGGGACTGGCGGAGATGACCCAGCAGCGGTGCCCCTCCCCCGTCAGGAGGGCTCGCGCCTCCCGATACAGACCGGGCCGGGTCAGGCTGTACTGCCGTACCAGGGCGCGCCAGGCCAGGGGGGATAGCCCGAGGGTGATGGCCCACCAGATGAGTGCAATGCCGCGACTGCGCTGACCTGGCAGCAGATAGATCACGGCACCGAGCGCCATCAGTGGCCACAGCAGCAGCGGCCAGATACGGCGGCGCAAGATGAAACGCAGCAACCCCGCATGGCTGTCATCCGGCGCCAGGGTGTCATCGAAGTCGGCCAGGATCCAGCCACGGGCTGGGACTCTCGCGGTTGCAGCGCTCATTCGGTGATCTCTGCGATGGCGGCATGCAACTCGGGCAGGAGGAACAGCGCCCCCTCATCGGGCGGACAGACGAGATCGAAGCTCTCACCTGCCAGGGTGAAGGCGAGGCGCCAGGCGTGCAGATAACCGCGATCCGCCGCCGTGCCGCCGTAACGCTCATCCCCGAGGATGGGGGCTCCCACGCTCTTCAAGGCCACCCGGATCTGGTGGGTCTTGCCGGTCCGGGGCTTGATGCGATAAAGACGCAGCCCCTCGCGCACCGAAACGGAGTCGAACCAGCTGATGGCCGGGTTATCCTGGGTGCGGCTCAGCATCCAGCTGCCGCCTCGCCCTTTCTCCATGTCCCCCTTCACCCAGCCCTGCTTCTTCTTCGGTTTGCGATCGGAGAGGGCCAGATACTGCTTGCTCACTTCCCGCGCCGCGAAAGCCATGCTGAGGGCGCGATTCGCTTCGGGGGTGCGGGCCAGCAGCACCAGCCCAGAGGTCATCTTGTCCAGTCGATGGACCGGATAGAGGTCAAGACCGGTATCCATTCTGACCCGATTGACGAGACCCGGCTCGCCGGCATCATCGTGCATGCCAATGCCCGGACGCTTGTTGATCACCATGAAATCTTTGTGCTGCAATTGTATCCGGTACATGTATAACCCTTTAGAATGTTATTTGTTAACAACTTGAATGCAGGCCTGCAGGCCATCTTCATGGACCCTCAGCACAAGAATCGCACGAATGAAAAAATGCCTGTTTTGGCTGTTGTTGCTTGGCATCACTTGCTTCTCGCCCCTCCAGGCCAGTGAACGGACACGTGATCTGCCGGAGAAGGTGGTATTGCAGTTGCGCTGGCTGCATCAGCCCCAGTTTGTGGGCTATCACATGGCCAAGGCCAAGGGGTATTACGCCGACGCTGGTCTGGATGTCGAGATAAGGCCAGGTGGCAAGGGAATAAGTCCGGTTCAGGAGGTGCTGGCCGGACGCGCCGACTTTGGCGTCGGCAACACCGAGGTGCTGACCCACTACGCCCAGGGCAAGCCGCTGCTGGCGCTGGCCAGCGTCTACCAGCACTCTCCCTCCATCTTCCTGGCACGCCGCGACAGCGGCATTCTCACCGTTGCGGACATGCGTGGCAAACGGATCATGATGTTTCCGGGTCATCAGGATGCCGAACTGCTGGCCACCCTCTACTATCAGGGGCTTCACGAGCGCCAGCTCATCCCGGTACCCACTTCGGTCAACATCGACGATCTGATCGCCGGCCGGATAGACATCTTCAACGCCTATCTGAGCAATGAGCCCTTCTATCTGGAAGAGCGCGGCATCTCGGTGTCCGTCATCAACCCTCGCAACTACGGCATCGATTTCTACAGCGACATTCTCTTCACCACCCAGGCACAGGAGCGGCTCAATCCGGAGCGGGTGGCACGTTTTCGTGCAGCCAGCCTCAAGGGATGGCGCTATGCCCTCACCCACCCCGAGGAAGCCATCGCCCTGCTGCGCACGGAGTATGGCGTCAACCGCAGCCAGGCCCACATGGAATACGAGTTGCAGATGAGCAAGGAGATGATCCAGCCGCTCTATGTGGAGATCGGGTATATGAATCCGGATCGCTTCGCTCACATCATGCAGCAGCTGGTGGAGATAGGCCTCCTTGCCAAACCGGTCTCCCTGACCCGTTTCCTCTATCAGGTTCCCTCAGAACAGTGGATCTTCTGGCGTCCATGGTTCCTGCTAAGCTTGGGTGTTGGTGGTCTCATCCTGCTGCTCTCCCTCTATCTTCTGATGAGCAACAAGCGGCTCAACCAGGAAGTGGCCCTGCGCAAACAGCGAGAGCAGGAGATACTGCAACTGGCCCGCCTCGATCCCCTTACCGGACTGCCCAATCGCCTGAGCCTGATGGAGCAGTTGAAACACCAGGTGCAAAGCGACAATCCGGGCTGCCTGCTGTTTTGCGATCTCAATGACTTCAAGCGCATCAACGACAACTTCGGCCACAGCCAGGGGGATGCCATCCTCTGCCAGCTGGCCCGACGGATCCACGACGCCATCGGCCACCAGTGCTATTTTGCCCGCTTGGCGGGGGACGAGTTCATCCTGCTGCTGCCTAGCTACGATATCCGTCAGGCAGAGGAGGTCACCGCCGTGATCCGCCAGGCCATGCAGGCCCCCTTCGTGGTCAATGACCAGCCGATGCAGGTGGGCATCAGCATCGGCGTCAGCCACTACCAGCATGACTGGAGCCCGGAGCAGTGGCTCATCCAGGCCGACAGGGCCATGTATTGTGACAAAGGTGGCCGCGTCATTACGCTGGCGGAGCAGTCCGGCTGACTGGCTCATCTCCCGGCACACAGAGCCGATACCCCCATGAAACCAATAAACAAGAAGGCCACCCCAGGGGTGGCCTTCCTGCATTGCATGAGTCTGACCGCTCTTACCCGAAGGTCTGCCCCAGGGATTTGAGCTGGCGAGCCTTGGTGAGCAGGATGTCGCTCGAGGCATCCATGTCCTGCATCTTGTTGCTGTTGGTGTGGGAGTGCTGGGAGATGGCGTTGACGTTGCGGCTGATGTCCTCCACTACCGCCTGCTGCTCCTCTGCCGCCGTCGAGATCTGGGCCGAGAGGTCCACCACCCGTTCTATTTCCGCCAGCACCTGATGCAGGCTCTCTGATCCCTGGCGGGTCAGGGTCACGCAGGATTGGGTCTGTTGCAGGTTCTGCTGCATCATTCCCTTCCAGCCGTTCAAGGTACGCTGGATCTGGCCTATGCTGCTCTGGATCTGCTCGGTCGCCTTGTGGGTGCGCGTGGAGAGGGTTCGTACCTCGTCCGCCACCACCGCAAATCCTCGCCCCTGCTCCCCTGCCCGCGCCGCCTCGATGGCGGCGTTGAGCGCCAGCAGATTGGTCTGATCCGCAATGCCCTGGATCTCGCTCATCAGCACACCGATGCGATCCGACTCCTCCGCCAGTGCCACGGCGGCCGTGAAGGCATGCTCTGCCTGGGTGGCCAGCTCCGTCACCCTGTGCTGGGTATCTTCCAACTGCTGGTCGGTGTGTTGGCAGTGCGCCTTGGCCTGAGCTATCTGGTTGTCCGTCTCCAGGATATTGCGGGCAATCTCGTGGGCTGTCGCCGCCATCTCGGTGATGGCCGTCGCCACCTGCTGGGTCTGGACATCCTGTTCGGCGATGTCGGCGCTCGCCTCGCTGGAGGCTGTTTTCAGATGCACCGCGAGATCCTGCAGGGAGAGGGTCGCATCGTCCACTCGTCCAAGGACGGTGCGGATCCTGGCCTGCAACAGCTTGATGTGGAAGTCTGCAATGGCACTGGCATCCTCCCCCGAATAGATGAGCCGGGTCAGGCTGTCATATTCGTCCGCGAGCTGTCGCAGATAACGGGGGGTAGTGATGAGGGTGTCACGATAGATCAGGGCCAGCCACAAGAGGGGCAACAGGGTGAACAGCGGCCCCCAGGGCCCCATCAGATAGGCTCCCCCCGCCAGCATCAGCAAGACACCGACGATGGCCAGCCCGTGGCGCATCGGGCGCAGGCTCAATCCGCCCTTTCGCTCCCCCCGCTCCACGCTCTTCAATCTGGCATAGGTGCGCCCGGCCACGGCTTTCATCTCCGGCGCGGCGCGACTGCGGACCGACTGGTAGCCATTGATCCGCCCCTGCTCGAAGATAGGGGTGACATAGGCATCCACCCAATAGTAACGCCCATCCTTGCAGCGGTTTTTCACCATGCCGCGCCAGGGTTTGCCCTGCTTGAGCTTGCCCCAGAGGTCAGCAAAGGCGGCCTTGGGCATGTCCGGGTGGCGAACCATGTTGTGGTGCTGGCCGATGAGCTCGGCCCGGCTGTACCCCGCTACCCGGCAGAAGTGATCATTGGCGTAGGTGATCACACCTTGCAGGTCCGTGGTGGAGACCAGCTGTTCATTGGCAGGAAAATCCACCTCTTCGTCGATGAGATGAACCTGGCTTTTCTTCATGGCGCACACCCCTTGTTTGATCACCCAATGAGCGTAGCCAAACGCCTACGGGCAAGCAACGCAGAGACCCAGTCGGGGAGGATGGCTGAGACACAATTTGCATCCTGTTTGACACCGCGCAAGATTTTGACCCCAAAAGCCCCGGTTTGGCCAAAAAACACTCGGCATTTTCCCGGGTTCACCTCTCTCCCGCACGATGCATTACAGCAAAAAATGGGTCCAGCGAGTCTGTAGTGCTGGCGTTACCAGGGGCCCGTCAGGGGAGAGCACACTTGATGCGACCTTGGACCTAAGCATAATTGACGTTGACGTAAACGTAGTGTGAGATGATACCGTTCACCCTACACATACAGCAGACACGCACCCCATGAAAGGAGTCACCATGTCCAACCTCTCCCCCTCGGCCGGCAAGCGTTTTCGCACGGCCCTGGCCAACGAAAAGCCCCTGCAGATTGTCGGCACCATCAATGCCTACATGGCGCTGATGGCCGAGCGCAGCGGCTTCCAGGCCCTCTATCTCTCCGGCGCCGGGGTGGCGAATGCCTCCTATGGCCTGCCGGATCTCGGCATGACCTCCATGAATGACGTGCTCATCGATGCCGAACGCATCACGGCCGCCACCCAGGTGCCACTCCTGGTGGACATCGACACCGGCTGGGGGGGCGCCTTCAACATCGCCCGCACCATCCGCGCCTTCGAGCGTGGCGGTGTGGCCGCCGTCCACATGGAAGATCAGGTGGCCCAGAAGCGCTGCGGTCACAGGCCGAACAAGGCGGTGGTCACGGTCTCGGAGATGGTGGACAGGATCAAGGCCGCGGTGGATGCCCGCCAGGACGAGCACTTCGTCATCATGGCCCGCACCGACGCCCTGGCGGTGGAAGGACTGGGCTCGGCCCTGGAGCGGGCCGCCGCCTATGTGGAGGCCGGTGCCGACATGATCTTCGCCGAAGCGGTCACCGAGCTGGATCAGTACGATCGCTTCAAGCAGGCGGCCGGGGTGCCGATCCTCGCCAACATGACCGAGTTCGGCAAGACGGAGCTGTTTGACAAGGAGGCGCTCGCCTTGCATGGCGTCGACATGGTGCTCTACCCCCTGAGCGCCGCCCGCGCCGCCAACCAGGCCGCCCTCAATGTCTATCAGACGCTTCGCCGTGACGGCCACCAGCGCGCCGTGGTCGACACCATGCAGACCCGGGAGTCCCTCTACGATTTTCTCGGTTACCACCACTACGAGCAGACCCTGGACAGGCTGTTCACCCAGGATCTGTCGACCAAGGAATAAGACGGCGACCGGCCGCCTTATGCTGGCGGCTGGCGCATCAACGGACTGAATGAGGAAACATGTGATGAGCGCCCTGCCCGAAACCACCGGCTTCAAGCCGAAGAAATCCGTCGCCCTCTCCGGCACCGCCGCCGGCAACACGGCCCTGTGTACCGTGGGCCTCTCCGGCAACGACCTGCACTACCGTGGCTACGACATCCTGGACGTGGCCACCAGCTGCGAGTTTGAAGAGATAGCCCACCTGCTGGTGCACGGCCATCTGCCCAATGTGGCGGAGCTCGCCGCCTACAAGGCCAAGCTCAAGGCCCTGCGCGGCCTGCCCACCGGGGTCAGGACCGCCCTGGAGCAGCTGCCTCCCTCCGCCCACCCCATGGACGTGATGCGCACCGCCGTCTCCGTGCTGGGGTGCCTGTCGCCTGAGAAGGACGATCACAACCACCCGGGCGCCCGGGACATCGCCGACAAGCTGATGGCTTGTCTCGGCTCCGTGTTGCTCTACTGGTACCACTTCAGTCACAACGGTAAACGCATCCATGTGGAGACCGACGACGACTCCATCGGCGGCCACTTCCTCCACCTGCTGCACGGGCACAAGCCACGGGACTCCTGGGTGCGCGCCATGCACACCTCTCTCATCCTCTACGCCGAGCACGAGTTCAACGCCTCCACCTTCACCGGCCGCGTCATTGCCGGCACCGGCTCGGACATGTACTCCTGCATCACGGGAGCCATCGGTGCCCTGCGCGGGCCCAAGCACGGGGGCGCCAACGAGGTGGCGTTCGAGATCCAGAAGCGCTACGAGAACCCGGACGAGGCGGAGGCCGACATTCGCGCCCGGGTCGAGAAGAAAGAGGTGGTCATCGGCTTCGGCCACCCGGTCTACACCGTCTCCGATCCCCGCAACAAGGTGATCAAGGAGGTGGCGCGCGCCCTCAGCCAGGAGCAGCACAACACCAAGATGTTCGATATCGCCGAGCGGCTGGAATCCACCATGTGGGAAGTCAAGAAGATGTTCCCGAACCTGGACTGGTTCAGCGCCGTCAGCTACCACATGATGGGGGTGCCCACCGCCATGTTCACCCCGCTGTTCGTCATCGCCCGCACCTCAGGCTGGTCGGCCCACGTCATCGAGCAGCGCATCGACGGCAAGATCATCCGCCCGAGCGCCAACTACGTCGGCCCGGAGGATCTCCAGTTCGTGCCGCTCAAGGAGCGCAAGTGATGATCAACACGCAATATCGCAAGCCCCTGCCCGGCACACAGCTCGACTACTTCGACGCCCGGGAGGCGGTGAACGCCATCGCCCCCGGCGCCTGGGACAGGCTCTCCTACACCGCCCGCGTCCACGCCGAGAACCTGGTGCGTCGGTGCGATCCGACCATCCTCGGCGAGTGCCTCGGCCAGATAGTGCACAACAAGCGCGATCGCGACTTTCCCTGGTTCCCGGCGCGGGTGGTGTGTCACGACATCCTGGGGCAGACCGCCCTGGTGGATCTGGCGGGCCTGCGCGATGCCATCGCCGAGCAGGGTGGCGATCCCGCCCAGGTGAACCCTGTGGTGCCGGTGCAGCTCATCGTCGATCACTCGCTCGCCGTCGAGTGCGGCGGCTTCGATCCCCAGGCGTTCGAGAAGAACCGCGCCATCGAGGATCGCCGCAACGAGGATCGCTTCCACTTCATCAACTGGACCAAGCAGGCGTTCAAGAACATCGAGGTGATCCCGCCAGGCAACGGCATCATGCACCAGATCAACCTGGAGAAGATGTCGCCGGTCATCCACGCCGATCGCGGTCTGGCCTACCCGGACACCTGCGTCGGCACCGACAGCCACACCCCCCACGTGGATGCCCTCGGTGTCATCGCGGTGGGGGTGGGCGGGCTGGAAGCGGAGAACGTGATGCTGGGGCGCGCCTCCTGGATGCGGCTGCCTTCGATCGTCGGCGTGGAGCTCTCCGGCAAGCCGCAACCCGGCATCACCGCCACGGACCTGGTGCTGTCGCTCACCGAATTCCTGCGCCAGCAGAAGGTAGTCGGCGCCTACCTGGAGTTTCGTGGCGAGGGCGCCGCCGCCCTCACCCTCGGCGATCGGGCCACCATCTCCAACATGGCACCGGAGTATGGTGCTACCGCGGCCATGTTCTTCATCGACCAGCAGACCCTCGACTACCTCAAGCTCACCGGCCGTGACGACGAGCAGGTCAGGCTGGTGGAAACCTATGCCAGGGAGGCCGGTCTCTGGGCCGATGCCCTGGCGGGCGCCCAGTACGAGCGGGTGCTGCACTTTGACTTGTCGAGCGTGGTGCGCACCCTGGCCGGCCCCTCCAACCCCCATCGCCGCCTGCCGGTATCGGCATTGGCCGAGCGCGGAATCGCGGTGGACCTGGACAAGGCTCGTGCCCAGGAGGCTGACGGCCTCTTGCCCGATGGTGCCGTCATCATCGCCGCCATCACCAGTTGCACCAACACCAGCAACCCGCGCAACGTGATTGCCGCAGGCCTCCTGGCCCGCAACGCCAACCGGCTCGGCCTGATGCGCAAGCCCTGGGTCAAATCCTCCCTCGCCCCCGGCTCCAAGACGGTCGCGCTTTACCTGAAAGAGGCGGGGCTGATGGATGAGCTAGCACAGCTCGGCTTCGGCGTCGTGGCGTTTGCCTGCACCACCTGCAACGGCATGTCCGGTGCCCTGGATCCCGCCATCCAGCAGGAGATCATCGAGCGGGACCTCTACGCCACGGCGGTGCTCTCGGGCAACCGCAACTTCGACGGCCGCATCCACCCCTACGCCAAGCAGGCGTTTCTCGCCTCCCCCCCCCTGGTGGTGGCCTACGCCATCGCCGGCACCATCCGCTTCGACATTGAAAAAGATGTGCTGGGGGTGGTGGACGGCAAGGAAATTCGCCTCAAGGATATCTGGCCGTCTGATGAAGAGATCGACGCCGTGGTCAAGGCGTCGGTCAAGCCGTCCCAGTTCCGCCAGGTCTATATCCCCATGTTCACCCAGGAAGAGGATCAGGGTCCCAAGGTGACGCCCCTGTACGACTGGCGTCCGCAAAGCACCTATATCCGTCGCCCGCCTTACTGGGAAGGGGCACTGGCGGGCGAGCGCACCCTGCGCGGCATGCGGCCCCTGGCGCTGTTGCCGGACAACATCACCACAGACCACCTCTCCCCTTCCAACGCCATTCTGCCCGGCAGCGCGGCGGGGGAATACCTGGCGAAGATGGGCCTGCCGGAGGAGGACTTCAACTCCTACGCCACCCACCGCGGCGATCACCTGACCGCCCAGCGCGCCACCTTCGCCAACCCCCAGCTGGTCAACGAGATGGCGGTGGTGAACGGCGTGGTGCAGAAGGGGTCCCTCGCCCGCGTCGAGCCGGACGGCAAGGTGATGCGGATGTGGGAAGCCATCGAGACCTACATGGCGCGCAAGCAGCCCCTCATCATCGTGGCCGGTGCCGACTACGGTCAGGGCTCGTCCCGGGACTGGGCGGCCAAGGGGGTGCGCCTTGCCGGGGTGGAAGTGATCGCAGCGGAAGGCTTCGAGCGCATTCACCGCACCAACCTCATCGGCATGGGGGTGCTGCCGCTGGAGTTCAAACCGGGCACCACCCGCCTCACGCTGGGCCTCGATGGCACCGAGACCTATGACGTGGTGGGAGCACGCCAGCCGCGCACCGATCTCACCCTGGTGATCCGCCGTCGCAGCGGGGAAGTGATCCAGGTGCCCATGACCTGCCGCCTCGACACCGCCGAGGAGGTCTCGGTCTATGAGGCGGGCGGCGTGCTGCAACGCTTCGCCCAGGACTTCCTGGCGTCGACCGCGCAAAAGGCCGCAAGCTAAATCGCAACCCCGCTCCGCCCCTTTGAAAAAGGGGAAGGCATAAGGCACCCTCTCCCTTTGAGAGAGGGTTGGGGTGAGGGGAAATCCCCCTCATCCGCCCTTCGGGTACCTTCTCCCAGAGGGAGCAGGATCCATGACTCTTTTCAGGACACTCTCTATGGCCCACATACCACAAGTCAAAATCCCGGCCACCTACCTTCGCGGCGGCACCAGCAAGGGGGTCTTCTTTCGCTTATCTGACCTGCCCGAGCGCTGCCAGCAGCCGGGCCCGGCACGGGATGCCTTCTTCCTGCGGGTCATCGGCAGCCCCGACCCCTACGGCGCCCACATGGACGGCATGGGGGGGGCCACCTCCTCCACAGCCAAGTGCGTGATCCTCTCCAAAAGCCAGCAACCCGATCACGATGTGGACTACCTCTACGGCCAGGTCGCCATCGACAAGGCATTCGTGGACTGGAGCGGCAACTGCGGCAACCTCTCCACCGGCGCCGGGGCCTTCGCCATCCACGCCGGGTTGGTGGACCCGTCCCGCATCCCGGAGAACGGCACCTGCGAGGTGCGGATCTGGCAGGCCAATATCGGCAAGACCATCCTCGCCCACGTGCCGGTGACGAACGGCCAGGTGCAGGAGACAGGCGATTTCGAGCTGGACGGGGTGACCTTCCCCGCCGCCGAGATCGTGCTGGAGTTTCTCGACCCGTCCGACGAGGGTGAAGACGGCGGCGCCCTCTTCCCCACCGGCAATCTGATAGACGAGCTGGAGGTGCCGGATTCTGTTGTAAAGAGCGGCACCTTGAAGGCCACCCTGATCAGCGCCGGCATTCCCACGGTGTTCGTCAACGCCGAGGACATCGGTTATGAGGGCACCGAGCTGCGCGAGGCGATCAACACAGACCCGCAAGCGCTCGCCCGCTTCGAGGCGATCCGGGTTGCCGGTGCCCTGCGCATGGGGCTCATCAAACGCCCCGAAGAGGCAGCCACTCGCCAGCACACCCCGAAAATTGCCTTCGTCGCACCCGCCAAGGATTACCGCACCGCCAGCGGCAAGGAGATTATTGCCGGCGAGATCGATCTGCTGGTGCGGGCCCTCTCCATGGGCAAGCTGCACCACGCCATGATGGGCACCTGCGCCGTGGCCATCGGCACGGCGGCGGCCATTCCCGGCACCCTCGTCAATCTGGCCGCCGGGGGCGGCGAGCGCGAAGCGGTGCGTTTTGGTCACCCCTCCGGCACCCTGAGAGTCGGAGCCCAGGCAGAGCAGGTAGCGGGACAGTGGACGGTCACCAAGGCGGTGATGTCCCGCTCCGCCCGCATCCTGATGGAAGGTTGGGTGCGGGTCCCTGGAGATGCCTTCTAGCCCGCTGCGGCATCACACCGACCAGGCCAGCCAGACGAAAAGAGCCCCAAGGCGACTGCCTCAGGGCTCTTTTTTGGATGTTTCAGGCTGTGAAAATCACATCATCATTGCGGTCTTGCCACACACTCCACCTTTCTTGGCACATTGTGCTTCGCGTCCCCGCCGATGAGCCGCTTGACCTGCCCGGGTGGGCAGCGACCGTCATCCACATAGGCGGTCTCCCCAAGGGGCAGCCTGCCTGGGGGCGGATCCTGACTCAGATAGGTAACGGGAATGGGCGCAGGCGCAAACCCACTGCACCCCGACATCAGGAGTGCGCCGCACCACAGAGCCAGCATGCCTCCCCTCTTTCCTGCAACCGCCATCGCTCACTCCCTGCCTCTGTCGGGGCACCGACCCGGCGCCCCTCGTTTCGGCAGTCTACCCAGGGATGGCGCCGGACCGACACCCGTCTCCGGCGCCGTTGTGACGATTCCAGACACAGGCAAAAATATCGGCTTTCACGGCTTCGACCCGTAGTAGTGGGCCAGCAGGGCATCGGCCTCGTCCACGGGGATCGCCATCTGCGGCCAGCGCGCGGCCTTCTCCCTGATGTCCCGCAGACTCCCCAGCTCCGGGCGCAGTGCGCTGCCGAGGTGGCGGTTCAGGGCATCAAAGCGGGCGATCACCCCCTGTCGGCTGAAGTGCCCGGGCGCCAGATCCATCCGGTAGCCCTGAAACAGCCACTGGAGTCCCTGATAGACGGCGGGGTGGTAGACGCTGTGGTGATCCTCCTCCTCGAAGTAGCGACTGGTGACGTGCAGGTTTGGGCCGGATGCCCCCACTACCCGCCGCGCAAACTGCTGCAGGCGATCCCGGTGAAACGCCGAGCGCCCGAATCCCGGGGTGAAGGGGTTGTTGGCCACCGCCATAAACAGCGAGGAGGCGTGCTTGAGCGGACCGGTCAACTCCGACGCGATGCGCTCGTAATTGCGGGGGTAATCGAACCAGAGGCTGGCGTCGATGGCGATCACCCCCTGGAACTGGCCGCCGTCTTGCGCCTGGGCATCGAGCGCCAGCAGGCCGCCGAGGGAGTGGCCCACCAGCAGGGCTGGCGCCTGGGTCCGAAACCTCTCCTCGATGAGGGGGCGCAGCTCCTCGCCCAGATAGCGCAGGAACCGGGGCCCGCCCCCCGTCACGGCATAGCCGGGCCCCGCCGGTGCCCGATTGGGCAAGGTCATGGTGTGGCTCGGGGTGTAATCCCGCATCCGGTCGGTGTTGTGCACCGCGACGATGATGAGGGGGGGGATAGCCGGATTGAGCCCGGCCCGCAGGGCCCGGGTGATGCCGACAACCTCCAGCAGACTCTTCTCCCCGTCGAGCAGATAGAGCACGGGGAACCGAGCCCCGGGCTCGCGTTCATATTCCTGGGGCAGGGAGACGCTGTATTGCCGCGTCTCCCCCAGCAGGGCCGAATGGTGGGTGAAGCGCTGGGCGTAGTGGAGCATGTCTGCCTGGGCAGAAGAGAGTGTGATCATGGTGAGCAGCAGGATGATGAGTCTTGTCATGGGATGAACCAGGATTGTGTCGCCAGCCTTGGGGATCCCCCGTAGGGCGGCGCACAGAGACGACAGCAGGGCCCGCAGGCCCTGCTGTCGTCGGTCGTTACAGCTTGTAGGTGAAGCCTGCCATCAGGTTCGCCGGCTCGCCGTACATGTTGAAGGTGCTGGTGGAGCCGACCCGGTAGAAGTACTCCCGGTCGAGCAGGTTGTAGAGGTTCAGGGTCGCCTGCATCCTGTCGTTGATCTCGTAACGCACCGCCGCATCGAACAGGGCATAGCCCCCCTGATGGGTCTCGACTCCCTTCTGGTTGAAGCCGTAGTCGCTCACCGCCGTCATCCCGGCCCCGAGGTGCAGCCCCTGCACCCAGTCGGCCAGGTGGTAGTCGGTCCAGAGGGAGAGGGCGTGACGGGGGATGGTGTCGAATTTCGGGTTGTGATCCCCGGCCTTCTCCTCGATGTCGGTGAAGGTATAGCCGGCCATCACCATCCAGTTCTGGCTGAGATAGCCGCTCGCCTCCAGCTCCACCCCTTGCGTCTCCACCTTGCCGGTAGCCCAGTAGGTGTTGGTGATGGCAATGCCCTGATCGTCGTAGGCCTGGGCCGCGATGTTGTCGTCCTTCATCAGGAAGAGGGTCGCCCGGGTGTTGAGCAGGCCGTCACGCAGCGAGGACTTGATGCCGGTCTCCCACTGGCTGCCCTCCCGGGGCTTGAGCAGGTTGCCGCTCTCGTCCTGGCTGGTCTGGGGCTTGAACACCTTGGAATAGCTGGCATACCAGGCGTGTTCGTCGCTCAGGTCATAGACGGCCCCCGCGTAGGGGGTGAGCTTGCCGTTGAACGCACTGGACTCGCCGCTCTGGGCTCCGGAACTCAGGGTCGTGCTGACGGCATCCAGATCGTACCAGGAGACGCGGGCCCCGGTGATCACCGCCAGCGGCTCCAGCAGACGCCAGGTCACCTTGCCATACAGACCGAGCTCCGACTGCTCCTCATGATCATTCTTGGTGTAGCTGTAGTCCGGCTTGGCGACCCGGGTAGGGTCGAAATCGAACACATTGATCTTGCCGAGGTTGCGGTTGGTGTAGGTCTGGATGTCCGACTCGTAGTGCTTGTAATCGGAGCCCAGCACAAACTCGCTCTTGTGCCCCAGCAGATCGAACATCTGACTGTAGTTGGCATCGAAGGCCATGTTCTTCTGCTGGTTCCCCTGGCCGTTGAACATCAGCCCGGTGTTGCCCGCCGCGTCCACGGGGCCGTTGGTGAAGGTCTGCTCCAGCCGCATGTCGTGATCCATGTAGCGGGCCGAGACCTGACCCACCCCGCCGTTGGCAAAGGCGTGTTGCAGCGAGGCCCCCACATCCGTGGTGTCGGCGTCGAAGAAGTCTTCAGCCGACCCCAGGTAGGTGCTGCGGCCGATGTCGAGCAGGGAGCCGTCCTTGTACGCCGGCAGGCCGTTGGTGGGCAGGATGTCCTTGGTCTGGTGCAGGGCGTAGACGGAGAGCCGGGTGCGATCCGAGAGATCGAACTCCAGGGTGCCGTAGTAGGTACCGTTGTCGTTGTTGTTGTAGTCCACCTGGTTCTTGATGTCGGCGTTGGCCACCACGACGCGGCCGCGCAGGGAACCCTCGTCGTTGAGTGCGCCCCCCATGTCCGCCTCCAGGTAATGCCTGTCCCAGCTGCCATAGCGCGCCGTGACCGAGCCCTTGAAGGCGTCGGTCGGACGCTTGAGCACCATGTTGATCACGCCCCCCAGCTCGCTGGTGCTGTTGAAGAGGCCGGAGGGGCCGCGCATGATCTCCACCCGATCCACCGCCGCCAGCGACGGCAGGGTGCCGTACTTGCTCTGCATGGGCGATGGCAGACCGTTGAGGTTCACCTCGTCGTATTCATAGCCGCGGGAGAAGATGGAGGAGCGACCGCTGTCGTTGACCAGGGTGCGCAGACCCGGCGTGAACTTGGCCAGATCGTCCACCGCCACGAAGTTGCGCTCCTCGATGTAGTCGTTGGTCAACACGGTGATCGACTGGGGGATGTCTTTGAGGGCCGCCGGCGTCTTGGTGCCGACGGTGGCCGAGTCGACCCCATAGCCTCCCGTCTCCTCCGACGGCGACATCCCGTAGAGTGGATTGCCATAGACGACCAGGGTTTCGTCCGGCTTGATGTCCGGTGTGTGTGCCCCTGCCGGGGCGGCAACGGTGACGGCCAGAGCGGCAGAGATGGCCAGAGCCAGCGGGCTTCGCGCTTTATCCTTCAAGACAACCATAGTAAGAGTGACCCCAAGATAGAGATGATAATCATTTTCATTTGATTTTCCGGGGGCTAATATATCACTCCATCTTCCGCCGCAGTTTTGCGGTGTGGTCATTTCACTCTTCGACATGGTCAAATTGCACATGACTGACACAGTGGCAAGGGACACCAGCGCACGCCAGCGGGGGCGCTTCACCGGCAGGGTGGAGAACCTGGTGATCCAGGAGGGTCTTCGCTTTCACAACAAGGACATCGTTCACAAGGCAGACTTCGCCACCGAGCGGGAGTTGCCGCCGCAGTTGATCATCGCCATTCCCCTCGAGAGCCGGGCCCTGATGACCTATGGCGCCACTCACAGGCTCAAGGGGTGTCGCTTCCACGAGTCCGACCCCATAGTGGCAACCGCCATCCTCTATACCGAGCCCGACATCGTACAGGGGGCGGCCAAAGCCCAGGTGCGCAGCCGCAGCATCGTCCTCTCCCTGGACCACACCTGGCTCGCCCACAATCTGGCACAGGCGCATCGCAAGGCTTTCGCACAGACCTTCAGCCGCCATCTGAGCCGCGTCGACTGGACCCTGCCCGCGGCGCTTGGACAGATTGCGGAAGCGCTCAATCTCACCAGCAGCCAGAACGCCTCCGAGATGCTGATGCGCAAGGCCTTTGCCCTCAGTGTCTGGGAGAGCCTGATGACCAATCTCCAGCAGGCCGCCTCCCCCTGTTGCCAGCGCCAGAACGAGCAACCGACGCGCCTCAAGATGCTGCTCAGGGATGAAAAAGTGGACGAGATGACCCTGACCGAGATCGCGGCCACCCTCGGCATGAGCGTCTCCACCTTGCAGCGAGCCGCAAAAAAAGAGCTGGGCATGAGCCTGCAGCGCTACCTTCGCCAGCGAAAGCTGCAAGAAGCGCGGGCCAGGCTGGAGGCGCGCAGCCTCTCTCTGCAAGGCGCCGCCGCCCACGCCGGCTATGACCATGTGGCCAATTTCATCACGGCGTTTAGAAAGCAGTTCGGCTTCTCGCCGACGCGGATCGCCAGACAGGGTAAAGAGCAGGAGCAGGCGCCCTCTGCAACGCCTTGAGCCTCCTTGTTCATGCGCAATACATCTTTGCTCTGGGATAGTAGGCACCACGCAGGTGGGGTGGCGCTTGAAATCAGCGCTCGTCATCCACACATTCAGTGCATACAATGCGTTAACGAAGCACACTTGGTCGCTTCACCCCGGAAATCAAGAGGACATCAAGATGGATACCCGTTCTATCTACACTGGCACCCAAGGTGCCGTGCGCGACACCAACAAGGTGCTGCGCAACACCTACATGCTGCTCTCCCTCACTCTTGGCTTCTCAGCCGTGGTAGCCGGGGTAGCGACCGTCATGAACATGCCGCCCCTGCACTGGGCCGTGTTCCTCATCGGTGTCTACGGCCTGATGTTCCTGACCGAGAAGAACCGTGACAACGGCATGGGGCTGGTGTTCACCTTCGCCCTGACCGGCCTGCTGGGCTATAGCCTCGGCCCCATCATCAACATGTACATGAACAACGGCGGCGGCGAGATCGTGATGACGGCGCTGGGCGGTACTGCGCTCACCTTCTTCGGCCTGTCTGCCTATGCCCTGACCACCAAGCGGGACCTCTCCTTCCTCGGCGGCATGCTGTTCGTCGGGTTCTGGGTACTGCTGGTTGCCATGGTCGCCAACATCTTCCTGCAGATGAGCGCCCTGAGCCTGGCCCTGTCCGCCATGTTCATGCTCTTCTCCTCCGGTGCCATCCTGCTGACCACCCAGCAGATCGTGCGCGGCGGCGAGACCAACTACATCTCTGCCACCGTCACCCTGTATGTCTCCATCTACAACATCTTCTTGAGCCTGCTGAGCCTGCTTGGCGGCAACCGCAACTGATGGATGCTTGATATGCACAAGACCCCGCTTCGGCGGGGTTTTTATTGGCGCCCATTTCTGTCAGGATAAGTTGCAAATCAAGGATATGAAGCGAAGTGGCCCTGATCCAAATCAGGGCCGTTTCGTTATCGACGGGTTATGCTGTCGCTTTCGTTTCGCTCAAGGGTTGCCTTCATCCCATGCCCATGGACTTCTCAGGTTTATTGCGCCGTCTGCTGACCGACAGCCACATCGATTTCACCTCGTTCAAGGGTGGTGCCTAGCATGCCGATGGATTTTTCCGGCCTGCTGCGCCGGCTGCTGACAGACAGCCACATCTATTTCGCCCTCAAGGTCCTGCTCGCCATCGCGGGGCTGCTCGCCTTCGCGCTGGCTACCGGTGACATCCAGCTCACCGTGCTGCTCTCCCTTGGGGTGGTGGCCGGCGCCATCGCCGAGACCGACGACAGCCTTTGGGGCCGGGTCAAGAACCTCGCCATGACCCTGCTCTGCTTCCTGTTCGCCTCATTGTGCGTGCAGTATCTCTTCCCCACACCCTGGCTCTTTGCCATCGGGCTCGCGGGCTCCACCTTCCTCTTCGTGATGGTGGGGGCCCTCGGCCAGCGCTACGCCACCATCAGCTTTGGTTCCCTGCTGATTGCCATCTACACCATGCTGGGGGCCGCCAAGGCGCCGGATCTCTTCTATCAGCCGCTGGCCCTGTGCGCCGGGGCCCTCTGGTACGGCCTGGTGTCCCTGGTCTGGCTCTGGCTGCTGCCCTACAAGACCCTGCACGAGCAACTGGCCCAGAGCTACTTCGCCCTCGCCCGCTACTTGCAGGAGAAATCCCGCTTCTTCCCGGCCGACGAACACGGCGCCCAGGCCATCCGCCACAATCTGGCCCAGCTCAACATCAACCTGGTCAATGCCCTGAACCAGGCCAAGACGGCGCTCAATGCCCGTCTTCATGCCCCCGGCCGCCACGGGGTTGCCCCCGAGCTCGCGGGCCTGCTGCGCCTCTACCTGCTTGCCCTGGAGATCCAGGAGCGGGCCACCTCCAGCCACTACCCTTACAGCAAGCTGGAAGCAGAGCTCAAGCAGGGCATCGTCCTCGACGGCTTCCAAGAGGTGCTGTCACAGCTTGCCGACGCATGTCAGCAGCTTGGCTACGCCATCCTGGTGCACAAGCCCTACACCCACCACAAACGCATTCACTGGACCCTGGAGGCCCTCGGCGATCAGCTGGAGTTCACCCACCTCAAGCAGCACTACCCCAAGACCCTGCTGACACCGATGAAGTTCCTGCGTCGCAACCTGGCCAGCATCAACCAGTTGCTGCAAAGCGCCGAAGAGCTGCAAAACCCCGCCGCGCCGCCCACCAGCCTGCCTCCCCTGGCACGGCCGATCGCCCTGCCCCTGCTGGCATTGCTCAGGCAGCACCTGACCCCGAACTCCATGGTGTTTCGCCATGCCCTGCGGCTCTCCCTCGGGCTGGTCGTGGGCTATGGCATTCTGCAGGCGTTTCACCTGGACAAGGGGTACTGGATCCTGCTCACCGTATTGTTCGTCTGCCAGCCGAGCTACAGCGCCACCCGCCGTCGCCTGGTGCAGCGGATGCTCGGCACCTTCGCCGGTATCCTCATCGGCGTGCCCGTGCTCTGGTTCTTCCCCGAGCTGCACCTGCAACTGGGGATCATGGGGCTTGCCGCCTTCCTGTTTTTCACCCAGGTGCGCAGCAACTACAGCGCCGCCGTCTGCTTCATCACCCTCTACGTGCTGATGGCGTTCAACCTGCTGGATGGCATCGGCTTCGCCATCCTGGGACCCCGGCTGCTCGATACCCTGCTCGGCTGCCTGCTCTCCTACGCCCTGGTGGCCTGGCTCTGGCCCGACTGGCAATACAAGCGGTTGCCGACCCTTATCGCCAACTCCCTGTCCGCCAATGCGAAGTACCTCTCGGCGGTACTCGCCAGCCTGCATCGCCAACGGGATGAATCCCTGGACTACCGGGTGGCCCGCAAGTGTGCCCACCTCGCCGACAGCGAGCTGGCCATGGCCTGGCAGAGCATGCTGGTGGAGCCGAGCAAGCGCCGCCGCTTCCTGGATCTCTGCTTTACCCTCACCTGGCGCAACCATGCCCTGCTCTCCTATATCTCGGCGCTCGGGGCCCATCGCGACAAACTCGAGCCCATCGAGGGGCTGGAGGAGATAAGCCGCCACATCAGCCAGACCCTGGAGCAGGCCGCCGGTCACCTGGCGGGGCAGATGCCGACGCCGCTCGCGGGAGCCTGTCCAACCATCGCTCCGGAGAGCAGCGAGGAGCAGCTGATGCTGAGCCAGCAGCTCTCCCTCATCAGCCAGTTGGCAGACGAGCTGTTGGTGCTGGCCAACGACGGCCAGTTGCTGACAGGTCAGGGTCGAACCTAGCCGGACATAGCCGCCGGGCCAGTCCCACCCGAGGCAGGTGCCAAGCGCCGCCCGGTTGCCGGACGGGACGCAAGGCGCTACCATGCCCGCCCCATTGAGATAGCCTTTTCGAGGAAGCGTCATGTCCGAGCCACACCATTTGCAGTTCAACGGCCAACTCATCGAGACCGATGCCCAGGGCTATCTGCGCCACAGCGAGCAATGGAGCGAGGCGCTGGCCTTGGTGCTGGCCGAGAAAGAGGGGATAGTGCTGGAGGATCCCCACTGGGAAGTGGTGCGTTTCGTACGGGCCTTCTATCTGGAGTTCAACACCTCCCCCGCCATCCGCGCCCTGGTCAAGGCGATGGAAAAGCAGTACGGCCCGGAGAAGGGCAACAGCCGCTACCTCTACAAGTTATTCCCGGAAGGCCCCGCCAAGCAGGCCACCAAGATCGCAGGCCTCCCCAAGCCGGTGAAGTGCATCTAGGCCTCCTCGGCAGCCCGATAGCCACACTGCCTCCCCCGTGTTGGACACAAAAAAAGACCGCGCCCATGTTGCCATGAGGCGCGGTCTTTTCATTTCATCGTCCTGTCAGGGGTTGTAGGCCACCACGGAGCCGCTCAAGCCCGTCATCTGGCTGATCCGGCTCTGCATGCCCTGCAACTTGGCCTTGGAGACATCCGGCCCGATGAAGACCCGGTTGATCTGCCCCTGCACCGGAGTTCTCGGCGACGTCTGGGCCGAGTAGCCCGCCGCCCTCAGCTTGCTCACCAGGGCATTGACGCTGTCTGCATTCTTGAAGGCGCCGAGCTGCAGGATCCAGCTCCCCTGAGCCGGGGCTGCTGCTGCCGGTGCCGTAGTCGGCTGGGCCATCTTGCTCGCGATAAGATCATCCATGGTCTTGATCTGGCCCGCCTGTGGCTTGGCCTCCACCGGTTTTTGCACCTCTACCGGCTTGGTTGGCACCGGCTTGGGTTTGGGCTGCTCCACCGGTTTCTTGGCGATCACTTCCGGCTTGGGCTCGGGTTTGGGCTGGGGCTTGGGTTGCGCCACGGCCTGTACCGGCTGCTGCTGGGTGATGGGAGCCTGACTGGCTCCCGCTGGATTGGCTCCCCCCTGATTGGCCAGGGTCACGGTATCGCCAATCTCCTCTACCTGCCACTGGGTCGCGGCAGAGGCCTGCTGCTGACTCGCCAGATGCTCGGCCGGCAGGGTGCTCGCCGCCGAGACCTGAAGCGCAGGCTTGGCGGGCTCCAGCTCCGGACGCAGGGGGATCTTGGCAAAGGCCTCGTCCTTCTGCTCCAGCTTGTTGCCGTCCATCAGGTCCGGCAGAAAGATGACCACCAGGGCGACCAGGATGACGGTCCCCACCAATCTGTTTTGAAACTTCGAAGCCAAGTTAATTTCCACCCATGTTACTTAGGATCCATTGCAATCTTGCACACTTCGCAAAGAACGCCTCCCCTCACGCCGGCTGGCGAAGCCGGGTCCCTCGCCACCCACTTGGCCTGAAAGGGGATTATCCAGTGCAAAACCCGGCCCGTCGTCACGTTGACGGAGCCAGGGGAGCGAACGGCTCAGACCGAGCCCAGAGCCAGCACGTCGGCGACAGTGTAAAACGAGCCGAACACAATGACCATATCGTCAGGACTCGATGCGGCCAAGGCGGCGCCGTAGGCATCCCCCACGCTGGCAAAGGTGAGCGCCGCGCCCCGGCCGCTGCCAAGGGCCGTCGCCAACTGGTCGGCCGTGGCCGCGCGCGGGCCGTGGAGGCTTGCCAGGAACCACTCGTCAATCAGACCGTCAAGCTCGGCCAGCGACCCCGCCATGTCCTTGTCCTTGAGCATGCCAACCACGGCGCGGCGCTTGCCCTTGCCCTTGCCGGGGAGCTGGCGCAACTGGCTGGCGAGATAGGCGGCAGAGTGGGGATTGTGGGCCACGTCGACGATGACCAACGGCGAGGTTTGCAACTGCTGCATCCGGCCAGCGAGGCGGGCATTGGCCAGGCCGTCGCGGATGGCGGACTCCGCCAATGGCAGACCGAGGGACTCCAGCGCCGCCAGCACGGTGACCGCATTCATCAGCGGCAGGGCCGGTTTGGGCAATCCCGACCAGTGGTGCAGGCCGTGATAATCCCAGTCACCTTCATGCTCGTCACCACGAAAATCGATGCCGACCTGACGCAGGCAGGCGCCGAGGCGCGCCGCTTCGCTTGCGATGGTCGACGGCGGATTGGGCTCCCCGCTGATGGCGGGTTTACCTTTGCGATAGACGCCGGCTTTCTCCACCGCCACCGCCTCCCGAGTATCCCCGAGCCAGTCGCAGTGATCCAGGGCAATGGAGGTGATCAGGGCGACGTCCGATTCCACCACATTGGTGGCATCGAGCCGCCCCCCCAGCCCCACTTCCAGCAAGAGCACATCGGGCGCGGCGCGGCGAAACAGCCACAGACCCGCCAGGGTGGCGAACTCGAAGAAGGTGAGGGCGATGTCGCCCCGGGCGGCTTCCACCTCGGCAAAGGCCGCGCAGTGATCGCCATCGGCCAGCTCCTGGCCATTGACGCGCACCCGCTCGGTAAAGCGCAGCAGATGGGGGGAGGAGTAGACACCGACCCGGTAGCCAGCGGCCATCAGGATGCTGGCCGCCATGGCGCAAGAGGAGCCCTTGCCGTTGGTGCCCGCCACCGTGATCACCTTGAACGGCAGTTCGGTGAGGCCCATTCGGCGGGCAACCGTGCCGACCCGCTCCAGCCCCATGTCGATGTTGGCCGGGTGGATCTGCTCCAAATAAGAAAGCCAGTCGACCAGCGACCGGCTTTGGGATTGTTGCATGTGTGAACTCATCTTCAGTCTTCGATGACCTGAGTGTTCATCAGCTTGGCCAGCAGACCGGCCAGACGGTTGCGCATTTCGCGCCTGTCGATGATGAGATCGATGGCGCCCTTCTCCAGCAGGAACTCGGAGCGCTGGAAGCCTTCCGGCAGTTTCTCGCGCACGGTCTGCTCGATGACGCGGGGGCCGGCAAAGCCGATCAGCGCCTTGGGTTCGCCTACGTTGATGTCACCCAGCATGGCCAGACTCGCGGAGACGCCACCCATGGTGGGGTCGGTCAGCACGGAGATGAAGGGCAGGCCCGCCTTGGTGAGGCGATCTAGGGCCGCACTGGTCTTGGCCATCTGCATCAGGGAGAACAGGGCTTCCTGCATCCGCGCACCACCGGAGGTGGAGAAGCAGACCAGGCCGCGGCCCTCCTTGATGCTCTCCTCGACGGCGCGCACGAAGCGGGCACCGACCACGGAGGACATGGAGCCCCCGATGAAGGAGAACTCGAATGAACAGGCGACGACCGGTACCCCTTTGAGGGTGCCCTTCATCACCACCAGCGCATCCTTCTCGCCCGTCTCTTTCTGGGCGGCAGACAAACGATCCTTGTAGCGCTTGGAATCCTTGAATTTCAGGATGTCTTGCGGCTCCAGCTCGGCCGCGACTTCGCTGCGTCCCTCGGCGTCGAGGAAGCTCTCGAGACGGGCACGTGCGCTGATGCGCATATGATGGTCACACTTGGGGCACACTTCGAGATTGCGCTCCAGCTCTGCCCGGTAGAGCACCTGTTCGCAAGCAGTACACTTGGTCCACACCCCTTCCGGAATGTTGTGACGACGCGGTGTGGTGATCTTGCTCTTGGGAAGGATCTTCTCAAGCCAGCTCATGGAATTCCTTAATGCATTTGTGCCTGACAAAACACATCGAGCCTTGATTGTTCAATGACTTAACGGCTCGATGGCAATAAACGACGGATCATTAAACCACAAATTTTCGGGCCCAGTTACTAAAAACTGGTCGTACCCGGTGCCGAGTCCGGCAGCCACAGCGGGCCGAGGGGCGGCCGGGGCAACCCGAATTCGGCCGGGTAATCCACATCCACCAGATAGAGACCGCCCGCCTTGGCGGTCGGGCCCGCCAGGTTGCGATCCTTCGCCGCCAGCACCTCGGCAATCCACTCCACCGGTTGAAGCCCCTGCCCCACCAGCAGCAGGGAGCCGGTGATGTTGCGCACCATGTGATGCAGGAAGGCGTTGGCCTTGATGTCGAGCACGATGTAGGGGCCGGAACGGCTGATACACAGGTGGGTCACATTGCGCCAGGGGGTGTTGGACTGACAGGCGACAGCCCGGAAGGTGCTGAAGTCGTGCTCCCCCAGCAGGCTCTGGCCCGCCTGGTGCATCAGCGTCGCATCGATGGTTTCGTGGTAGTGACTGACGCCACTGCCGAGGATGGCCGGGCGGTAGTTGTGGTTGTAGATGACGTAACGGTAGCGACGGGCGGTGGCGCTGAAGCGGGCATGGAAATGCTCGTCCACCTCTCTGACCCAGCGCACGGCGATGTCAGGGGGCAGGTTGGAGTTGAGCCCCAGGGTCCAGGCGCCTTCTGCGCGGTTCGACTCGGTATCGAAGTGGATCACCTGGCCGGTGGCATGCACCCCCGCATCGGTGCGACCGGCACACTGGATGGAGACGGGGTGGTTGGCGATGCGGCTGAGGGCTTTTTCCAGCTCCTCCTGAACGCTGATCACTTCGCGCTGGCGCTGCCAGCCGAAGTACCGGCTGCCGTCATATTCAATACCAAGGGCAATTCGCATGGGTAACGGTGTCTTCTGATGAAAGGATGCAGTGAAAGAAACGGGGCGGATTATACGCGCTCGGGCTCAAAAGTCCCAGACCGGGCGAGGCCGCGCCCAAAGAGAGAGGGCAGCCCGCGGGCTGCCCTCTCTGGTGCATGGATGACAAGGGCCTGCCTAGCCCAGGCGCTTGAGCAGCTTCTGCGCCTCGCTGCGCTGGTGCTCGCTGCCCTGGGCCACCGCCTCTTCCAGCAGCTCGCGGGCGCTCTCCTTGTCGTCGATCTCGAGGTAGGCCCGGGCCAGATCCAGCTTGGCCCCCACCCCGCCGTCATCGGCATCCACATCAAAGCCGTTGGACTCCGGCAGTACCTCGGGGAAACCGTCCAGCCCCACATCCAGGGAGAAGCCCTGATAGGGTTCCTGCTCCGTACTGCTGGCATCGGCATCGGCCAGCAGCTTGTCGATTTCAACGAAGTCGCTGTCTTGCACCTGTTCGCGGGGTTTCACCTCCCCCTGATGGGACTCCACCTCGGCGAAGGCATCCTCGAAGTCCGCCAGGGCCAGCTCGCTGGGATCCCACTCGGACGCCGTCGGCTTGGTGGGCTCCAGCCCCAGCTCGGCCAGCATGTCGTCCACATCGTCCTTGCCGAACCCCGTCTCGTCGATGTGCGGCGCCTTGGCGGCCAGCTCATCGTCGGTCGGCTCGCCAAACCCGGTCTCTAGATCGCTCAGATCGAAGTTGGCCAGTGTCTCGTCACGCTGGCTGCGGCTCTCCTCCTGGGCCTGGGCCAGATCCGCTTCCAGATCCGCGTCCAGCTCGGCAAACAGAGCGGCCTGCAGCTCCTCCTCGGTCATGATCTCGTCATGACCACGAGCAGAGGAGGTGGGCTCGTCGGAGAGATCGAGTTCCGGCACCACGGGCAGATCGAAGTCCCCCTCGTGGGCCAGATCCAGCTCGGGCACCAGATCCGGATCCCGGTTCGCCGTCGTCACCGCAGGCTCCACATCAAAAGCGGAGAGCGCCGTCTCGTCATCCCGGAAGATGACATCGGCGGCAGCACTGGCGCCATCTTGCTTCCTGCTCACTTCCGGCTCGTTGAGATCCGGCATGCCATGGAGGGGCTCATCATCCGCGATGCCCACCGTCATCAACTGCTCAAACTCGCTGTTCTCGTCTCCCATGACCATGGAGGTCGACTCGGAGAGGCTCTTCTCCTGCTCTTCCAGCTCGCGGCGGGCACGAGCACGCAGCCAGAGCGTGACCAGGGCAAGCACCAGGAGTACCGGCAGCAGGATGATCATGGCGAGATTGAGCGGCGAAGAGAGCAGCTCCATCAACCAGCTCTGTTTGGGCACCGGCGCCACCACGGGAGGCGTCGGATTGGCCTTGAGTTCCGCCACCTCTTTTTGCAGGGCGGTCTGATCCTGCAACTGGGCCTTGAGGGTCTCCACCTCTTCGGTCAGGGCTTGCAGGCGCAGCTTGAGCCTGTGGTTCATCTCGGTGACCTGGCCGAGCTGGGCGTTGGCATCTTCCAGGGCCAGCGCCATCTCGGTGGAGGGTTTGCCCACCGCAGTGGCGGGCAGGGGCGCCGGCGCCGTGCTGGCGGCGCTGCTCGCAGCAGCGCTCACCACCACGGGGGTGGAGACAGCCGCCTTGGCGGTCTCCTTCACCTCGGGAGCTGGAGCCGTCGCCTTGGGTGCCGCCGGGATCGGCGCCGCCTTGGGCGGTGTATTCTTGGCCACCACAGCCGGCTTGGCCGGAGCAGGCTTGCTCACCACCGGCTGGGCGACGTGGGATTGCTTGTTGGCCAGGTATTTGGGGCTCAGCCCCTTCCAGCTCGCGTTGTCGCTGTTGAAGCGACGGCGTGCTTCGGCATCCGTGATGCGCCCCGCCTCTGCGGCGGTGGGCAGCAGGATGTGGGAACCCACCAGAATATGGTTGATGTTGCCGTCTGCGAAGCTTCGGGGGTTCTTGTCATAGATGGCCACCATGGTCTGGTAGACGCTTACCCGGTTGGACGGGCGATGCTTGCTCGCCAGACTCCAGAGGGTATCGGTGGGACGCACGGGACCATAACTGCCAGCCGATGCAGCAGGCACCTGACGCACGATGGGCTGGGCTCTGGGCAGGGTGACGGGCGCCACGGGCTGGGCCCGGGGCTCTGGTTGCACCGCGGGGGGCGGTGAGCCATCCGGTCCCTTGAGTTCGACAAAGAAGGGTTCTCGCGCCCCCTCTTCGGCCTGAACCGTGCCCAGAAGCCCCAATGCGAGTAGCGTTGCCAGCGTTATGCGGGAATGTCCCATATTCGTTCCTTCGTATGACGGCCCTATCACATTGAAAAATCTGGATAGTTACCCCAAAACAATCGGCTCAATATAAATCAGGCGCCGGTCTCAAGCCAGCGATCCGACATATTTCGCGCCCGGCGGCGACCAGAAAGCAGCCCCAGACGCGAACCAGAGTGTAGAAAAAAACCTAGTCCACTGATATCACACGGTATTCCAAAAACCGGAGAGTGGGTTCCCGGTCACATACCGGGGCCAGGGCCCCACATCAAGGCGGGGTTCCCTCCCCGCCCGGGGCCGACATCCGGCCTCAGAGGTAGTCGCGTACCAGCAGTTCGGCAATCTGCACGCTGTTGGTTGCCGCGCCCTTACGAACGTTATCGGCCACAATCCACATATTGATACCACTCGGATGAGAAATATCCTGGCGTACCCGCCCGACCATCACATCATCCTGACCGGTGGCATCGCGCACCGGGGTCGGGTAGTCCCCTTCATCATCAAACAGGGTGACGCCCGGGGCATTGCGCAACAGCTCCTTGACCTGCTCGGCGTCCAGCGGCTGGTGCAGCTCCACATGGACCGCCTCGGCGTGACCGTAGAAGACCGGCACCCGCACGCAGGTGGGGTTCACGGCGATGCTGGCATCCCCCAGGATCTTCTGGGTCTCCCACACCATCTTCATCTCTTCCCGGGTGTAGCCGTTGTCGGTGAAAGCATCGATCTGCGGGATCAGGTTGAAGGCGATCTGCTGCGGATAGAGGGTCGGCTCCACCGGGCGGCCGTTGAGCAGGTGGGCGGTCTGGCCCGCCAGCTCGCTCACCCCTTCCTTACCGGAGCCGGAGACGGATTGGTAGGTCGCCACGTTGATGCGACTGATGCCCACCTCGTCGTGCAGGGGCTTGAGGGCCACCAGCATCTGGATGGTGGAGCAGTTGGGGTTGGCGATGATGTTGCGGTTGCGAAAATCGGCCAGCGCGTCCGGGTTCACTTCCGGAATGACCAGGGGAATGTCCTCGTCGTAGCGGAAGCAGGAGGTGTTGTCGATGACGATGCAGCCGTGCTCGGCGGCGATGGGCGCCCATTTGGCCGAGACCTCGGCACCGGCGGAGAAGAGTGCAATCTCCACCTGGCTCCAGTCAAAGGCCTCCACGTCAAGGATGTCGACGTTCTTGCCGCCAAAACGCACCGTGTCCCCAGCGCTGCGACTGGAGGCAAGCGGATAGAGGGTCGCTACCGGGAAGGCGCGCTCCTCCAGGATCTCGATCATGGCCTGACCCACGGCGCCGCTGGCACCCAATACCGCTACGTTGAATTGCTGACTCACTGATCTGTTCTCCTGTGATGCGGCCCGTCGGGGCCGGGCATGAGGGCCCCGGCTGGCACGCGTATCGGTTTGATGACAGGCCCGCCATGATGCCGGGCCGGGGGGAGGCGCCGCCTGGGCAAGCCCCTCCCCTTGTTGAAATCGGGTCTATTGCTCCGAGACGGCAAAGCCCAGTCGGGCCAGTCTGTCGTCGGCGAAGGGCCCTTTCAGTTGCAGGGCGCCCAATTCGCGCCGCTCGGGGTAGCGCTTGCGCTGCTCATCGAAGCTGGCGGGCAGCCCGATCCGGTTGCGAAAACGGGCGTCGTCCCGGCGCACGTCATAAACAAGGTGGACAAGCTGCTTGATGAGCGCCTGATCCGCCGGCTGCCCCGGCGTCAGCTCGCGCACCTCGGGGGCAGGCAGCAGGGATTGCAGATCCTGGCGCGGGGTGCGCCCCAGTTGCCGGCACAGCGCCTCATAGAGCATCCAGGTGCCACGGGCCTTGCCTTCCAGGCTGTAACCGGCGATGTGCGGGGTGGCCAGCTCGGTATGGGGCACCAGTTCCTTGAGGGGCTCCGGCTCTCCTTCCCACACGTCCATCACCAGTCGCAGGGGATGGGGTCCCTGCTGGCGGACAAGCAGGGCACGGTTGTCCCACACCTCGCCGCGGGAGGCGTTGATGAGGATCTGCCCGGCCGGACGCTCGGCGATCTCCTCGGCTCCCAGCAGGTGGAAGGTGGCCTCATCCCCTTCACGAAGATAGGGGACATGGAAGCTGACGATGTCGGCATCCAGGGCAGTGCGGTAATCCACGAAGTCGCCAGCGGCGCCGCTACGGGCCAGGGGCGGGTCGCAGCGCAGCACCTTCATCCCGAGCGCCTCGGCCTTGCCGGCCACGCTCTCGCCGGTGTTGCCGGCGCCGATGACAGCGAGGCTCATCTCGCTCAAGTTCAGCTCATGGCGTTCCGCCAGAACCAGCAGGGCGGAGAGCACGTAGTCCCCCACCGACACCTTGTTGCAGCCGGGGGCGCTGAAGAAGGGGATGCCCCGCGCCGCCAGCAGCCCCTGATCGATGTGATCCGTACCGATGGTGGCCGTGCCGACAAACCCCAGCCTAGGGCAACTCGCCAGGAGCGCTTCGTTGACCCGGGTCACGGAGCGCACCAGCAGCACATCCGCCTCTTGCAGATCCGCGGCCTTTATTTCTCGTCCCGGCAGGGGAACCACTTCACCAAATTCCGCAAACAGCTCCACCGCATGGGGCATATTTTCATCAACGACGATCTTCATCGGCACGCATCTCGTCCACAAGGGCCACAGGCGCGCCATTCTAGCCCAAACGCGACGGATTTTCAGAGGCTTGTTGGCAGACCTCTCTGCGGCCATCTTTTCGCCTCCCGGCCTCAGGTGCGGGCACGATGCCCGGCAGCATCATATGTAACAGCCTGTTGCCCTCGCCCCCTTCGCCTTGACCAGAGCAACCTGACTGGCACAATGACGCCTCTTTTTAGCCGCTCGCGCCACCGAACCGGACCCCTTGATGCCGACTCACTCCTCTTCGTTGCCACGCCGCAAGGTGCTTCATTTCAATGCCCTCCTGCTCCTTCCCCTGCTGCTGCTCGTCTGCCTGCCCTGGCAGCCGTTCATGACCCAGGCCCTGCAATCAGACTGGCTATGGTGGCCCTACGCCCTCACCCGCATGGTGGACTTGCCGGGGCTGCTCTTCACCATCGCCGCCCTGCTGCTGCTCACAAGACACAAGCTGACGCTGGACGGTCGCGCCCTGCTGGCGCTGGCTGGCGCCCTCTTTGCCGTGCTGGCGAGCGACTGGGTCATCAAGAGCCTCATCAAGCTGCTGACCGAGGAGCCCAGGCCCTACCTCATCTGGCTGGAGAGCCAGGAGCTGATCCCCGCCATCCGCCAGTTCTATGGGGGAAGCCAGGCCCTTCGCAGCGAACAGGTCCACGCCGCGACCCAGTTGCTGGCGCTGCCCGCCTGGCTCGGCCAGCACTGGCAGGCAGAGGTCAACTACGCCTTTCCCTCCGGTCACAGCATCGCCGCCATGAGCCTCGCCCAGTTCTTCGGCCTGATCTGGCTGGCCCGGGCACCCGCCGGGGCCTGGCTGCTGCCACTCTGGGCCATCGGGATCGGCCTCTCGCGCACCCTTATCGGCATGCACTGGCCCCTGGATGTGCTGGCAAGCGCCCTGCTTGGCAGCCTTACCGCCCTCCTGGCCGCCCGCTGGTGGTTGCGCCACTACTGACCTCCAATAAAAAACGGGCACCTGGGTGCCCGTTTTTATCGCTTGTACGCCACTCACCCCTTCTGCTGCCAGCCCTCGGGATACTTGTAGCCGACGAAGCGCTTGGCGGCATAAGCCTTGAATTCGGGGGAGTTGTAGGCGGCCGCCACATCCTTGGCGAACGGCTTGCCCGCATCGGCGCTCTTGACCACCACCCAGTTGATGAAGTCATAGCTGCGCTCGAGGAAGAGGCCGGAGCTGAACGGGATCCCGCTTGAGGCGGCAAAGTTGCCGTTGATGACGGAGAAGTCCACATCCTCACGGGAGCGCGGCAGCTGCGCCGCTTCCAGCAGCACCAGCTTGAGGTTGTGGGGGTTCTTCACCACGTCGAACTCGCTCGCCTTGAGGGGATTGATCCCCTCCTTGAGGCTCAGCCAGCCCAGATCCTGCAACATCAGCAGTGCCCGCGCCTGGTTGGTGGGATCGTTCGGGATGGCGACCGTGCTTCCATCTTTCACCGCCTTCAGATCCCCCAGCTTGCCGGCGTAGAGCCCCATGGGACCGGTAGGTACCTGGGTGATGGGCGCCAGAGAGAGACCCCGGTCTTTGGCGAAGCTCTCCAGATAGGGCTTGTGCTGGAAGCAGTTGACGTCAAGCGACCCGTCCGCCAGGGCGATATTGGGGGTCACGTAATCGGTGAACTCCACCAGTTTGACCTTGTAGCCCTTGGCTTCGAGCTGCGGCTTGATGGCGTCGGTGACCATGTCGGCAAAGTCGCCAACCGTGGTGCCGATGACGATCTCTTTCTTCGCCTCATCGATGGCAAAGGCGGACAGAGGCAGGCTGCTGGCGAGCAACGCCAGGGCGGAAAGGGTGAAGAAGGAACGACGTTGCATAAATACTCCCTGTCAACATGATCATCAAAACGGTGAGCGGTCGGGGGCGCGAACATGCAGTCAGCGCACAACCATCTAGCCATCCAAACGGCTAACTGAGCATACCATAACAGAGCTCGTAGCCTTCGCCAAGCAACAAAACCGGGCAAGCTTGGCCAAGGAGAGGCAAAGCCCGCCGGCCTCTGGATGAGAAATCTTTGACAGAGCACGCAGTTATGCGCCTTGCCCTCTCCCTGCCTGGCGTCAAACTGGCTTATTGTGGTCATTCGGTACCCATCATCACGGGATCCGATGGCGGTGCCGAGGGCCCGCTCTGCCCTCAGACAGCACAAGGAATGACAGTGTTCGATCATGTTGAAATCAAGGTGGTGCGTTTTGACTCCTGTCAGCACTTCTACGCCACCGTACTGGCTCCTCTTTTGATAGAACTCAAATGGTCTGATGAGACGGCTGCCGGTTTTGGCCTGATGGGCCGCGATCACGTGGGCTTCCTGATTGAGCGGGGGCAGCAGGGCGCCTCCTGCCATCTCGCATTCAGGGCCGACGACGCGCCCCAGGTGGATGCGTTCCATCACGCGGGGATCAAGGCAGGTTTTGCCTGCAATGGGCTGCCGGGGCTGCGTCCCCACTATGCCCCCAATTACTACGCCGCCTTCCTGCGCGATCCCGATGGCAACAACATCGAGGCGATGACCTACCTTGAATGCCCAGGCACGGCAAGCGAGTGAAGCAGCGCCACTCAGTCAGCCAACGAAAGCCTTCAGGCGAGGCAGTCCGCCACAGACAAGGAGACATTCATGCTTGAGCAAAACACCACCGGCCTGCTGGTCGTCGATATCCAGGGCAAACTGGCCCGCCTGGTCGAGGAGAGCGACGCCCTGATTGCCAATACCGCCAGGCTGGTGCAAGGGGCCCGGGCGCTGGGCCTGCCGGTGCTCTGGCTGGAGCAGAACCCGGACAAGCTCGGTGCCACCGTGCCCGAATTGCAATCGCTGCAGGCAGGCGATCTTGTGCTGCCCAAATACAGCTTCGGCGCCCTGGGGGAGCCCACTGTGGCGACCGCGCTGGCCGAGAGCGGGGTCGAGCATTGGCTGGTATGTGGCATCGAGACCCATATCTGCGTCTACCAGAGCGTGCTGGGGCTTCTGGCCAGCGGCGCCCGGGTCTCGCTGGTGGTGGATGCGGTGTCGTCTCGCTGCGCTGTCAACCGGGATCTCGCCATCGGCCAGCTTGCGGCCAGGGGAGCTGCGCTGACGTCGGTGGAGATGTGCCTCTATGAGCTGATGGGGGACTGCCGCCATCCGGCATTTCGCCAGATCCTCTCCCTGGTGAAATGACCGCTATGATGGACAACATGGCGCCCTTTCTGTTCGCCCTCATCGCCTTCGGGGCGGCACTCATGGTGACTGTGACGGGGATGGCGGCCACCCGTCACTATCTTGCCTGGCTCTGGCTGGGGATCATGCTCTTCTTCGGGCTGTGGTGGACGCTGCTGGGGATGCCGCCGCTCCTCGCCGAACCAGCCCCTCTCTGACCATGCCGCCCGGGCGGCTCAGCCCCCCAGACGCTCCTGCAGATAGTCGTATCCCCCCTCCTCCCTTGGCACGAAGCTCAGCCTGTGGGTCAGACCGGGGGGCGCATCATCGGCATGATGGGAAACGAACAACAGCTGGGTTCCCTCGCCCACGAGGCGCGCTACCATCTCCCGCACCAGGTGACGGTTGAGGGGATCCAGTCCCTGCAGGGGTTCGTCCAGGATGAGCAGCGGCGGATGTTTGACCAGGGCACGGGCGATCAGCACCAGTCGCTGCTGACCGAAAGAGAGAGAGTGGAAAGGCTGCGCCCCCTGATCGGCCAGCCCTAGCAGGGCCAGCCACTGGTTGGCCAGCGCCAGCTGACGATCTCCCGGCCGGGTATAAAGCCCGATGGAGTCGTAGAAACCGGAGAGGATCACTGTCTGCACCGGGCAGCTGACACGATAGTCCAGATGCAGCGCCGGGCTTACGATCCCGATGTGGCGCTTGATCTCCCAGATGCTCTCGCCGCTGCCCCGCCGCCGTCCGAACAGATGGAGCTCATTGTTGTAACCTTGCGGGTGATCTCCGGTGATGAGGGAGAGCAGGGTCGACTTGCCAGCGCCATTCGGTCCCACCAGTTGCCAGTGCTCCCCCTCGTCAATGGTCCAGTCGAGCCCATCGATGATCACCTGATCCCCGTAAGCGATACGCATGGCTTTCATGACGACCCGAGGGCCGGGAGGCAAGGGCTCGGGTGTCGTCAGCGGTGGCGGCAAACGGGGGGATACCGTTTCGGCGCGTGCCAGCTGGGCCACCTCCTGGCTGCCGAGCACCGCCTCGCGCTCCCCCGCCAGCAGCAGACGACACTCGCCGAGCAGGCCGAGGTGAGTGGCAAAGGGGGGGATCTCGTCAAAACGGTTGACGATCACCACCAGGCGCAGCCCCTCTGACACCAGGTCGGCCAGCAACATCATCAAAGAAGCCCTGGCCCCCTGATCCAGACCATCGAAGGGTTCGTCCAACACCAGCAGTTCGGGTCGCCCCAGCAGGGCCCGGGCCAGCAGCAGCTTGCGCCCCTCCCCGCTCGAGAGGTAGCGATAGGGGCGCTCCCACAGGGATTCAATGCCAAAACGGGCCAGCAGCGCGCGGGCCTCATGCTCCTCACCCCCTGCCTCCAGCATCAGGGTCGATACCCGATACCCCGCCTCCTCCTCTTCCCCCAGCATGTCGGTATTGCGCCGCTGCCAGTCCAGCTCCCCCAGCTGTTGCTGCGACTCGAACGAGAGTCGCTCGGCCCGGACTCGACCCGATACCGCTCCGGCACGCACGACCAGCTCGCCGCACAGGGCCGACGCCAGCGCCGTCTTGCCGCTGCCGTTGCTGCCGACGAAGGCCCAGCAGGCCTGCGGGGTGAGACAGAGTTCGGGAATAACCAGGGTGTGGTGGCCACGCAGGGCCAGGGTGGCGGATTGCCACTGCAATGAGGTCATGGGATCGTCCTGTGATGGGTGCGGAGCGCCTTGCTCATTCCCCTTGTAACAGAAAAAGGGGGGCGCAGACAAAAACGGCGCCATTGCGGCGCCGTGTCATCAAAAAGCGGGGACGGGTTTAGCCGGCCTTATGCTGCTCGGCCAGATAGAGCCAGGTGTCGACCACGGTATCGGGGTTGAGCGACACGGAATCGATCCCCTGCTCGACCAGCCAGGCGGCGAAGTCCGGGTGATCGGACGGCCCCTGGCCGCAGATCCCCACGTACTTGCCCGCCTTGCGGGCGGCGGCGATGGCCATGGCCAGCAGTGCCTTGACCGCCTCGTTGCGCTCGTCGAACAGGTGGGCGATGAGCCCGGAGTCCCGATCCAGCCCCAGGGTCAACTGGGTCATGTCATTGGAGCCGATGGAGAAGCCGTCGAAGTGCTCGAGGAATTTGTCCGCCAGCAGCGCATTGGAGGGCAGCTCGCACATCATGATGACTTTCAGGCCGCGCTCGCCACGGCGCAAGCCGTTCTCAGCCAGTATCTCCACCACCTGCTCCGCCTCACCCAGGGTACGCACGAAGGGGATCATCACCTCGACGTTGGTCAGCCCCATGACATCCCGCACCCGTTTCATCGCCTCGCACTCGAGGGCGAAGCAGGGGCGGAAGCTGTCGGCGATGTAGCGCGACGCGCCACGGAAACCGATCATGGGGTTCTCTTCATGGGGTTCGTAACCACGGCCCCCCACCAAGTTGGCGTACTCATTGGACTTGAAGTCCGACATCCGCACGATGACCCTCTCAGGCCAGAAGGCGGCCGCCAGGGTGGCGATCCCTTCCGTCAGCTTGGCTACGTAGAACTCCCTGGGGCTCTCGTAGCCCGCGATCATCCTGGTGATGGTGGCCTGGAGTTCCGGGGTCTGCTGATCGAACTCCAGCAGCGCCTTGGGGTGGACCCCGATCATGCGGTTGATGATGAACTCGAGGCGGGCCAGGCCCACGCCGGCATTCGGCAACTGGGCAAAATCGAAGGCGCGGTCCGGATTGCCGACGTTCATCATGATCTTGATGGGCAGGCGCGGCATGTTGCCCACCTCGGTCACCGCCACGTCGAAGTCGAGCTCGCCGTCATAGATGAAGCCGGTATCCCCTTCCGCGCAGGAGACGGTGATGAGCTGACCATCCTGGATGTGGTCGGTGGCGTTGCCGCAACCCACCACTGCCGGAATGCCGAGCTCCCGGGCGATGATGGCGGCGTGGCAGGTGCGTCCACCCCGGTTGGTGACGATGGCGGAAGCGCGCTTCATGATGGGCTCCCAATCCGGATCGGTCATGTCGGTGACCAGCACATCGCCGGGCTGCACTTCATCCATCTGGCTGATGGAGGAGATGACACGGGCCGGACCCGCGCCAATCTTGTGGCCGATGGCGCGCCCCTCGATCAGCACCTTGCCGGTTTGCTTGAGGGCAAAGCGTTCGAGGGTATTGGCTTCCTGGCGGCTACGCACGGTTTCCGGACGGGCCTGAACGATGTAGAGCTTGCCATCCTGACCATCCTTGGCCCACTCGATGTCCATCGGACGACCGTAATGCTGCTCGATGATGAGGGCCTGCTTTGCCAGGGCCATCACTTCCTCGTCCGTGATGCAGAAGCGGTTGCGCTCGGCATCGGTGGTGTCGACCACCTTCACCTGACGGCCATGACCGGCATCCCCGGAGTAGGTCATCTTGATGAGCTTGGAACCCAGCGTCTTGCGCACCACGGCAGGGCGCCCGGCCTTGAGGGTCGGCTTGTGCACATAGAACTCGTCCGGGTTGACGGCCCCCTGCACCACCATCTCGCCCAAGCCCTGGGCGCCGGTGATGAAGACCACGTCGTTGAAGCCGGATTCGGTATCCAGGGTGAACATGACGCCGGAGGCGGCGAGATCCGAGCGCACCATGCGCTGCACCCCGGCGGAGAGTGCGACCCCCTTGTGGTCATAGCCCTGATGGACCCGGTAGGAGATGGCGCGATCGTTGAACAGAGAGGCAAACACATGCTTGATGGCCGTCATGACGGCATCGATACCGCGCACGTTGAGGAAGGTCTCCTGCTGACCGGCAAACGACGCATCCGGCATGTCTTCCGCGGTGGCGGAGGAGCGCACGGCAAAGGATGCCTCGAGCCCCGCGCTCAGCTTGTCGTAGGCCTCGCGCACCGCCTGCTCCAGAGCGGGCTGGAAGGGCGCTTCCACCACCCAGTCGCGGATCTGCTGACCGGCCCGGTTGAGGGCGGCGATGTCATCCACATCCAGACTGTCGAGCAGGTCATGGATCTTGCCGTTGAGGCCGCTTAACTCCAGAAACTCGTTAAACGCAAAGGCCGTGGTCGCAAACCCGCCCGGCACGGACACGCCGGCCCCCGAGAGGTTGCTGATCATCTCGCCAAGGGATGCATTCTTGCCGCCGACGCGTTCAACGTCCTGCATACCGAGCTGTTCGTACCAGAGTACGTACTGTTGCATTTGCATGTCTCCAGGTTGGGGGGCCAGGGTGACAATTCACCTGCTGTGCCAAGTCGTGTGTTTTTGTTAGTGTCTGTTGCCAACGACCATGAAAACGTTTTCTATTTATTGTCAAAAAAATCCCCGAGCAAGAGTTGGGGATGGTCGTTTGACACAGGCATTCTACAATAGCGACACAAAAAGGTAACGACTCAGGTTTGCAAGCGAGTTCACAACTTGGGCATGGCAGATCTGTTGACAAAAACGATATGGTTTCGAGAGATACTTATTTCTCGCCGCCCCCTGGAGCGCACCACAGGAGTCCGCAGTGCACACCGTATTCTATGTATCCGACGGCACCGCCATCACCGCCGAAGTCTTCGGCCACGCCGTGTTGAGCCAGTTTCCCCTGGCCTTCGAGCAGGTCACCATCCCCTTTGTCGAGACCCAGGAGAAAGCGCGCCAGGTACGGGCACGCATTGACGAGCAGTTTCGCCAGACCGGGGTGCGCCCCATCCTGTTTCACACCATCGTCGACCCCATGGTGCGTGAAGAGGTGCTCAAGGCCCAGGCCAGCAGCCACGATTTTCTCAACACCTTCGTGAGCCCTCTCGAACAGGAGCTCGGTATCAAGGCCGAACCCAGGTTGCATCGCACCCATGGCATGGAAAACCGCAAGCTTTACGACGATCGCATCGAAGCGGTCAACTTTGCGCTGGCCAACGACGATGGCATCACCACCAGGGAGTATGACGAGGCAGACATCATCCTCATCGGGGTCTCCCGTTGCGGCAAGACACCGACCAGCCTCTATCTGGCACTGCAATTTGGCATTCGCGCCGCCAACTATCCCTTTATCGAGCAGGACATGGGATCGCTGGAGCTGCCCGCCGCCCTCAAGGCCAATCGCCACAAATTGTTCGGCCTCACCATCATGCCGCAGCGGCTGCACGAGATCCGCAACCAGCGCCGCGCCAACAGCCGCTACTCCTCGCTTGATCAATGCAAACAGGAGCTGGCCAGCGTCGAGAGGCTGTTCCGCCAGGAGGCGATCCGCTTCCTCGATACCAGCTCCCACTCGGTCGAGGAGATCAGCGCCAAGATCCTGGAAGCAACCGGCCTTCGCCGCCAGCTCTGCTAACCTGCAAGGCTGTGACAGCACAACGCACCATGAAATAGATGAGTGGCAAGATAACGAAACAGAGAAACAGGATGAAAAAATGATGCCAGCATCATCGCTGGCATCCCATCACTCGCGGGGCAAGCAGGCTCAGGGCTTGTTGAGCTCCTTGTTGTTCATCAACATGCCGTGAAAATGGATGAGTCCCCTCCCCTTGCGGACTCGCTCGCTCAGCCAGCAGGCTGGCACCAACCCCATCCCGGCAGCAAGGATGAGCACCATGGCGACGTGGTTCACCAGGTAATCCGCTCCCAACCAGCCCCAGACAACAAGGCTGCTCATCGCCATCGTCAGCAACATGGGGGAGAGCCAGATCCCGAGCCAGAGCACGGCCATCACCAGGCCACCGACTATACGCTCCATCATATGAGTCCCTTTTTATCAAAGGGCAAAAGAATCATAAAAACCAATTCGCGTCAACAGGCGCAAATCCACCCGAACACAAAATCAGCAATCACTCTCAAAACCCCTTTCCAGATCATGAAAAACCTGCATGGCGCACAAAATAGCAGCCAATGATGAGGAAAACAGGTGCATGGACGGTCGATTATCACTATTCTGCTCGGGTTGGTAGCCGCTACAAAAAACAGCCAGCGGCAAACTGTAACGATATAAATACGGATTTCGTCACGTTTTCGGCACAAGATGCCGCGCCAGGCAGAGGAAGTGCTGTGGCTGACGGGACGCGAGCCGAGTGATTTCAGCGACGTAAGGAAGGAAGCATGGATCTTCAACAACACGGCGAGGAGCTCAAGCGCGGTCTGAAAAACCGCCATATCCAGCTTATCGCACTGGGCGGTGCCATCGGTACAGGCCTGTTCCTCGGCATTGCCGACACCATCAAGATGGCGGGCCCTGCGGTGCTGCTGGGCTATGCCATCGGCGGCTTCATCGCCTTCCTCATCATGCGCCAGCTGGGCGAGATGGTGGTGGAAGAGCCGGTTGCCGGCTCATTCAGCCATTTTGCCTACAAGTACTGGGGTGACTTCGCCGGCTTCGCTTCCGGCTGGAACTACTGGGTGCTCTATGTACTGGTGAGCATGGCCGAGCTGACGGCAGTCGGTATCTATGTCCAGTACTGGTGGCCCGAGATCCCGACCTGGATGTCGGCGGCCTTCTTCTTCGTGCTGATCAACGCCATCAACCTCTCCAACGTCAAGGCGTTCGGCGAGATGGAGTTCTGGTTCGCCATCATCAAGGTGGTCGCCATTCTCGGCATGATCGGATTCGGCGGCTGGATGCTGTTCTCCGGCAGCGGTGGCCCCGAGGCCACGGTCAGCAACCTCTGGGCCCAGGGTGGCTTCTTCCCCAACGGCGTCGGCGGGCTGGTGATGGCAATGGCCTTCATCATGTTCTCCTTCGGCGGTCTGGAGCTGGTCGGCATCACGGCAGCGGAAGCGGACAATCCCGAGAAGAGCATCCCAAAGGCCACCAATCAGGTGATCTACCGCATCCTCATCTTCTACATCGGTGCCCTCACCGTACTGCTCTCCCTCTATCCCTGGGGCAAGGTAGTGGAAGGCGGCAGCCCGTTCGTGATGATCTTCCATGCGCTCGACAGCAACCTGGTAGCCAACGTACTTAACCTGGTGGTGCTGACCGCCGCGCTGTCGGTGTACAACAGCTGCGTCTACTGCAACAGCCGCATGCTGTTTGGCCTGGCCAAGCAGGGCAACGGCCCCAAGGCCCTGCTCAAGACCAACAAGAGCGGCGTGCCCCTGACCGCCATCACCATCTCGGCCGCGGCCACCCTGCTGTGCGTGCTCATCAACTATTTGATCCCGGGCAAGGCCTTTGGTCTGCTGATGTCTCTGGTGGTCTCCGCCCTGGTCATCAACTGGGCCATGATCAGCCTGGCGCACCTCAAGTTCCGCAAGGTGAAGGCTGCAGAAGGCGTCACCACCAAGTTCAAGGCACTGTGGAGCCCGTTTGGCAACTACCTCTGCCTCGCCTTCATGGCCGCCATCCTGGTGATCATGTACATGAACGACGGCACCCGCATCTCGGTCGAGCTGATCCCGGCCTGGGTCCTGGTACTCGGTATCGGCTATCTGCTCAAACAGAAGAGCCAACGCAAGCTGGCTACCAACCTGGGCTAGGCATCATCCCTCTCCAGCAAAAATGCCGGTCACTGACCGGCATTTTTTATTCCATTCCCGTTTCACCTGACCCAATTCGCGGCTCACTTGTCCTGCCAGCCCCTGCAATGACAAACCCGAGGGGTTGCCTCGGGTTTGAGTGATGGACAAAGGGGCTGTGTTATTCCAGCAGGAAGACGGCTTCTACATTGTCAGTGATGCTGATCTGCTGCTGTTGATAGCTGTTTTCCATCATGTCGGCTGCAGGGGCTGCCGCAGCCTTCATGGCACGGGTATAGACCGGCATGGGGGAACTGTTGCGGTATTCGACGCTATACACCTTGCCAAGCTTCATGCCGAAAGCCTTGGCCAGGGACTCCGCCTTGCTCGTGGCATCAGCGACAGCACCAAGCCGGGCCTGCTCCTTGATGACCTGTGGTGACTTCAGGCCGTACTCTATCTGGGTCACGGACTCCAGACCCGCCTTGAGGGCGGTATCCATCAACTGGCTGAGTTTGTCGAGTTGATAGAGTTTGACGGCCAGTTGGCGCTGGGCACGGTAACCCACCATTTCAGGCTGCTTGTTCTGGGGATACTGATACTCGGGGGAGATCACCAGGTTGCCCGCCTCGACGTCGCTGCGCTTGATGCCCAGGCTCTCAAGCTGGCCAAAGAAGGCAGCTACCTTGGTATCTACCTGCTGTTTGGCCTTGATGCCCTGCTTCTCCAGTGCCGTGACGGCGACATTGAGCGTCAGCATGTCTGGTTCGGCCTTCTGCTCCGCATAGCCACTGACGACCAGATGGGGGGCCTGGGGAACCTCGATGGCAAGCAACGGAGCACTGACAACCAGCGCGGACAGGGTAAGAAGGGGACGCCACATAAAAAAACCTCCATCATTTAGATGGAGGTCATTATGCATGTCGTCGATTGGGATTCATATATCGTGTGTCGGCGGTATCTGGTCCAGCACCTGATTGGTCATGTCGATATTGATGCTGATCTCCCCTCCTCCTGAATTGCCATGGCTTGTCATCACAGGAGCAGGCGCCTGGCTGCCAAACAGCGATTCATCCTCAAAGTGGAACGAATCCCACGACAGAACATGACCTTGTGATGGCAGATTCGGCTCGGACGTCGTCACGACGGCCAGCGCCCCCCAGTCAAGCTCCTCACCGTGGCTGAGCAACCCCTGCAAGGAGGTATCGCTCAGGCTCTGCAACGAATACTCCTGCTGCCCCCACTCATGGCCGACCAGCACCATCATGTGGGGCAGGGGCGCATCCTCTGCTGGAGTGAAGCTGATACGAGAGGCTGCAAAGTCCACATTGAGCAACCCCGCCACCTCACCATCTTCGCTCTCCAGCTCCAGACCATTGAGCGTGTCACCCGTCATCGTGGCCTGATAACCAAAGCGGCCGGTGCAGACTATATTGTCCTGCCCGTTCCAGCTGTAGCGAATGCCGTCGATGTCGACCCAGTTGAATGACTGCATGGTGACCCTCTCCTGATACTGCTGCTATCTTATCTGCCCACTCCGTCAAATAACAGGGGCCGGGCACACCCGGCCCCCATACCCTGCTTACGGATCGACCTTGAGGTTGCCCTGATCCAGCAGATCCTGAATGATCTGCAGATTAGATTTACCGGCCGTCAGATCCACGTTGTCAAAGAGGATGGTATGAGTCGTGGTGCCACTTCCCGCTCCATCCAGATCAATGGTCAGGGTCGACTTGCCACTGCCCGGACCAGAAGCAAAGGTAAGGTAGTGATCCAGTGTGCTCGCATCGGCATGCTCACCACTGAGCAGTTCACTCAGGTCCAGGACATCTCCATTGGCCCCCGTGGTGAAGTCTTTGATGGTATCCGTGCCTCCTGCATCACCTGCCATCCATTTGAAGGTATCCTTGCCAGCCCCACCAGTCAGGGTATCACTGCCGGTACCCCCAATCAGCAGGTCGTCGCCCCCACCACCACTCAAGATGTCGTTACCTGCCAGTCCGCTCAGGACATTGGCATTGCCATCGCCGGTCAGGCTGTCGTTGAACATGGACCCTACCAGGTTTTCCATGTTGCTCAGGCTGTCTGTCCCTGCCCCTCCGGTATTCTGATTGGCGCCATTGACTGTGACCGTGACCCCAGCAGCGCTGTCGAAGTAACTGGCCGTATCATTGCCGTTGCCGCCATTCAAGGTGTCGTTGCCGAGCCCCCCAAGCAGGATGTCGTTCCCGGCATTGCCGTTGAGCGTATCGTTTCCAGATCCCCCAATAAGGATCTCGTCGAGATAGCTCCCGGTAAGTGTCAAACCGCTCTGCACATCCACATACACCTTGGCCGTATCTGTGGTCGTGCTATTGGTGTAGTTGAACGAACCCTCGTAAGAGTTGGGAGTCGCATTGCCGGAGGTATCATCAAATGTTACCGAGCCTGCATTGTCTGTGACGGTCCCTCCAACGGCTCCCGAGACGCCCGTGATCATCTGGGTCGCAGCCAGAGGCCCGGTGTCATTGGCAAGCAGAGCCCAATCCGGAATGGTCGCCGGGTCCTGGTTGGTGATGATAAAGTCATCACGAACCACGGTAGGACCGACCGCCGGGTTGATAACGATGGACAAGGTGCTGGACGCAGTATCCCCATCATTGTCTATCACACTGTAACCCACGACCTGGTTTATCCCCCCGACCGGAATGGATGTCGGCGGAGTATAGGTGTAGGCGCCGTTGTCCATATCCACCTTGAGGATGCCGCCTGCAAGTGTAATGGTCCATTCATTGGTCGCTGTATTGAAAGTCCCGACTGATGTTCCTCCCGAGACGCCAGCGGAGTCCGTCTTCTGGTTGTAGGTATAAGTCACCCCGCCCACGGTAATGGCATTGAGCCAGCCACCGTCGGCCCCAGCACTCGCTGCTACCCCGTTGATCAGTTGTCCTGCCAGGGGCGGAGCTACCACAGTGCTCAAAAGAGTCGCGGTCAGTTGGCTGAAGTCAGTCACCACCACTGCGGTGGTATTCGCCGGGCTGGCACCACTGACCCCGTTGTAGGCAATGGGATCCAGTGCAGACTGGGTCGCTCCCGAGCCCATCCCGAGCGCGTATGAATTGATGTTGTTCGCCGTCAGGAAATCGGCCCAGTCCTTGGTTTCACCGCTCAGTGTCGTGCCGTCACCATCGATCCCGTTCCCACCGCCAAGCGAGTTGTTGCCATCAGGAACTGTGGCGGGGGTACCGCTCAACGAGTTGGCATTTGGCAGACCATCCGACATGAAGTAAGAGACATTTTGCGCATTAGCGAGTCTACCTGTATCGCCAAAGGCTTTGATTGCCTCGTTCAGTGCATCATCGTAGTTGGTCGAGTCCCTGGGGGTAAGGCCAAGGATGATGGCCTTGGCTACATCGACCGAGACCCACACCCCGGTCGGATTGGCGGCTGAAGTGGAGAAGGTCACGATATTGACCATGACGCTGCCGTAGGCGCTGTATTTGTCCAGCAGCTCCAAAGCGGACTTTTGCATCACCTGCATCCGAGTCATGCCTTGATAGCCCGATGGATCACCCATACTGCCGGAAATATCGAGGATCAACATCAGATTCGTGTTCTGCACCTGAGTCGCCTGGCCTGCATTGGTAACAGCATTGGCAATGGGGGCATCATCACTGATCACAACCTGCAGGTTACCCGTGCCACTGTCGCCACTGGCATCCGTAGCCGACACGACGAAACTCGGACCATTCGCTGTATCACTGTTGCCTTGAACGTTGTGAGTCAGCACATTGTCCTTGAGCGTGTAGGTATAGTTCACCGTGTAGACACCGGCTGTGGGGCCGCTGACACCGGTTACCGTCAGCATTCCTTCCGTATTGTTGATCAAGGTCTGACTGCCGCCACTGGTCAAGTTGTAAGACTGCCCACCGATGGTCAAGGTAGTCAGATTTTCCCCCTGGGTGTTGATGGTGAAGCTGCCATTGAATATCTCCGAATTACCGCTGGCGGCCGTCCCCTCAGGCAGTCCCTCCTCATCAACCGTCGCATTGCCGATGGTCAATACAGGGACACGGGTATCCTGAGCAATATTGATGGTCAGAGTTGCCGGATCCGTATCACCATCGCCATCTTTGAGCGTGTAGGTAAATACCTCCGAGGCCCCCACGGGAACCGATGCCGCCGTGAGCGTATAACTGTATTCGCCATCCAGCCCCATGGTCAGCGTCCCATACAGCCCGGTCACAGTGAATCCACCGGCAGGATTACTGTCTGAATTGCCGTTCGAGCTCACGACCTGGCTGATTGCCGCACCATCCGCCCCCATGACGTCCACCCCGGCACCGGCTGTGCCGCCGATGGTCCCCGCCCCGGTAATGACATTACCCGTCACCGGAGTGAACACACCTTCAGTGGCACTGTCAGCATCATCGTTGGCCGTCGGCACGTCATCGACAATCTGCACGCTCAGGGTGTTCGAGGCCGAGTCACCGTCGCTGTCCACTAGGCTCACCGCGAAGTCTTCGAACAGGCTGTTGTTGCCGTCCGCCGTCGGGTGCGCCCCGTTGTCGTTCAGGGTGTAGCTGTAGCTCACCAGCCCGGTCGCCGGGTTGTACCCAGTGATGGTCAGGGTGTTGCCCAGCGGCGTGGTCACCCCGCTCAGCGGGAAGCCCGCCACCACCCCGTTCACCACGATGTTGATGCCACCCACGCTCAGGGTCTTCACTCCGTCCGGCGCGCTGATGGTAAAGTCCCCCGTCACCGTGGTCGACTCCTTGCTGCTGTCCGACCCCGCCGATTCGTTCTCGCCGCGGGTCGCCAGCAGGTCGTCTTCGTACACCTTCGCATCCCCGCCCACGCCCTTGGGCGTCAGGTTGGTGATGGTCACCCCGTCATCGTCGTTCTTGATGGTCAGGGTCAGGGTCGCCGTGCTCACGTCTCCGTCCGCATCCGTCAGGGTGTAGGTGAACACTTCGCTGCCCACCCCGCCCCCGGTCAGCGCCTTGAAGTCCCCGTCGTTCGGGTTGAGGGTGTAGGTGTAGGTGCCGTTGGCATTGAGCACCAGGCTGCCGTAGGTCCCGCTCAGGGTGCCCGCGGTCACCGCCGCACCATCCGCCCCCTGCACATCGTTGGTGATGACGTTGCCATTGAGGACCAGGTTGTTCTCGCTCGCCGCCGTCAGGTTGACGTCGCTCACCGCCGTCGGCACATCGTCCACAATCTGCACGCTCAGGGTGTTCGAGGCCGAGTCACCGTCGCTGTCCACTAGGCTCACCGCGAAGTCTTCGAACAGGCTGTTGTTGCCGTCCGCCGTCGGGTGCGCCCCGTTGTCGTTCAGGGTGTAGCTG
>NZ_JAPDBP010000001.1:140300-388024 GCF_027705305.1 Aeromonas sp. QDB17
GGTGATGACGTTGCCATTGAGGACCAGGTTGTTCTCGCTCGCCGCCGTCAGGTTGACGTCGCTCACCGCCGTCGGCACGTCGTCCAGCACCACGACATCCAGACCTGCACTGGTCGTGTCGCCATCAAGGTCCGTCAACACGACGTTGAAGCTCTCCGTCAGAGCCCCATCATTTGCAGGTTTATTATGTGCTTCGTTATCGTTCAGGGTGTAGCTGTAGGTCACGCTGCCAACCCCTGTCACCGGGTTGTAGCTGACGCCGGTCACCAGCAGTTGATTGCCCAAAGGACTGGGGATCCCCTGGGGGAAGGTGGTCAAGACCTGGCCATTGCTGATCAGCGTCACACCTCCCAGCGTCAGGCTTTGCACTCCATCTGCCGCATTGAATGTAAAGGTACTGCTCTTGGTCAAAGCGGCGCCATCGGGGGCTGAGCCATCCGGCAACGCGGCTTCATCAAGGACAAGCTCACCACCCTCGACCTGCAATCCATTCAGCGAGACAGGCTCATCTACAGGGGTGATGGTGATGGTCAGAGTGGAGTCGTTGGTATCATCCCCATCCGTTACGGTGTAATTGACCGCAGGTACGGGGCCTGTGTAGTTCAGCGCGGGGGTAAAGGTATAGGAGCCGTCCGCATTGATGATCAGCGTACCAATCCCATCCAGCGTGCTCTCAACGCCAGCAGCAATTCCCTGATTGCTGCCCCAGCTATAGGAAATGACAGACGAATCAAGGGGACCATCCGGATTGTTGCTGTTGTCGAGCACATTGCCACTGATGGCCTGATCTTCCTGGGTAACAGCAGACTCATCCTGATCATCGAGCTGATTCTCGGGCAGAAGATCGTCTTCCTGCAGCACATTCTGATCGATCAACGTGTCATAGCCGGTATCGAATCCGGCCTCGGCTATGGTCGCATCTCCGATGCGATCTATGACAACAAAACCACCATTGCCACTGGCCCCAGCGACCCCGCCGATACCGCCACCACCACCGGCGGCAGGTGCCCCACCGGCAGCAGAGGCTTCGAAGTTCTTGGTCGGGTCAACCCCTTGCAGGATGGATTGTTGCAACGCCGCAATTTCTGGCGACACTTCAGGCGAGCCTTGCTGATGATTGGCAACCGATGAGGAAGATTGCCCCTCTGGAGGCATCTCTGTCCCTGCCGGGACACCATTGCCCTCTGCAGGTTTGTCATCGTAGGGCGCCAGCATCAATTTGGCATCATCAGCGATATTGAGTCTGGCGCCAGGCTGCAGGATCTCGCCAGGCTGGAGAGGGCGACTGCTGCCATCGGCAAGCAGGATCTGAACGTTGCCTTCTACGGAAGAGACGACCACGGTTTTGTCGATGATTTGGGTGCGCATATCCATTGCTCCAGGGTGACAGATCTTGATGCCTACACTCTAGATACGCCCCCGTCCTGCTTCCGTTGCAAAAATGTACAGGGTTGAGTCTCTTTGACTTCATCCGATGCAGCGAATCGAACGAATATTTTTTACATATAAAAATCAATTAAGTAACAGCGCGAGTTTTAGTGATATTACCTGTTTGTCGCGTAAAAATGATGTACATATTCTAAACAGATATAAAAAAGGGCCCTTAATGGGCCCCTTTCTATCGAGTTGTACCGCTTATGCCAGTGGAAATGCAGGGTGAACGAACCCCTGATAACCATCGATATGCAAACTGGACAACAATTCAACCTGCCGTTGATCTTCCACCCGGGTGGCGATCGTCGTGACACCCGCATTGTGGGCAGCCCGACAGACAGCCGCCAGGAAGGAGGTATCGGCGCCTGGTTCCATGACCTGGCTGGTATACCCGTGGTCCACCTTGACATAGGTGGGGGTCAGCTCTTCCAGATAGCCGAGGGACTGGAAGTGCCGGCCATAGTGATCGACCCCCCACAAGAAGCCGTGCTCTCGCAACAGCTCAACCAGATGAGTCACATACTCTTTGTGTTTCATGATGGCCGCTTCCGGGATCTCGAACAGCAGTCGCTCCTTCAGCTCCACGTTCAGCGACAGATAGCCTCTGAGCCATGTCAGGAACTCATCCGAACAGAGAGAACCCGCCGTGATATTGACTGCCAACACCAATTCCGGTTGCTGCTTGAACAAGGGGACGCAGGCTTCAAGCACCGCCTTGTCAAACTCGGCCCCCATCTTGAACTGCTCGATCGCAGGCAAGAACTGCCCTGCGAAGTAATCCGTTCCATCTCGCGAGATGGCCGCGAACAACTCGGCATGCAGGCGGGTACCATCATCGAAGCGACATGCAGGCTGTGCCTTGAAGCGCCAGAGATGTCTGGCAATGGCATCCTGCACCAGGTCTCGCCAGGCAAGGCGTCCCATCAGTCCCTGCTCATTGCCGCCTTCCATCACGACGGCACCGCGCCGCTCATTGCGCGCTTTGCCAAGGGCGTTATCCGCCTTCGTCAGCAGCGCCGAGAGATCGTCATTGCCATCACGGCCGGCGATGCCGACGACGGACAGCGCACCGCTTTCTCCCATGGGATTGACAACCAGATCGGCGATACGGCTGTTGATGAGCTCCGCCAGCTCCTTGAGCTGAGACAGATCATCGGTGGGGCAGAGCAAGGCATACTCGGTCGCCGAGATCCGGGCCAGCGCCGCGCCATCCCAGCCATCCAGCAGTTCCCTGAGCACCTGTGCAATGGACTTGACCATGTTGTCCCTTGCAGCAAAGCCCTCTTCCCGATAGAGATCGTCCAGCATGTCGACGGCCACCAGCATGACCCCGCCCTGCCCGGCCTCCGCAATCCAGGCATTGACCTGCCCGACGAAGTAAGAGCGGTTGCCAAGCCCGGAGACGGCATCCACATAGACGCGGGCTCGCAGATTCTCGGCCTCGTCGGCCTGCTCTTTGAATTGCACGGCAAGCTTGCTGGAAAGGGTATTGATGGCCTGTACCACTTGCCGCAGCTCGCGGGTCTTGGGCTCGGGAATTGCGTGGCCGAAATGGTGCAGCTCGATTTCAACCGCCTGATCGCAAATCAGCTTGAGCGGTTTGAGCAGATAATTGAGCGCCCGCATCAGCAAGAGAGTAGTGACGAGAAAGCCGACCAGGAACCAGGTGGCCAGTTCGCTCATTCCTTTCCAAAGCTCGTAGTAGGCTTGTCCAGGGTGGCCGACGACCTTCAGCTTGCCCAGTTGCAGCCAACCCGACGTCAAAATCGATTCATTGGCCACTTCAGGGAACAGATCCAGCCCAATGAACCACTGTGGGACCCCTTCAATATGGCTGCTGTTCTCCAGCTCGATGACATCCTTGGAGGCCAGCAGATCGAGACGGACCAGCTTGTAGTAACCCCCGTCGAACACCGCCTTGATCACGGATTCGGCACTGACCTTGTCGCCGTTCTCCAGATAGGGGGTCAGCGCCAGACCCAGTGCGGTGGACGTATTGATGACGGTGGTCTCCTGCTGCTGCGCCAGGTAGTTGCGGGTCGAATTGAATTGCACCCAATAGGTGGCGGCAAACAGCAATCCGAACAGCAGCAGCATGGTTGCCAATAGTTGTCTGTAGAGCGTCATAGGTTAATCATCCAAATTGACCGCAGGCCGAGCCAATCGCCCCGATGTCATGCGATTGCGTAAGTCTGTCCATAATCCCAAGCGGGATGATTGCCCGGCCAGTTCCCCTTGACCACGCGCTTTCATCAGCCACAAGTGACTACCGTTAAAACTGTAAATTGGCAACAAATCCGCCCGTTGGGTCGCCGGGCGAATTGAGCCGACAAGATTGTCCAGAATCAGGGGTACTGCCGCAGGCGTCTCATAGTAGGCAACGACCATATGAAACTGGTTATAATCCAATGCCTTGACATATACCATTCGCATTTTTTCATCAGGGATGCCAAGTTCCAGCAAGGTAAAATACTTGGAAATGCTGAAGTCTTCACAATCTCCTCCCGCTGCGCCCAGAAATTCCAGCGGTGTCGCCCAATAATCCTTCTTGTGCCACAACTTGATGTCATCGATGAAACGCATCTGGTTGAAGAACTGGTTCACCTTCTCCAGCTTCTGCCGATCCGTCAGCCCCGCCGCCTTGTTCTGCATTGCCAAAGTGCGCCAGCTGGTGACCCGTTTGCCGGCCCTGGGGCCATAGGTCTCCTCCGCGCGCTTGACCAGTTTCATATCCTCCGGTGAGAGAGGCTGGCTGGCGCTGAGCAGCAGGGGGATCGCCAGCAGGGCCAGCCACAGCAGGCGAACCCGCCAGGGCGCACGTGCACCTGCGACAGCTCGATACCCATCACGTCGGCTCCAGCCTGTCGATGCCACCTCTTTCTGTGTCATGACGCCGCCATCATCCCCTGACCACCGGACGCATAAAAGAATGACTGCAGCACGCTGCAGCCATTCCCCTTGCCTGATATGACATCAGTGGCAGGGCCATCAGTTGTTGTTGGCCTGCCATTCAGCCGGTTGCTGCACATTCAGGGCATTGAGCAGACCACCGGTGGCATTGAGGATACGATAATCTGCCAACAGGGAGTCGTACTCGGCCGTGATGTAGCTGCGGCGAGCCTCGAACAGTTCGTTCTCCGTGTTCAGCACGTCCAGCAAGGTCCGTTGGCCCAGGCCGAATTGCTTCTTGTAGGCCTGTACGGTGTCATAGCTGGCGTCCACGTGCTCTTTGAGGAAGACTTTTTGCTTGGCCAGCGACTCTTTGGCGTTCCAGGCGAGGCGGGTCCCCTCTTCCACCTGACGGAAGGCATTCATGTGAATGTCTTTGGCCTGGGAATAGAGGGCTGAGGTTGCCTTGCTTTCTGCCAGATCGGACCCACCGCGGAACAGGTTGTAACGCATCCGGACCATGGCGGTGAGATCGTCGTTACGGCCTTTGACCGCATCGATGTCCTCGTTCCAGTTCTGATCCACTTCAAAGGCTACGTTCGGGTAGAACCCGGACTTGGAGCCTTCATGCTGATACTTCGCCTCTTCGATGTCCTGCAGGGATGACAGCAGGGTCGGGTGAACCTCTGTTGCCGTCTTCAGCGCATCTTCCAGCGTTGCGGGCAGGAGTTGGGTGTTCGGTACGGGCTGAACGAGATCCTTGGGCACTTCATTGACGACACGGATGAACTCGCTCTCGGCATCCCGATAGTTGTTCTCCGCCGCCGCCTGGTTGGAGTACGCCCGAGCCACACGACCGTCGATCTGGGTCTGGTCAGCGGTCGACCCCAGACCGGAGTCGGTCCGTTTCTGGATGTCACTGCGGATCTGTTCGTGGGTTTCAAGGTTCTGCTTGGACAGCTCCAGGATCTCCTGCTGACGCAGCATGTTGAGATAGACCTCGGCCACGCGCAGGGCCGTGTTCTCCGCCTCGGAGATCATCGCCAAGCGCTGGGCCTGGGCGGCGGCATCGGTCCGTGCCACGTTGCTGCTGACATCAAAGCCGTCAAACAGCATCTGGCGAAGGCTGATCCCGGCCTCCTTGCGCGTCATGGAGTCATCGATCGTGGGACCTGCGGCACGGGTCGAGGGACTGTCAGTCTTCTCGTAACCGACGCCACCACGCAGATCAATGGTGGGGTAATAGCCGCCCTTGGCTCCATCATGCTGATACAGTCGTGCCTGATAGAGATCAAAAGCTTCCTTGATTTTCGGATGGGTAGCCAGTGACTGCGCCACTGACTGTTCCAGCGTCTGTGCCTGGCTCAGGCCCGGGAACAGTATGGTGCCACTAACCAGCATGGAAACAATCGTCTTCTTCATGGTATCTCCAGTCATGTTGTTTTTAGATTGTTGGCTTATCGTTCTCTCAGTGCCGACTGCTTAGCCCTCAAGATGGGTTTCAGCAAGTAGTCTAGGACACTTTTTTTACCAGTAATAATATCTGCACTGGCTAACATACCGGGGATGATGGGAAGTGCGTTAAGCTCATCGCCCAGATAACTCTTCTCGGTTCGTACTCGCACCAGATAGAAGGAATTGCCCTCCTCATCCTGGATTGAGTCGGCACTTATCTGTTCAACCTTGCCATGTAAACCTCCATAAATAGTGAAATCATAGGCAGTTATCTTGACCACGGCCTCCAGTCCGGGTCTGAGGAACGCGATGTCCTTGGGCGACACCTTGGCTTCAACCAGCAGGGTGTCTTCCAGCGGCACTATCTCCATCAGGTCCATGCCCGGCTGAACGACCCCACCCAGCGTATTAATCTTGAGCTTTTTGATGGTCCCCTTGAGAGGCGCGATCACACTGGTACGATCGACTCTGTCCCTGAGGCCGACCTGACCCTCCGACAACTGGCTCAACTTGCCTTGACGTTCGTTCAGCTCGGTCTGGGAGTCCGCCCGGAATTTCAGGGCGATATCATTTCGCTTCGAGATGGTCTCCCGCAGTACCGAGTTAAGCTTGGGCACCAGCAGGCGGTTCGCCTCCAGCTCCCCTTGCATTTCGTTGACCTGCCGCTCCAGTTTAATTAGCTCCACTTGAGGAACTATACCCTCTTTTGCGAGAGGACGGCTGATGTTCAGCTCCTGACGAGCCAGATCAACGCTGCGGCCCACGGTCCGGATCTTGGCATTGAGCTCTATGGTCTCCTGCTCTTTCTGCTCGATCTGCTGTCCCAGGATGTAGAGCTGGTTCTTGAGGTTGTTTAACCGCGCCTCCTGCACCGATCTTTCACGGGCGGCATATTCGGCAAAGACATTCTCATACCCTTCGGGGAACTCGATGGCCTGTTTGTCGATGGCAACCTGTTCACGCCAGCCCAGATTGGGCTCGTTCTTGACCACCACGCTGCGAATTTCGGCGCGCAGGCGGGCGATATCCCCCTTGAGGGTGACCAGCTCCTGCTCCCGTTCGCGAAAATCCGACTTGAAGCGGGTATCGTCGATGCGCAGCAGTGGCTGTCCCTTCTCGACGATGTCCCCCTCCTTGACGAAGATCTCCTTGACGATCCCCCCTTCCAGGTTCTGGATCACCTGCAACTGGCGCGACGGTATCACCTTGCCCTGGCCGACGGTCACTTCATCCAGCTCTGCCCAGGCTGCCCAGACGATGGCGCTGACAAAAAACAGGAAGCAGGCCCACAGCAGGACTCTGGCACGGGTGGGTGTCGTCAGCAGCACGGCGGCGGCGCCGTCATCCACGTACTCGAGATGCTCGGGTGCAGGCAAGACCGTATCTGAGGGCGTTTTCTTGAACCAGTGGTTAGCCATTCGCCGTCTCCTGCACCCGCACCTTGCCTTCCTTCAATTGCTGCAACACCACCTCTTTGGGACCGTCCGCCACTATCTTCCCCTGCTCCACGACGATGACCCGGGAAGCGACATCCAGCATGGAGGTCTTGTGGGTGATGAGGATAAGGGTGGTTTCGGGGCCGAGCCGCGCCAGCTCCTGCTTCACGTGCATCTCTGACTGGTTGTCCATGTTGGAGGTCGGCTCGTCCATCACCAGAATGGGGGGATCGTTGAGCAGGGCGCGAGCCAGCAGGATGGACTGACGCTGGCCACCGGAGAGCTGACGTCCCCCTTCGCCTATCTGTCTGTCGAGGCCGTTGGGATCCCGGTTGGTAAAGTTGGTGACCCCGGCCCGCTTGGCGGCGCGCAAGACACGGGCATCGTCCACCAGGGGATTACCCAGCATGATATTGTCCCGCACGGAACCAAAGAAGAGGGTCACATCTTGCGGCACGCAGCCGATGTTGCGGCGAATGATGGTCGGCGGCAGTTGGTCCAGCTCAAAGCCGTCCAGACGCACCAGACCGTCAGTCGGACGGTAGAGACCCATCAGCAATTTCTCCAGCGTGGTTTTACCCGCACCGATCCGCCCGATGATGGCCACCTTCTCACCCGGCTCGATGCGCAGGTTGATGTTGTGCAGGGTGCTGCTCTCCATGCCCGGATACTTGAAGGAGACATTTTCAAACTCGATGCGCCCCTGGATGACCGGATGGTGGATGTACTGCCTGCCCTCCTCCTGCTCACCCGGCGTCATCATGATCTTCTCCAGGATTTCGAGCGCCGACTTGGCCTGGTTGTAGCGAGTGGAGAGTACCGAGAGCTGCACCATGGGGGCGATGGCCCGGCTCGACAGCATCACGGCCGCTATCATGCCCCCCATGGTCACCAACCCTTCCGAGATCTGGTAAACACCGACGATCACCAGTCCCACTGTCACCACCTGCTGGATGTAGCTCGCCAGAGAAGACATGGAGTTGGTGATGCGCCGGGTCTGCACGCCCCAGGTCGAGATGTGGGACACCGCCTGCTCCCAGCGGTGCTGGAACATGCTCTCGGCCCCGAAAATCTTCACGGTCTCAAGGCCCGAGATGCTTTCGATCAGATTGGCGTTCTTCTGGGAGGCGAGCCGGGAGCCCTCCTCGATGGATTGCTTCAGCGGTGCCTGAATGTAGAAGCTGTAGGCCACCAGGATCAGGATGGCGATGATGGGCACCACCACCATGACACCAGCGAAAATCCAGATGATGAAGAGGAAGAAGATGGCAAACGGCAGATCGATCAGGGTGGAGACGGTGGCCGACGTGAAAAACTCGCGCACCGATTCAAACTCCTGCAAGTGCTTGGCAAAGGCACCGGTCGACGCAGGCCTGGACTCCATCTTCATGCCCATCACCTTGGCAAAGATTTTGGCCGACAACAGCACGTCGGATTTCTTGCCTGCAATATCGATGAAGTAGCTGCGCAGCTGGCGCATCACGAAGTCGAAGGTGAACACCACCATGGCTCCAACCGCCAGCACCCAGAGGGAGTCGAATGCCAGGTTGGGCACAATCTTGTCATAGACGTTCATGGTGAACAGGGGGCTGGCGATGGCAAACAGGTTGATGAGGATCGAGGCCACCAGCACATCCCGATAGATACCGCGGGACTCGAACAAGGTGCTCCAGAACCAGTGACCATCACGGGTCTCCAGCACTTTGGGCGAGCGCTCATCAAACTTGAACTGCCGCTTGACGTAGAACAAACGACCATTGTACTCGTCACCCAGCTGGGCAAGAGTGACCCATTGGGCCGCGTCTCCGGCCTGGGGAAAGATGACCCTCGCCTGGGTCCGTTCTTCATTCCATTCAAGCAAGATGCAGGCGCCGCCATTGCGCGTCTGCAAGACGCAGGGCAGCAGCAGGGAGGAGATCTGTTCAAGGGGCTGGATCACTTCGCGGGCAGAGAGACCGCCCCGCTCGGCGGCACGACTGAAGAGCGCCGTGCTGAGACGCCCGGAGACCAGTGGCAAGCCGGTGGTGAGAGCATCCTGACTGTTGGGCACCCCGTAAAAGCGGGTCAAAAAGACCAGGCACTCCAACAGTTCATCTATATGGCTGGTTTCTGCTTGCATAGCATCCCATCAAACATGATTCAGAAGGTTGTCTCGGGGCCGAATATCCAAAGCCCGGCGGCGATCCGGAAAAACAGAACAGACCTCGCCACCCAGACCCACAACCCGATTAGCGCACAGAGCCGGGACACTGCATGTCTCGCCTCCCTCACAGATTTTCATGCTGGAAACGGAGGGGACATGCCGGGCACCTGATGTTGCCAAGAAATATGCCACCCGGTACGAAGAAAGCCCGCCCGGTATACAAACTGCAAAGAGTTATTGATAACTATATCTTTTTTCAAGCCGACCATCTTATCAAGGTGACTTGAACGAAACTATACTCCAAAGACTGAATTTCATCTAATAACCCACTGTTTTTTTGACGAAATTAGAGTTGGCACTCGCCCGTGGAAGGGAGAGAAAAAGGACGTCCCAGGCAGTGCCCCTGAGGGCCTGAGCGTGCCAGCGCCGCGGCAATGGCGGTCATGGCGCTCCAGCGATTCTCGCACCAGGCGGGAGCCAGCAGGGTCGGGCGGCGCGCCGACGCCGAGACCCTGTGATAAACCACCTCGGGCGGCGTGTGCTGGATCATGGCGACCGCCGCCGCCACATACTGCTCTATCGTCAACACATCCAGCCGTCCCGCCTGCCACGCCTTGCCAAGGGTGCTCCCCTCCACCACATGCAGTGGGTGAAGCTTGATCCCCTCGACGCCGGTCTCCACGACACGGTGGAGGGTTTCCAGGCTGTTCATCGGCACCTCGCCGGGCAGGCCGACGATGAGATGGGCACACACCTTGATGCCTCGCAGATGGGCTCGGGCAACGGCATCGGCATAAGCGGCATAGCCGTGACCCCGATTGATGCGTTGCAACGTCTTGTCGTTGGCACTTTGCAGCCCAAGCTCCAGCCACACCTCGTAACCTCTGGCCTGATAACCTGCCAGCAGATCCAGCACCGCATCGGGTACACAATCAGGGCGAGTTCCGACGCAGAGCCCCACCATGTCGCTCACCGACAAGGCTTCTTCATACATGCGCTGAAGGTACTCCACTTCGGCATAAGTACTGGTATAGGCCTGAAAGTAGGCCAGATAGCGCCTGGCCCGGGTCACCTCGTCCCGGCGTGCCAGCAGTTGCTGCACCACGGAGAGTTGCTGGGCCGACTCGTCGGCAAAGGAGGAGACATTGCAGAAAGTGCAGCCACCCCGGCCCAGGGTGCCGTCCCGGTTGGGGCAGGTAAAGGCCCCGTGGATGGAGAGCTTGTGGATCTTCTGGCCGTGGCGCTGCTTGAGATCCTGGCCAAATGTATTGATGAGTTCGTGTAACTGCATGACACCTCCGAAATGAGGTGTCATTCTAGCGACACAGCCCGGCGGGCAGGCTGCGCTGGATCAATCCCGCTCTCTACCCAAAAATCATATAAATATTCACGTTAGATGCGATAAATACCCAACAGTCGGCATTCACGGTCACTTTTGACAACCTGTCACTCCTGCCACCTGGAGAAAAGTGTCATAACCTCTCGCCCATAACCGGCTGTAACTACTGAAAAAATCCTGTTTAGTCTGCTTATGGACAAATGCAAGCCGCAGGATCCTGAAATGTGATCCCCGCCAAGCACACCAGAGATGACTTTGTAAAATTACTACAGTTTCCCGCCACCATGCAGTCAACCACCAAACCGTCCATAACCAGAATATAAAGCCAACAAATAAATAAAAAGCAGTTATAAATACAGAAAAATGCTGATTGAGTCTCAAAAACCCACATTTTGTTATGGCAATGTAACATTGCAAACAAGCGGGATGTCCAATTGACCTTGCCCGAAAATCCCATTAGTTTGGAGATTCGCCACCTCAGGCGGACGGAACCACAAGAGCCAATCGCAATTTATGCAGTCTGTTGATGACAGTGCGATGGAAGGCCGAGCAAGGGAGAAATGCAATGTCACTATATGATCCAAAGCTGGAGAGGGATAACTGTGGCTTCGGCCTGTTGGCCCACATGGAAGGGGAAGCCAGCCACAAGCTTGTCCGTCTCGCGATGTCAGCCTTGGCTCGCATGCAGCACCGCGGCGGTATCTCCGCCGATGGCAAGACCGGCGACGGCTGCGGCCTGTTGCTGCAAAAACCCGACAGCTTCTTCAGAGCTGTCGCCGAAGAGAAGGGATGGCACCTGGGCCGCAACTACGCGGTCGGCATGCTGTTCCTCAACCCCGATCCCATCCTGGCCCAGGCCACTCGCGACATCATCGACGAGGAGCTGGAAAGAGAGACCCTGAGTCTGGTCGGCTGGCGCAAGGTGCCCATCGATACCAACGTACTCGGTTCCATCGCCAAGGCGTCCCTGCCCAGCATTGAACAGGTCTTTGTCAACGCGCCCCCGGGCTGGGTCGACAAGGATCTCGAGCGCCGCCTCTATATCGTGCGCCGCCGCATCGAGAAGCGCATCAGCGACGACTACTTCTATGTGGTCAGCCTTTCCAACCTGGTCACCGTCTACAAGGGACTGTGCATGCCGGTGGATTTGCCGCGCTTCTATCTGGATCTGGCCGACATCCGCATGCAGGCCGCCATCTGCGTGTTCCACCAGCGTTTCTCCACCAACACCAGCCCACGCTGGTCGCTGGCGCAGCCGTTCCGCTACCTCGCCCACAACGGCGAGATCAACACCATTGCCGGCAACCGCCAGTGGGCCAAGGCGCGCAGCTACAAGTTCGCCACCCCGCTGATCCCCGATCTGCAAGAGGCCGCCCCCTTCGTCAACACCACGGGATCGGACTCCTCCAGCCTCGACAACATGCTGGATCTCTTCCTGGCCGGCGGCATGGACCTGTTCCGTGCCATGCGCCTGCTGATCCCGCCTGCGTGGCAGAAGCACCCGAACATGGATGACGACCTGCGCGCCTTCTACGACTTCAACTCCATGCACATGGAGCCCTGGGACGGCCCGGCCGGCATCGTCATGACCGACGGTCGTTACGCCACCTGCGCACTCGACAGAAACGGTCTGCGTCCGGCACGTTACGTCATCACCAAGGACAAGTTCATCACGCTGGCCTCCGAAGTGGGCACCTGGGACTACACCCCGGACGAAGTGCTGGAGAAGGGCCGTGTCGGCCCGGGGGAGCTGTTCGTGGTCGATACCAGCAACGGCAAGATCTGGACCAGCTTCGAAATTGACGACGATCTCAAGAGCCGTCACACCTACAAGCAGTGGATGGACAAGCACTGCAAGCGTCTGGTGCCCTTCGAGCAGATGGACGATGCCAGCACGGGGTCGCGCGAATTCCCGGATGACCGGCTCAAGACTTACCAGAAGCTGTTCGGCTACTCCTTTGAAGAGCTGGATCAGGTGATCCGCGTGCTCGGCGAGAATGGCCAGGAGGCGGTGGGCTCCATGGGGGATGACACCCCGATGGCGGTGCTCTCCTCCAGCCAGCGTACCCTGTACGACTACTTCCGCCAGATGTTCGCCCAGGTGACTAACCCGCCCATCGATCCCCTGCGGGAAAATCACGTCATGTCCCTGGCCACCTGTATCGGCCGCGAACAGAACGTGTTCAACGAGACCTTCGGCCACGCCCACCGGGTGCTGTTCCAGTCGCCGATCCTGCTCTACTCCGACTTCCATCAGTTGCTGGCCCTGGAGGGGGAACACTACCGCCATGCGGTGCTGAGCCTCAACTACCTGCCCGAAGAGGGGCTGCAAGCCGCCCTCGAGCGCCTCTGCCACGAGGCAGCTGAAGCGGCCCGCAGCGGCGCGGTGCTGCTGGTATTGTCAGACCGGGACATCAGCCCGGACACCCTGCCCATCCCGGCCGCCATGGCGGTGGGGGCGGTGCAGCGTACCCTGGTGGACAACAACCTGCGCTGCGACGCCAATATCCTGGTGGAGACCGCGAGCGTGCGCGACCCGCACCACTTCGCCGTGCTGCTGGGCTTTGGCGCCACCGCCATCTACCCCTATCTCGCCTACGAGACCCTCGCCAAGCAGGTAGAGGAAGGCGTGCTCAAGATGAGCCTGCGCCAGGCCATGCTCAACTACCGCAACGGCATCAACAAGGGCCTCTACAAGGTGATGTCCAAGATGGGCATCAGCACGGTGGCAAGCTACCGCTGCTCCCAGCTGTTTGAGGCGGTGGGCCTCTCCAAGGCTGTTGTCGAACTCTGCTTCCGCGGCGTATCGAGCCGCATCCAGGGTGCCGACTTTGCCGACATCCAGCAGGATCAGATCAATCTGTCCCGTCTGGCCTGGCTCGGCCGCAAGCCGCTGACCCAGGGCGGCCTCTTGAAATTCGTCCACGGTGGCGAGTACCACACCTACAACCCGGACGTGGTGCAGACCCTGCAAGTGGCGGTGCGCTCCGGCAACTACGCCGATTACAAGGAGTATGCCCGTCTGGTGAACGAGCGCCCGGTCGCCACCCTGCGGGATCTGCTGTCGCTCAAACAGGGCACCACCCCGGTTGCGCTGGATCAGGTGGAGCCAGCCACCAGGCTGTTCCCCCGCTTCGACTCCGCGGCCATGTCCATCGGCGCCCTCGGCCCTGAAGCCCACGAGGCCCTGGCCATCGCCATGAACCGCCTCGGCGGTCAGAGCAACTCCGGCGAAGGCGGTGAAGATCCCAAGCGTTTTGGTACCGAGAAGAACTCTCGCATCAAGCAGGTGGCTTCTGGTCGCTTTGGCGTCACCCCGCACTACCTGATGAACGCGGACGTGGTGCAGATAAAAGTCGCCCAGGGTGCCAAGCCCGGCGAAGGGGGCCAGCTGCCCGGTGACAAGGTCACCGCGCAAATCGCCCAGCTGCGCTACTCGGTGCCCGGCGTGACCCTGATCTCCCCGCCGCCGCACCACGACATCTACTCCATCGAGGATCTGGCCCAGCTCATCTTCGACATCAAGCAGATCAACCCGAACTGCCTGGTGTCGGTGAAACTGGTGTCCGAACCTGGCGTCGGCACCATCGCCTGCGGCGTGGCCAAGGCCTATGCGGACTTCATTACCGTCTCCGGCTACGACGGCGGCACCGGCGCAAGCCCGCTCACCTCGGTCAAATACGCCGGCTCCCCCTGGGAGCTGGGCCTGGCCGAAACCCAGCAGGCGCTGGTGGCCAACGGCCTGCGCCACAAGGTGCGTCTGCAAGTGGATGGCGGCCTCAAGACCGGTCTGGACATCATCAAGGCGGCCATCCTCGGCGCCGAGAGCTTTGGCTTCGGTACCGGCCCCATGGTGGCGCTCGGTTGCAAATACCTGCGTATCTGCCACCTGAACAACTGCGCCACCGGCGTCGCCACCCAGGATGAGAAGCTGCGCCGCGAACACTTCACCGGCCTGCCGGAGATGGTGATGAACTACTTCAAGTTCATCGCCGAGGAGACGCGCGAGCTGATGGCCGAGCTGGGCGTCACCCAGCTCACCGACCTCATCGGTCGTACCGACCTGCTGGAAGCCCTGCCCGGCCTCACCGCCCGTCAGGCCAAGCTGGACTTGTCCGGCATCCTGGCGGCCCCGGTTGCACCGGCAGGCTCCAGTCTGTTCAGCCAGCAGCACAACCCCACCTTCGACAAGGGGCCCTTGAACCTCAAGATGGTGGAAGACCTGCTGGACGCGGTGGAAAACATGAGTGGCGGCGAGTTCCGCTACGACATCCGCAACACCGACCGCTCCGTGGGTGCACGTCTGTCCGGCGAAATCGTCAAGCGCCACGGCAACCAGGGCATGGCGGCCGATCCGGTCAAGGTGCACTTCAACGGCACCGCCGGCCAGAGCTTCGGCGTCTGGAACGCCGGCGGCCTTGAGATGATCCTCACCGGGGATGCCAACGACTACGTGGGCAAGGGGATGACCGGCGGCAAGCTGGTGATCAAACCCCACGTCGGCGTGGCGTTCAAATCCCACGAGGCGGCCATCATCGGCAACACCTGCCTCTATGGCGCCACCGGCGGCAAGCTCTATGCCGCAGGGACCGCAGGCGAGCGGTTCGCGGTGCGCAACTCAGGGGCCTTGGCGGTGGTCGAGGGGATTGGCGACAACGGCTGTGAATACATGACAGGCGGCATCGTCACCGTGCTCGGCAAGACCGGTGTCAACTTCGCGGCGGGCATGACAGGCGGTTTCGCCTACGTGCTCGACGAGTGCGGCAACTTTGCCAAGCGCACCAACCCCGAGCTGGTCGAACTGCTGGAGGTGGCGGATCTGGCCATCCACCAGGAGCACCTGCGCGGTATCATCACGGCGCACCTCAACGAGACAGGCAGCTCGCGTGCCGAGGAGATCCTGGCCAACTTCGACTCCTATGTGCCCAAGTTCAGGCTGATCAAACCCAAGTCCAGTGACGTCAAATCGCTGCTTGGCCACACCAGCCGTTCCAGTGCAGAACTCAGAATCCAGGCGCAATAAGGAGGGAACCCTATGAGCCAGAACGTATTCCAGTTTATCGATGTCCAGCGGGTCGACCCGCCCAAGAAGCCGCTCAAGATCCGCAAGATCCAGTTCGTGGAGATCTACGAGCCCTTCAACCAGGCCCAGGTCGGCATGCAGGCGGATCGCTGCCTCGACTGCGGCAACCCCTATTGCGAGTGGAAGTGCCCGGTACACAACTACATCCCCAACTGGCTGAAGCTGGCCAACGAGGGACGCATTCTGGAGGCGGTGGAACTCTCCCACCAGACCAACAGCCTGCCGGAGGTATGTGGCCGCGTTTGCCCGCAAGACAGACTGTGTGAGGGTGCCTGCACCCTCAACGACAGATTCGGCGCCGTGACCATCGGCAACATCGAAAAATACATCACCGACAAGGCGTTCGAGATGGGCTGGCGCCCGGATCTCTCCAAGGTGGTCAAGACCGGCAAGCGGGTCGCCGTCATTGGCGCGGGCCCCGCGGGCCTTGCCTGTGCCGACGTGCTGGCACGCAATGGCGTCACCCCTGTGGTGTTCGACAAGTACCCGGAGATCGGCGGCCTGCTCACCTTCGGTATCCCCTCCTTCAAGCTGGAGAAAGAGGTGATGCAACGCCGCCGCGAGATCTTCGAGGGGATGGGGGTGGAGTTTCGCCTCGAGACCGAAGTGGGCCGTGACGTCACCTTCGCCGACCTGCTCGGCGAGTTCGATGCGGTCTTCCTCGGGGTCGGCACCTACAAGTACATGAAGGGCGGCTTTGCCAACGAAGAGGCGCCGGGGGTCTACGACGCCCTGCCCTACCTCATCTCCAACGCCAATCGCTTGCTGGGCTTTGAGAAGGCGCAAGCCGATTACATCGACTTCGCCGGCAAGCAGGTAGTGGTGCTGGGGGGCGGCGATACCGCCATGGACTGCGTGCGCACCGCCATCCGCCAGGGGGCCGATCGGGTGATCTGCGCCTACCGCCGGGATGCCGAGAACATGCCGGGCTCCAAGCGGGAGGTGAAAAACGCCCAGGAGGAAGGGGTGGAATTTATGTTCAACCTCCAGCCCATCGGCGTGGAGCTGGACGCCCACGGCCGCACCTGCGGCATCAAGGTGGTGAGCACCGAGCTCGGCGCCCCCGATGCCAATGGCCGCCGCAATCCTGTGGTCATTGAAGGCTCCGAGCAGGTGCTGCCCGCCGATGCGGTGGTGATGGCGTTCGGCTTCCAGCCCAACCCCCAGCCCTGGATGGCAGAGCACGGCGTCGAGCTCGACGGCCGGGATCGCATCAAGGCGCCCGAGAAGGCCGAGTACGCCTTCCAGACCAGCAACCCCAAGGTGTTCGCCGGTGGTGACGCGGTGCGCGGCTCGGATCTGGTGGTGACCGCCGTTTACGAGGGTCGCAAGGCGGCCGAAGGGATCATGGACTACCTGGCCGTGTGATCTGCTGTCGCAACCACGCTGTCATGCAAACAGCCCCGCTCGTGCGGGGCTGTTTTTTTTATCTCGCTCTCAATCCGCCAGAACCGGCTAGATACTCCAGCTCTCCGGCAGCCGTTCGGTGAGGGTGGAGATGTATTCGAAGGTACGTGCCCGCTTGGGGGTGGTGAACATCTCGCGCGCACTGCCCGCCTCCACCACCTCCCCGGCCTCCAGGAAGATCACCTGCTGCGCAATCTGGGCTGCAAGGCGCAAGTCATGGGTGGCGATCAGCATGGTGGTCCCCTCACTGGCCAGCTGGCGCAGCACGGTCACCACCTCCTGGGCAAGCTCGGGATCCAGCGCCGAGGTAGGCTCGTCACAGAGCAGCACCTTGGGGGATGGCGCCAGCGCCCGGGCAATGGCGACCCGCTGCTGCTGACCGCCGGAGAGGGTGGCAGGCACCGCCTCGGCCTTGTGCCTGAGCCCCACCTTGTCGAGCAGTTGCAGGGCGCGCGCCACTGCCCTCTCCCTGGGCCACTTCAACACGGTCACCAACCCTTCCATCACGTTCTCCAGCACCGTCATGTGCGGGAACAGCTGGAAATTCTGGAACACCATGCCGGTCTGCTGGCGCAGGGCCAGCACGCTTTGCCGTGACAGATGCCGGGTAAAGTCGAGCTCGCTGCCCCCCAGCACCAGCTGGCCTGCATCGGGTCGCTCCAGCAGGTTCACGCAGCGCAGCAGTGTACTCTTGCCGCTGCCGGAGGGACCGATCAGGGCGGTGACGCTGCCCGCGGCCATCGCCAGCCCCACCCCTTTCAACACGCGCTGCCCCGCAAACTGTTTCTCGATGCCACTCAAGCGGATCATAGGGCGACCTCCCGGGTCTCTTTGTGAGCCAGTCGCTGCTCCAGCCTGTCTTGCAGGGTGGAGAGCACCGAGCTGAACATCAGGTAGATGAGGGCCGTCTCGATATAGAGGATGAGCGGCTCATAGGTGACGGAGGCGAGCCGCTGGGCCGCCTGAAACAGCTCGGGCACGGTCACCGCCGCCGCCAGCGACGTGTCTTTGACCAGGGAGATGAAGGTGTTGGAGAGCGGTGGCACCGCGATGCGCGCCGCCTGCGGCAGGATCACCCGCCACATGACCTGGGGCCAGTTCATGCCGATGGAGTAGGCCGCCTCCCACTGCCCCTTGGGGATGGCCGCCAGGGTGGCACGAATGATCTCCGAGCTGTAGGCACCGATGTTGAGGGTGAAACCGATGACGGCGGCGGTGAAGGCGTCCAGCACGATGCCGGCGCTCGGCAGACCGTAAAAGATCAGAAACAGCTGCACCAGCAGGGGCGTGCCCCGAATAAGCCAGACATAGAAGCGGACCAGCATCACCAGCGGGGCCGGACCATATAATCTGGCCAGCGCCACCGACAAGCCGAGCACGATTCCCAGCACGAAGGTAATCAGAGTGAGTGGCACGGTAAAAATAAGCCCCGCACTGAGCAGGGGCCAAAAAGAGTCGATCATTAACTGCAACCAGGCCGGCACGTTAATATCCTCAGTTGTTATTATGTTGCCACGATATTATTGCGAGACGTCGGTGCCGAAATATTTCTGCGATATTTTCTGATATGCGCCATCCTGCTTGGCATTGCGCAGCGCCTGATTGATGGCAGCCAGCAACTCGGGTTGCCCCTTGGCGAGCAGGGCGGCAGATTGATCCCCCTTGGCCTCGCTGGCCGCCACCTTCAATTTGGCGTCTGGCTTCTGTTTCTTGAAGTCGAGGAAAGAGAGGCTGTCGTTGATGGTGGCATCCACCCGCCCGGCCAGCACCAGTTCGAGTGACTGGTTGAATCCCTCGGTGGCTACCACCTCGGCGCCCGATGATTTCGCCAGCTGGGCGAAGTTGCTGGTCAGGGACTGGGAGGATTTCTTGCCCTTCAGATCGGCAAAACTCTTGATGCTTTGGTTGTCGCTGTGCACCACGATCACCGCCTTGGAGATGATGTAGGGGTCTGAAAAATCATATTTTTTCAGCCGTTCAGGGGTGATGGCCACTTCGTTGAGCACCAGGTCGTAGCGCTTGGCGTCCACCCCGGCGATGAGCCCGTCCCACTTACCCTCGACGAACTGCGGCTTCACGCCCAGACCGCTTGCAATCAGCTCGCCTATCTCCACGTCAAAGCCCACCAGCTTGCCGCTCTTGTCGTGGTAGGTGAAGGGAGGATAGGTCCCTTCGGTGCCGATCTTGATCACTCCAGCCCGCTGGATCTCGGCCAGGCTTGACTGTGCCTGTACCGATGTCATCAGTGCCAGCGGAAGTGCCGCCATTAAAAACAGGGAGTGCCGTTTTTTCATTATTCACCTCGTTATATTTATGAACATCCAGAGCGCTTGCCAACCACCACAAAATAAAACCAGCCGGTTATCATGTTTAATTTAAATTAATTATCGGCAGAGATAACCTTCATAGTGCTTGCTGGCGGTATGGATGAAACATAACGTGGCTCATGGCATGACCCAACCATGAAATACGGGGATATTTAGCGAAATAATGGATAACGAATAAATAATGGCCGGGCTAGCCGAGGAATTGCCCCGCTGGCGGCGCTCCGTCAGCGGAAACCATATCAGGCGGGTTGCAGCTCCCGCGGGATGGCAGTGGCCCAATCACGACATAACGTATCAATCGGGCCAAAATTCAGTCTGATGGCAAATGGGATTGCCACGCACCACGTGGAGGGCAAAGGCGCGATGGCGCGCACCTTGACGTCACCGTCGGTGATCACCCCTTCGGTCACCACCTCCCGCCCTGCTCCGGCAGGCGGACGATGTCGATATTCCAGGGCTCGGCCGCCGGGTAGCGCCGATGGACCTCGACGAAGTTGACCCGCCCCTCGCGCCGCCCCCCCGACGTTGGCCAGTCACAGAGAAAGTCATCGCTCAGCCACCTGGGGGTCTTGACGAAATCGTTGCTTTGCATGGCCTGCCAGTAGGCCTCCACAACTGCTTTTGGTTCCATGGTCTTGTTTTCCATGCCTTTCCCCTACAACCGCACCACCAGCCACTCCCCCTTGCCCACCGGCACCAGGGAAGTCAGGAAATCGGGGTCACGCCGCACCTGTGCCATCCACTCCCTCATCTCGTCTTCATGGGAGATGGCATTGTCCACCACCAGCAGGCCACGAGGGGCAAGCAGGCGCTGGATCTCGGGCCACCAGGCCTGGTAGTGGCGGCGATCGGAGTCCAGAAAAATGAGCTGATAGCCCGCCGTCGGCAGGCAGGGCAACAGGCTGCCGGCCTCCCCCGCCAACTGCTCAATCCAGGGAGTGAGCCCGGCCCGCTCAAAGTTGGTCGCCGCCATGGTCCGTTTGCCCTCGTCCAGCTCGATGGTGGTGACCCGGCCCCCCAGCCGTTTCACTGCCTCGGCCAGCCAGAGGGTGGAGTAACCGTTGGAGGTGCCGATCTCCAGCACAGCCTGCGCCCCCCTCGTCTGCACCAGCATCGCCAGCAGTTCGCCGGTATCGCGGGTAATGTTGAGCATCTTGCTGCCACGAGAGTGTTGCGCTCCGTCATTCTGCTCGCCAAAGCGCTCCAGCTCCCGTTTCAGTTGTTCCAGTGCCATGTCCCCTCCTTGACGGTGTAAACGAGTCGGCCCGGTGCATGGCATGGCTGGACCGCCCCTCATGTTCATCATTTTGCTATCGACCCACTCGGTGGCCCATCCCCTGTATCATCCGGATAAAGACGATACCCTGGATGACCATGTGATCACGCTGGTGCACTGCTGCTGGCGGGAAAGCCAATCGTCACGCGGTCTGGCGGTGGCCCCCCGCGCCGTCGGGCTGCTGGATACCAAGGGCAAGCCGCAGATCGCCTAGGGGGCCACCCGGGTAAAGTCGACGGCGGGGCAGCTGGGCGCCACGCCCTTGGTCAGCGTCAGGGGCTGGGCACGATAGCTGAGCCGGTAGCGGCCCGGTTGGGACAGATCGTAGGCCTGCGCCAGATCCGCATCGGCCTGGCTCTGCTCCCCTGCCCCCAGGTGCAGGAAGTCGCCGTCCCCGGGGGTACCTCGCTTGGCAAGCGGCCCTCGATAGTCCAGCGGCTGCCCATCGCGGGTCAGGTCGATGGCATCGGCAAACCACCCCTCGAAGGGGGTGAACCAGGTCAATACCTCGAGGGGCGTCTCCCCCCGGTTGGTCAGGGTCATCACCAGGGGCAGGGGTTCGTTCACCCCGCTCTCTGCGCTGACCGACAGCTCGCACTGCAAGGGCGCCAGTGCCAGGGTGGTGAGCAAGAGTGTCATCATGGTGCCTCCGTCAAAAAAGGGGCCATCCGGCCCCTGTTTGCAACTCAATTTTCGCTCGGAGTATTCTCGGCGAAATATTCGTGGTTGTCGGCATTGTTCAGGGCCTTCTGGGGATCCGTGCTCGCCAGATTGCGCGCATTGGCCTGACCGTATCCCAGATCGTCGGTGCCCGCCACCACGTTGAAGTGGCTCAGCTCGTGGACAATGGTGCCGGCGCGGGAATCGGTCCCGGTGACCGGCGCAGTCCAGAAGCTCTTGCACAGATAGACCTTGTAGGGCTGGTCCGGATAGACATAGGCAAAGTAGCTCTGCTTGCAACCGCAGTCGAAGGTGAGCGGCTTGTTGTCGATGGCATCCTTGATCTTGCTGAAGTTGGTCTCGGCCTGGTTCCAGCGGGTGGCGTCATAGGCGCCAAACCAGCTGCGGTAGCGCTGCCCATTCGGCTTGTCCACCGCGAGGTAGCTGCTGGAGTTGTTGGCGATGCCACTCGCGGCATCGAGCGCCGCCAGGATGTCGCTCTTCTGGGTGTTGGTGCAACGGCCGCTGAAGCTGACCGAGGCGCTCACCGCCTGGGGCTCGGCCACCTCAGCCTTGGCCAGTACCCGATCGTCGCTCACCCCGTCCACCCAGAGGGTCACGGCATTGGACTCGCTCGCCTGGGCCTGTTTGGCCTTGGCCGCTTTCCCCTCCTGCGCCACGGTCGGCAGCAGGTAACGGATGCTGTACTGGCCCTGGGCGTTCATGTCGTAGAGACCGGAGACCTCCGCCTGCACTGTCAGGCTCTGGCCCGCCTTGAGCAGCTGGTAGTCCTTGTCACTCGGGGCGGCCCGCTTGATCAGGGCCCCTTCGTAATCCACCGGCTGGCCGTCACGCTCTACCTGGAACAGGGGAGCATCCTCGCTGCCCGGCAGTTGCCATTTGAGCAGACGAACCGGCTTCTCCCCGGTGTTGGTCAGGGTCAGGTTGACGCGCACATCGTCTGTGCTGCCCTCCACCAGGGTGAGCCGGGCATCGAGTCCGGCGGCGCAGAGCGGGGACGCCAGCACGCCGGCCAGCAACAGGGCAATTGGAGTCGCTTTCATCATGTTTCCTCATTCATTGAGTGTCGCCTTGTCAGGCGGTCTGCTTCCTTTAAGGCCCTCTTTGGGGCCCATCCACCCTAGAGCAGAAGCACCACCCCACCATCCCTCCATATGGGGGACGCCCCCCATCAGAGGGGGAGCCCCTTGGCTGCGACAAAGATTGCCCGCCCGGCCCTGGGCGTGCAGGCAACCCCGTGGGGTGCATTTGCCATAAAAAAACCCGGCGCAGGGCCGGGTGACGGGATGAGAAGGCGGGATCAGGAGGACAGCAGCGCCAGGGCAGGCTGCGCGTTGCCCGGCATCAGCCGATAGGCCTTGTGGTGCTTGACCAGGGTGGTTTTCTTGTTGCCCTGGCTCAGCAGCAGGCCCCGGGCAAATGCCGCCTCGGCCAGTACCTGCTCGTCCCCGCGCACATAGAGGGTGAGGGGCTTGACCAGCTCACCTCCCTCGATATGGCCCTGATACTCGCTGGCAGAGATGATCAGGCTGGATTGCCCCTGGCTCAGCAGCCGCTGCCGGGTGTTCAGTTCGCTGTCGGTGAACACCAGCCAGCCCGCCCCCTCCAGCGCCAAAAGCAGATCGGCCAGGCGCGTCCCCAGCTGTACCGGCTCATGCATGGCGCGCTCATACTGGCGCTGCACCCGCTCAAGCAGCCCCTTGAGATCGGCCCCCGCCCCCAGCGTCCGCCCCAGTTGCACCCAGGTCTTGAGATCCTCCATCACCAGCCGGGAGAAGCGTTTCTCCTTGAGAGAATCCGCCATCCAGGTACAGAGAAAGTGGCTCTCCTGGGCGGGGGTGCGTTTGCCCGTCTTCTGGGCGGCGGTGCGCTCCAGCTCCGCCAGGCTCTGGCGGGCCATCTCGAGCAGGGCCTGATTGTAAGCAGGAAGGGTCATCTCGGATCCTCTGAAACGGGGCGGCCAAGGGGCCGCGTCATCGACAGCACAAAGGCGCCAGTGGCGCCTTTGGAGAGTAAACGCCCCTCCCCGACCGGGAGGGTGCGACGTTGCCTTATTTCGGCTGACGGGGCTTCTTGGCCGCCGCCAGACGCTTGAGGCGCTGGCCTTGCAGTTTCGCCTCGGCCATGGCCTGGGCGGCGGCATTGTCTTCACGCTGCGGGCGCTTGCCGAAGCGGCGGCGCTCCTGCAACTGCTTGATGAGGTCGTCACGGCTGCTCACCTCGTAACCCGGCACCATGATGCGGCGGATCTTCTGGCCGATGAGGGCCTCGATCTCCAGCAGGGTGCGCTCCTCCTCGCGACTGACGAAGGAGATGGCCATGCCGCTCTTGCCAGCGCGACCGGTTCGGCCGATACGGTGCACGTAATCTTCCGCGAGGAACGGCAGATCATAGTTGACCACGTATTCCAGGCTCGGAATGTCCAGGCCGCGGGCGGCCACCTCAGTGGCCACCAGCACCCGCAGCTTGCCTTCGGTGAATTCACGCAAGGCGCGGCGACGGCTCCCCTGGGCCTTGTCACCGTGCACCACGGCAGACTTGATGCCGTCGAGGTTGAGCTCCTCCACCAGTTCATCGCAGCTCTCGCGGGTGCTGGCAAACACCAGCACCTGCTGCCAGTTCTGCTTGCCGATAAGCTCGGAGAGCAGCTCGCGTTTGCGCTTCTGCTCCACCGGATAAACGGTGTGGCTCACGGTGTCGGCGGTGGAGTTCTGCTTGTCGACGGCCACCACCTGGGGTTTGTCCAGCATGAGGTTGGCCAGCTTTTTCACCGCCTCGGAGAAGGTGGCGGAGAAGAGCAGGTTCTGGCGGGTCTTGTTGACCGCCTGCAGGATCTGCTGCACATCGGCGCTAAAGCCCATGTCGAGGATGCGATCCGCCTCGTCCAGCACCAGGGTCTCGACCCCGGAGAGGCTCAGGTTGCAGGCGGTGAGGTGCTCGAGCAGACGGCCAGGGGTGGCCACTATGATGTGTGCGCCCGCTTTGAGCTTCTTGGCCTGCACATCCTGTTTGCCGCCACCCACGATGGTGAGGGTAGTGATATCAAGATACTTGGCAAAATCGTTGATATTGCTCGCCACCTGGGCTGCCAGCTCGCGGGTCGGGGTCAGGATCAGCACGCGGGCATTGGAAGGCTGCACCGGCGCCGGGTTGTCTACCAGACGTTGCAGGATGGGCAACGCAAAGGCGGCGGTCTTGCCGGTACCGGTCTGGGCACTGGCCAGCACATCGCGACCACGGCGAATGGCCGGGATGGCCTGGCTCTGCACAGGGGTCATCTCCTGATAACCGCAATCTGAGATGGCGCGCAAAATCTCGGGGGCAAAATCGAACGATTCAAATCTCATGTTGGGTTCCTGTGTTCCAGCGGAGCTGTAGTTGGCGTGGATGGCCTGGGCCGGCGTGTGGCCTGGCATCGGCGAGGCGTGGAGCCAAGGACGGCTGGGTCTGACATCAGATCAGAAGATGAGCCGGAAAATGGCGGGCGCGAAGTGTAACAGATAGGCGACAGGAATGCCGCCTCAAATGGCCTGTATTTTTCCGGGGGCTGCGCTCTCCAGACGCGGCAGCAGGCGCAGCCCGGGCAGTGAGATCAGCGCACCCGCTTGCTCGGACGCTTGAGCAGCCGCATGCCGATGGCCGCCACCGCGATGACGAACAACCCGAAAGAGGTGACAAGCAGGCACTTGGTCAGCAGCTCCTGATGATGGGCAAAGACCGGGGTCGCCATCACCATCTTGCCGGCCATGCTCAGCACCAGGGACCAGAGGAAGGCGCTGGCAAAACTCGCCACGGCCACCCGCAGCAGGTGCAGGCGGGAGACTCCCATCAACATGGGGGTCAACACTCTCACGAAGGGGATGAAACGGGAGACGAACATGGCCCAGAAGCCGTAACGATCCAGCAGTCGGGAGGCCCTGGGCAGGCTCCCTTCCGGGATCATTCGCTCCACATGGCCCATGAAACGGGTGCCATGCAGTGCCTGCCCCTGCCAGTAGGCGAGCACGCTCCCTATCCCGGCCGCGAGTGGCAGATAGAGCAAGGTCACCTCGGGTCCCAGCACCCCCATGCCCACCAGACCGCCCGCCAGCAGCACCAGGCTGTCACCGGGCAGGGGCAGAAAGACGAAGCTCGATTCAAGGAAGAGGATCACCACCAGACAGGTGACGAGCAGACCGATTGCCTGCATTTGTATAAGCTGATCAAAATCCTGATGCCATATGGCAAGCAGCATGTCCTGCATCTGGTGTGACTCCCATCAACGTAATGCGCATTCGTCATGATGACCCGAAGGCCCCGTCTGGTAATCCATCCCTGCTACCACCCCAATGTTCGTATGGGAGGCCTCTTATACACCCGGGGAACTGAACAATAAATTAATGTCTGTGATTTCTGCCCAGCGGTTCACCCTTCTCGCGGCCCCCTGCCCCCGCCAAAGCGAGGGCAGCTTGGCCCATCAGGCCAATGCGCCCCCCCAAAACAGGACGGGTCGGCCCTTGCCAAGCTGCCAAGCCAGATGAAACCCGTTACAGTGTGAACATGCCCCGATGGACGGGGTACTCATGGAGCCAGGTATGGCAAGACAGCTCTCTTCTCACACACTTTCCTTGCTGGCGGTGCTTGCCGGCGTCTCTGCCGGTCTTGTGACAAAGGCCCGTGCCAGCGACGAGAGCCTGGTGCAACAGCGCGCCAACGCCGTCGTCTCCCTGATGAGCTACGCCGTGGTGCCGGATATCACCGCCAGCAACCTGGATATCGGCAGCGGCACCAACGACACCTCCGCCCTCACCATCACCCAGCTCGGGGGTGGCGCCACCCTGAGCGAGGATGTTCCCCTCTATCTGGAGGGCACCCTGGGTTACAGCCGCTACGATCCCCAGTTTGTGTTCACCGATGGCAACGAGACCCGCACCATACCCACCAAATGGAACAGCCTGAGCGCCACCGGCGGCATCGGCTGGGATATCGGCGTCCACCGGGATCGCTTTGGTGGCAATCTGGTGCTGCGGCCCATCGCCAATGTCACCCTGGGCACGGTGGCCAGCGACCTTCGCATCGGGGCCGCCCTGCTCGAGCACAGGAGCGGCCAGAATCTGGACTTCCTCGACGGCGGCACCCTCAATGTCTATGGCCTCGGCGGCTCATTGATGCTGGACTATGAACTCTTCTCCGCCGCCCAGGACATCGATGCCGAGCTGCGCTACTCCTACCAGCATCTGCAAAGCTTCACCGGCACCGCCGAGAGCGTCAGCGGTCAGGCCGATGCGGAAAACCTCGGGCTTTACCTGCGCCGCCGCGCCCCCCTGTGGCACTGGACCCTGCTGGACAGGCCCCTTCGCTACGTGCTGGAAGGGGCCAGAACCGAATACCTGGGGCAGCAACGGGGGCTGCTCGGTTTCAACAGCCTCAACTCCCTGGGACTTGGCCTCGAACTCGACAGCAGCAAGTACGACATCTTCATCACCCGCACCCGGCTGGTGGCCCGCTATATGTTCAGCAACAGTACCAGCGGCTACTCCATCGGACTGGCGATGAGTTTCTAGCGCAGCAAGGCGACATGAACCGTCCCCATCACCAAATCTCTGACTGAACGCACATTTGACTCCATTACCGCTATGAGGTCCCACCTGTATCTCCTAGCATGGGGATACGGACGGTGGGTGAAGACGTGAAGCAGAACCACGCCGGGGATTGTGGTCAGGCTGACTACCTACTGTTGAGCAGAGAACACATGACATTTCCAGGGACAGGGAGCTTGTTATGGCCAAATTTCTGAATACCAGCGCAACCAACTATTTCCTCGAAGAGCTGATAAAGGATGCCAAGGAGCGGTTAATCCTGATCAGCCCCTTTCTCAAACTCAATGACAGGATCAAGGAGCTGCTGACCGACAAGAACCGGCTCAAGATCGATGTGCGGATCGTCTATGGCAAGAGCGAACTCCAACCGGAAGAGATCAGCTGGCTCAAGGAGCTCACCTATATCCGCACCAGCTTTTGCAAAAATCTCCATGCCAAGTGCTACCTCAATGAGGAGATGTGCATTGTCACCAGCCTGAACCTCTACGAATTCAGCCAGGTGAACAACAACGAGATGGGGGTGTTGATCCGGCGGGCGGATGACAGTGAGCTGTACCGCGATGCCTACGATGAAGCCCAGCGCATTATTCGGGTGAGCGAGGAGGTGCGCATCACGTTGGAGCGCGTCGCAAGCGACAGTGACCCGCAGGACAACGTGGCCGCCCATGCAGGTACAGCACCGGTTTGTCCAAAATGCGGCACAACCATGGTACTGAGGACCAGCAAACGGGGAGATACCAAGGGCAACAGCTTCTGGGGCTGCCCCGAATACCCCAAGTGTCGCAGCATCATCCCCATCGAGACCCATCCCTGACCGGGATCTGTGAAGGCTAAATCACATGGATATCACTGCTGCCATAGCGCCGCTGCTGACTCAGCTCTGGTTTTTCCTGCCACTGCTGTTGATTGCCACCCTGCTCAAAACGGCCTGGTTCAAAGGGATGGTCGGGGAGTGGTTTATCAATCTCTGTATTCGGCTCTTTCTCGACAAGCGGGAATATCGCCTGCTCAAGGACGTGACCCTGCCCACCCCCCAGGGCAGCACCCAGATCGATCACGTGATCGTCTCCCGCTTCGGGGTATTCGTGATTGAGACCAAGAACATGAAGGGCTGGATATTCGGCAACCCGACCCAGAAAAGCTGGACCCAGCAGATCTATCGCCGCAAGCACCACTTTCAAAATCCGCTGCATCAGAACCACCTGCACATGATGACCCTCAAATCCCTGCTGGGGCTCTCAGACAACCAGCTTCACTCCGTCATCTTCTTTATCGGTGACTGCACCTTCAAGACCCCTATGCCGCAGAACGTGATGAACCGCGGGCTCATTCGCTACGTCAAGGGTATAACCACGCCGGTATTGGCCGAGAACGAGGTCGCTCACGTTGTCGACACCATTCAACAAGGGCGACTTGCCGCCAACTGGCAGACTCACAGACAGCATGTGGCACAGCTCAAGGCCCGCCACGGGGAAGCCCCCACCAAGCCTGCGCCAGCCAGCGTGCCGAGCGCTCACCACCCTGCACCGCCAACGGCCATTTATCCGGCAAACCTCCAGAGCCCCATGTGCCCCAGATGTGGCAACCCCATGGTGCTGCGCACTGCCGGTCGAGGTGACAACAAGGGAAAACCGTTCTGGGGATGCCATGAATTCCCCACATGCAGGGGGACCAGAGCGCTGATGAAGTAGATGGGAAGGCTGAACGACGGAGGCATAAAACAAAGGCGGCCAATTGGCCGCCTTTGTTATTTCAGCAAATCAGCGGATCGTTGCCATCTTCTGCACGCAGCGCTGCTCGCGCTCATCCACCCGCTTGGCAAACCAGGCGGTGGTGAGGTTGCGGGTGATCTTGGGGCTCTTTAGCTGGATACCGGGCAAGATGGCGCGGGGTTGCCGTGTCCCGGCCTGTTTGTCGGCCAGGGCGAAGACCCTGTGGTAGAGATCGCTTTTGGCAAAGTCGCTGGTCTCCCCGAGCTTCAGGCTCTGGTGAATGGCCTGCTTGCTCATGTTGACGCGGCTGGCGATGCTGTGCACTGCGAGCTCGGTCTTGCCGGGCAAATCCGAGTCGTAGCGGATGAGATCCCCGTCCAGGGCCAGGGACTTGCCACTCACCCGGCTTACCGCCGCCTGGAAGGCCGCATTGCGGCTCGCGTACCAGCCCGCATTGAAGTCGGCGAAGCGATAGAGGGTATCCGGGTAGTCGGCGGGATAGCCGAAGATGTGTTTGGTGCCAAACCAGATGCCGCCCCGACGAGTGAACACCTCGTGGCGAATGGACTCCTTCACGGGATAGGGGTAGCCACGGGCGTTGGCTTCGGCAAAGGCGACGCTCACCTGCATGGGGCCGCCGGTGCGCACCGGGTTGAGGTTGCCAAAGAGCTGCTTGCCCATGGGGACGCTGCCTATCATGTCTTCGAAGATCTCGCTCATCTCCCGTTCGGTGCGAAGCTTGTCGATGCGCTCGGCATAGCTCTTGCCAGTGGGGGATTGGATGGAGAGGGCCGTGCGCACCATGAACTCGGGGATGAGCAGCTTGCCAGCCCGGGCATTGATCTCCTTCCAGGCAATCTTGTTGAGGTTGGGCACCACGGGGTCCGCCTGATAGGTCGCCTCCTGCTCCGCCACCGCCAGCACGCTGCAGACGTTGTGATCGCTCACCGTCAGCCCCTGGGTGGTGAGCGCCGTCACCACGTCATTGGCCCAGCCCGGCTTGTCCACCACGTTGCGCGGCAGGAAGCGCACGATGCGGCTCTTCATGTCGGCCGGTTTTTGCGGCTGCATCGCCTTGGGAATGGGGCGCCCCGCCGGCGTCGCCGGGCTGGTCGGGGCGGGAGGCTCGCTGGCACAACCCGACAGCAGGGCAAGGGTAAGCAGTGACAACCAGCGCCAATGGGCATGAAACAAAGAGTGAGAGGGGATCATGAAGGCTTCCTGAAGAGCGGGACCTGCCCCTCATCGTGAATGAGAGGGCTCGAATGCATGGAGGCGGACATTGTAGGGAACAAGTCTGACAAGATGAAGGCGGATGAACCTGCTGGCCCGCTGGCTGCGGCATTCCCTGGCGCCATCACGCCAGCTCCACCCGGTTGCGTCCCAGGTGCTTGGCCTGATAGAGGGCGAGATCAGTGCGCTGGAGCAGGGCATCCACTCCCTCCCCGCTCTGGCTGATGCCCAGGGCAAGGCTCACGGTGAATCTTACCCCGTCACCTGAGACCAGCTCTTCGGTCGCGCACCTTATCTGCTCCGCCAGCGCACGGGCTTTGTCGCCCGTCATGCCGGGCAGCCAGATGGCAAACTCCTCTCCCCCAAGGCGTGCCACCACCCCATCCAATGGGCAGAGCTGGCGCAGCAGGGTGCTGAATTCACGCAGTACGTTGTCGCCGATGGCGTGGCCATAGCGATCGTTGATCAGCTTGAAGTGATCGAGATCCAGCAGCAGGAGCGGCGTCCCCTCCTCTCCGTGCGCCTCCAGCACGGCGCGAAACGCCCGGCGATTGGAGAGCCCGGTCAGCTCGTCTGACATGGCGAGAGAGGAGAGCCGCATCTGGGTGCCATACATCTGCTGCACCATCAGCAGCACACCCCAGGCCGAGGCCAGCATGCCGATCGTGCGCAGGCTGTCTTCCACCGTGGAGAGCCACCAGGGCTGGAAATAGGCCTCATCCATCAGATCGATGACGCCGGAGACGAGCCAGAGGGTCAGCCCGCCGGTGAGGGAGAGATAGGTTTTCAAGGTGATCTGGGCACACTGCACCACCCAGAACATGAACAGCAGGGTCAGCACGTTGAGCGCTTCGGCCAGAGCCCCGACGGTATAGAGGTTGTGCTCCGCCAGGGGATCAAAACTGGCCCCGGCCAGGATCCCCGTCAGCAGCAGCAGACAGGGCAGGCTCACCAGCGCGAGACGACGGCAGGGAGGAAGCGAGAAGAACCGGGCGGGGTGAACGGATAACCTGAGGGGAGTCTTCATCATGTTTTGGGCTCCAAGCGCGCATGTCTTCTATCCCGAATGGCAGCCGTTGGCTGCCATCGCCAGCGAACCCCGACGGCATTCCTGGTGGCAAATCACTGATATTGTGGGCCGATTTTTCCATAAAAAACAATCCCCTCACCATATGGGTCAGGGGATTGTTGCAACAGGGACGGCGCGATCTGCCGTGAATCCGGGCGGGCGGCCCTTCCCTGCTCGCCCTCACGGCAAGCGGGCAGTGCAGCCTCAGGCGCTCTGGCGCAGGGCCTGATGCTGGGCGGCGCCGTTGATCACCGCCTGCAGGGAGGCGTTGACCACATCGCGACCGACGGCGACGCCACACATCCGGGTGCCCTCGACGCTCAGCAGCACATAGGCGGCGGCGCGGGATTCGGTGCCGGCGGTGAGCGCATGCTCGGAGTAATCCAGCACATCGATGTGCATGCCGGTCTGACGCTGCCAGCCGTTGACCAGGGCCGTGATGGCACCCTCCCCTTCACCGCACAATTGCAGGGTGCCGTGGGGGGTCTGCAACTCCAGGCGCAGCCTCTCCTGACTGTCATGACCGAGCTGGAAGCGCCCGATGCGATAGCCGTGGGCCGGCTCAAGATAGTGCTGCTCGAACAGGGTGCGGATCTGCTCCGGGCTGATTTCGCTGCTGCTCGCCTCAGCCTCGGCCTGCACCCGGCGGCTGAAGTCGATTTGCAGCCAGCGCGGCAGTTGCAGACCGAGGTCACGCTCCAGCAGATAGGTCACCCCTCCCTTGCCGGACTGGCTGTTGATGCGGATCACCGCCTCGTAGCTGCGACCGAGATCGGCAGGATCGATGGGCAGGTAAGCCACATCCCAGTAGTGATCCGGTTTTTCTGCCGCGAGAGACTTGCGGATGGCGTCCTGGTGGCTGCCGGAAAACGCCGTGTAGACCAGCTCGCCGGCATAGGGGTGGCGAGGGTGCAGGGCAATCTGGGTGCAGGCCCCCACGGTGGCGACGATGGCATCCATGTCGGACAGGTCCAGCTCGGGGTCAATCCCCTGGCTGTAGAGGTTCATGGCCATGGTGACGATGTCCATGTTGCCGGTGCGCTCCCCGTTGCCGAGCAGGGTGCCCTCGATGCGATCCGCCCCCGCCAGCACCGCCAGCTCGGCGGCGGCCACCCCGCAGCCTCTGTCGTTGTGGGTGTGGATGGAGATGCTCACCTCGGGTCGCGCCTTGAGGTGTCGGCAGAACCACTCCACCTGATCCGCAAACACGTTGGGGGTGCTCACCTCCACCGTGGCGGGGAGGTTCAGGATCATCGGGCGGGCAGCGGCGCGCCACTCGTCGATGACGGCGTCACACACCTCGACGGCGAACTCCACCTCGGTACTGCTGAAACTCTCCGGGGAATACTGGAAACTCCACTCGGTGCACGGATTGCGGGCCGCATACTCCCGCACCCAGCGCGCCCCCTGCACGGCGATGGCCTTGACCCCGTCCTTGCCTGAGTTGAACACATAGTTGCGCTGGGTCGGGTTGACCGAGTTGTAGACGTGGACGATGGCCCGCTTCGCCCCCTTGAGGGCCTCGAAAGTGCGGGCGATCAGATCTTCGCGCGCCTGCACCAGCACCTGGATGGTGACGTCATCGGGGATGAGGTTGCGCTCGATGAGTTCGCGCACAAAATCGAAGTCGGGCTGGGAGGCCGCCGGGAAGCCCACCTCGATGTGCTTGAAGCCGATGTGGGTCATCAGCGCCCACATTTGCAGCTTCTGGGCCACCGTCATGGGCTCGACCAGCGCCTGATTGCCATCGCGCAGGTCCACGGCGCACCAGAGCGGTGCCCGCTCCAGTACCCGGTTGGGCCACTGGCGATCCGCCAGGTTGATCACGGGGGCACGGCGGTATTTGCGATGATCGAAGCTCATATTCAGATTCCCTTGACGGATGGGCGAGGCGCCGGACGACCGGGCCGACAGGCGGGTGGGGCAAGGAGGGGAAGCGGGTTGGTGCGGTAACACCGTCCCTGACGAGTCGCGCGGCGGTAACCCCGCGACCGGTTTTCCTGCGGCCCCCGTCGGTCACCGGGGCCGGCCACGGCAGCCGGATCGGGCTGCGGGCGCTGATCCTCTCGCACGCCACCTTTCGGTGTGTCGGCGCAGACGACCTTGTTTGTATGAGCATCCAGTATAGGGAGGTCGTGGGGGCGAGAGATTGCGAAGATTGCACCATTTCATGTCAATTAAGCAGTATGGATGCAGTGAATACCCAATAACGGGGTGAATATCACCACCCCTGATGGATTATTCGCCATCTCACCCATCTTCCTTGCTGGCGCCCCCCCGGAAGTGGCAGGGCGCAGGCAATAAAAAACCCCGCCATCGCTGGCGGGGTTTGCGTGCATCGAGCGGGCAGTGTGCTGCCGGTGCTCTTAGCGGTTGTTCACCTTCTCATGCAGCTCCTGCACCGAGTTCACATTGGCGGTGGCATCGACACTGATGGCCATGCAGGTGGCGAAGGCCGCGTGCAGCGTGGTGGTGTAGGCCACCTTGTGCTGCAGGGCGCCACGGCGCAGCTGCTTGGAATCCTCGATGGCCTGACGACCCTCGGCGGTGTTGACGATGTAGGTGTACTCGCCATTCTTGATGCGATCCAGAATGTGCGGACGACCCTCGTGCACCTTGTTGACCAGACGCGGGTTGATGCTCGCCTCGCCCAAGGTCACGGCGGTGCCGTGGGTGGCGTCGAGGTCATAGCCCAGCTCCAGCAGCTTGGCGGCCAGGTTGACCACCCGTTCCTTGTCGCCGTGGCGAACGGACAAGAGGGCGCGACCTTCGCTCGGAACCTGGTGACCGGCACCCAGCTGCGCCTTGGCATAGGCCTCGGCGAAGCTGCTGCCTACCCCCATGACTTCACCGGTGGAGCGCATTTCCGGCCCCAGCAGCGGATCCACACCCGGGAACTTGGCGAACGGCAGTACCACTTCCTTCACCGAGTAGTAGGGCGGGATGATCTCGGTGGTGAAGCCCTGTTCTTTCAGGCTCTGACCGGCCATGACGCGGGCGGCGATCTTGGCCAGCGGGGCACCGGTGGCCTTGGAGACAAACGGCACGGTACGGGCGGCACGGGGGTTCACCTCGATGAGGTAGATCTCGTTGTCTTTCACCGCGAACTGCACGTTCATCAAGCCCACCACACCGAGTTCCAGCGCCAGCTTGCGCACCTGCTCGCGCATCTCGTCCTGGATGGACTTGGACAGGGTGTAGGGCGGCAGGGAGCAAGCGGAGTCACCGGAGTGGATACCGGCCTGTTCGATGTGCTCCATGATGCCGCCGATGACCACGTCAACGCCGTCGCAGATGGCGTCCACGTCCACCTCGGTGGCGTCGTCAAGGAAGCGGTCCAGCAGCACAGGCGACTCGTTGGAGACGCTCACTGCCTCGGCGAAGTAGCGGCGCAGGTCCTGCTCGTCATAGACGATTTCCATGGCGCGGCCACCCAGTACGTAGGAGGGGCGAACCACCAGCGGGTAGGTGATGCGCGTGGCCAGTTGCACGGCCTGCTCCAGGGCGGTGACAGTGCCGTTTTCCGGCTGCTTGAGCCCCAGGCGCTCGACGGCGGACTGGAAGCGCTCGCGATCTTCCGCGCGGTCGATGGCATCCGGGCTGGTCCCGATGACCGGCACGCCGTTGGCTTCCAATGCCCGCGCCAGTTTCAGCGGAGTCTGGCCGCCGTACTGGACGATGACGCCCTTGGGCTGCTCGACCCGCACGATTTCCAGCACGTCTTCCAGGGTCACAGGCTCGAAGTAGAGACGGTCCGAGGTGTCGTAGTCGGTGGAGACGGTTTCCGGGTTGCAGTTGACCATGATGGTCTCGTAACCGTCTTCGCGCAGGGCCAGGGCCGCGTGCACACAGCAGTAATCGAACTCGATGCCCTGACCGATACGGTTCGGGCCGCCACCGATGACCATGATCTTGTCGCGGTTGGTGGGGTTGGCCTCGCACTCCTCGTCGTAGCTGGAGTACATGTAGGCTGTGTTGGTGGCGAACTCGGCCGCGCAGGTATCGACCCGCTTGTAGACCGGGAAGATGTTGTGGCGGGCACGCAATTTACGCACTTCACCTTCGGCCACGCCGAGGATCTTGGCCAGACGGGCGTCGGCAAAGCCTTTGCGCTTGAGGGCGCGCAGGAAGTCGGCGTCGAGACCGGCCATGCCGCGCTCTTTCACCTGCTCTTCCAGCTTGACCAGCTCTTCAATCTGGACCAAGAACCAGGGGTCAATCTTGGTCAGCTTGAACACGCCGTCCATGGAGAGGCCGGCGCGGAAGGCGTCGGCGATGTAGAAGATGCGCTCGGCACCAGCATCCTGCAGCTCGTGACGGATGCGGGTCAGGGAGTCGGGGGCGTTCAGGTCAACCATGGGGTCGAAGCCGGTCTTGCCGGTCTCGAGACCACGCAGGGCCTTGTGCAGGGACTCCTGGAAGTTGCGGCCGATGGCCATCACTTCACCCACGGACTTCATCTGGGTGGTCAGACGGTCGTTGGCGCCGGCAAACTTCTCGAAGTTGAAGCGCGGTACCTTGGTGACCACGTAGTCGATGGCCGGCTCGAAGGAGGCCGGGGTGCGACCGCCGGTGATGTCGTTCATCAGCTCGTCCAGGGTGTAACCGATGGCGAGCTTGGCGGCGATCTTGGCGATGGGGAAGCCGGTCGCCTTGGAGGCCAGCGCAGAGGAGCGCGATACCCGCGGGTTCATCTCGATGATGACCATGCGGCCGTCTTTGGGGTTGATGCCGAACTGGACGTTGGAGCCGCCGGTCTCGACACCGATCTCGCGCAGCACCGCCATGGAAGCGTTGCGCATGATCTGGTACTCCTTGTCGGTCAGCGTTTGGGCTGGCGCGACCGTGATGGAGTCACCGGTGTGGATGCCCATGGGGTCGAAGTTTTCGATGGCGCAGACGATGATGCAGTTGTCGTTGCGATCCCGCACCACTTCCATCTCGTACTCTTTCCAGCCGATGAGCGACTCGTCGATGAGCAGCTCCTTGGTCGGGGAGAGATCCAGACCGCGCTCGCAGATCTCCACGAACTCTTCGGTGTTGTAGGCGATGCCGCCGCCCGAGCCACCCATGGTAAAGGAAGGACGGATGATGCAGGGGAAGCCTACCATCTGCTGCACGCCCCAGGCCTCTTCCATGTTGTGGGCGATGCCGGCACGGGGGCACTCGAGACCGATGCTGCGCATGGCCTTGTCAAAGCGGGAGCGATCTTCGGCCTTGTCGATGGCGTCGGCGGTGGCGCCGATCATCTCGACACCGAACTCCTTGAGCACGCCATGCTGCTCCAGCGCCAGGGCGCAGTTCAGCGCAGTCTGACCACCCATGGTGGGCAAGATGGCGTCCGGGCGCTCTTTCTTGATGATCTCGCGCACCACTTCCCAGGTGATGGGCTCGATGTAGGTGGCGTCGGCCATCTCCGGGTCGGTCATGATGGTGGCCGGGTTGGAGTTCACCAGGATGACGCGGTAGCCCTCTTCTTTCAGGGCCTTGCACGCCTGGGCGCCGGAGTAGTCGAATTCGCAGGCCTGACCGATGACGATGGGGCCGGCGCCGAGGATCAGGATGCTCTGTAGGTCGTTACGTTTTGGCATGGCTCTCTTTATCCTCTTAGGCGCGATACTGCTTAATCAATTCAATAAAGTGGTCGAACAGACCGGCACAATCGTGCGGGCCCGGGCTCGCTTCGGGGTGACCCTGGAAGCTGAAGGCCGGACGGTCGGTGCGATGGATGCCCTGGAGCGACCCATCGAACAGGGAGACGTGGGTGGCACGCAGGCACTCGGGCAGGGTCTGCTCGTCCACCGCAAAGCCGTGGTTCTGGGCGGTGATCATCACGGTGTTGTCGTCCAGGCTCTTCACCGGGTGGTTGGCACCGTGGTGGCCGAACTTCATCTTGATGGTCTTGGCGCCGGAGGCCAGGCCCAGCAACTGGTGGCCCAGGCAGATACCGAACACCGGGGTGCTGGTATCAAGGAAAGCCTTGATAGCTTCGATGGCGTAGTCGCACGGCTCGGGGTCGCCGGGGCCGTTGGAGAGGAAGATGCCATCCGGGTTCATCGCCAGTACCTCGGCGGCCGGGGTCTTGGCCGGCACCACGGTCAGGCGGCAGCCACGGTCCACCAGCATGCGCAGGATGTTGCGCTTCACGCCGAAGTCGTAGGCCACCACGTGGTATTTCAGCTCATCGGCCGCCGGGGTGACGTGACCCTTGCCGAGCTGCCAGCTGCCTTCAGTCCAGCTGTAGGATTCGCTCACGGTCACTTCCTTGGCCAGGTCCATCCCCTTCAAACCGGGGAAGGCGCGGGCCTGTTCGAGGGCATGGGCTTCATCGAGCTGCTTGCCGGCCAGGATGCAACCGGCCTGGGCGCCTTTTTCACGCAGGATGCGGGTCAGCTTGCGGGTGTCGATGTCGGCGATGCCAACGATGTTGTGAGACTTGAGGTAATCGGAGAGGGATTGCTGATTGCGGAAGTTGGAGGCCAGTATCGGAAGGTCCCGGATGATGAGGCCCTGAGCATGGACCTGACTGGACTCTTCATCTTCGCTGTTGGTGCCGGTGTTGCCTATATGAGGGTAAGTGAGGGTAACGATCTGACGGGAATAGGAGGGATCTGTGAGGATTTCCTGATAACCCGTCATCGACGTGTTGAAAACCACTTCACCAACGGAACATCCCTCGGCGCCTATCGACACGCCTTTGAACACAGTTCCATCTTCCAGCACTAGCAATGCAGTGTGATTCAAGACAACCTCCAGTTATTTAGCTTTAAATTCAGCAATTTACCTGGGTGTTGCGGGCTCGGTTCCGGTCTTTGACAGGACTCGAACCCGGCAGATTTCTGGCAAATTGGGCGCATTCTACTTAAAAACGATCTCATTTCAACGTCTTTTCTCGTTTGAAATGCATCTAAATTCAATAAAAAAGCAACATTACCCATTATCTATGCACTCACTCGCTTTGCAACCCCCTCTTCAAAAAGAAAAGCCAAACACAGACCACAAAGCGGTACCCGATGCCATGCAACGTACAAAAATCCAAATTTACCACTTAATAAACAGCAAGATAGAAAATTAAAAAATAAACAACACAACAGCAAAAACACCATTTGAAGCCAGAAAAGTGAACACCAAGAATAGAAAACGTTTTTCTTTGGTTGCATTTTTAGTCTATTTCACATCAGGGCAAAATGCCCCCCGCAGGGGAATATTGAGACCCAAAGCCGTTACCCCTTGATGACATTTTTGTCGCAAGAGGGTGGCAGGCTTGTAAGAATGGCAGGATTTAGCGAGGTTCACTCAAAAAGTGATGATTAAGGCTTATTTCTACAAAAAAGTGACAAAAAACCCCGGCGGACCGGGGTTTGGCAACCAGTACGGGAGTCTGCACTCCCCCTGAAGACGGTTTATTTCAGACCGAGCACATCCTGCATGTCATAGAGACCGGCCCCTTGCTGGCCGAGCCACTTGCCCGCCCGCACTGCACCGTTGGCGAAGGTCAAACGGCTGGAAGCCTTGTGGCTGATCTCGACCCGCTCGCCGATGTCGGCGAACATGACGGTGTGCTCCCCCACCAGATCCCCGGCGCGGATGGTGGCAAAGCCGATGGTGTTGCGATCCCGCTCACCGGTGATCCCCTCACGGCCATAGACGGCGCACTCTTTCAGATCCCGGCCCAGGGTTTTCGCCACCACTTCCCCCATGGAGAGCGCAGTGCCGGACGGAGCATCCACCTTGTGTCTGTGGTGCCCCTCGATGATCTCGATGTCGGTGTACTCCCCCATCACCCTGGCCGCCTGCTCCAACAGCTTGAACACAAGGTTGACCCCGACCGAGTAGTTGGAGGCGAAGACGATGCCGATCTGCTTGCCGGCCTCGTGCAGAGCCGCCTTGCCCGCCTCGTCAAAGCCGGTGGTGCCGATCACCATCTGCTTGCCATGAGCCAGTGCAAAGGCGAGGTTCGCCAGGGTCACCTCGGGGCGGGTGAAGTCGATGATGAGATCGAACTCGTCCTTCACCTTCTCCAGACTGTCGCTGATGATGACGCCAAGGCGCCCCAGGCCGTTGAGTTCACCCGCATCCAGACCGATCACGGCAGAGCCCGGTCGTTCCAGCGCCGCTCCCACCACCACGCCCTCGGCGTTGGCGATAGCCTCCAGCAGCACCTTGCCCATACGACCATTACAGCCCATCACGGCCACACGGATCGGATTGTCCATCTCCACCCTCTCATCTCTTTATTATGGAAAGAGACCGTTTTACCAGCCCGCGTCCCCTTTGAAAAGCCCGATCTGGCCCGCCAAACCACCCCGACATTTAAACGATAAATTCAACAAAAACAGAATAAATGACGGAATAACAAGACAAGTCAGAATCGCGAAGTAAAAAGCCCTATCCATCTGGACGGCTATCTTGACCCGGGCGGGCCGACTCACTACTGTTGGCCCCCCATGGTGGCAGGATGCCCGCCCTGTGCCCGCCCTGGAGGCGCCACAGGCAACGACAGGAGGTCATTGTTCAAGTTTCGAGGAACACATGATCCAGACCCAACCCCGTGCCAGAGCCCTGCTGCCCCTTCTGGTCTTTCTTGCCCTCTTCATCGGTACCGGTACCTGGCTGACCCTGCAGGGGGTCGAGTTCGCCTTCTACCAGCTCCCCGCCCCCGTTGCCGCCCTGCCTGCCGTCATGCTGGCCCTGCTGATGGGACGCGAGGGGTTCAACAAGAACCTCGAGACCTTCTTCAAGGGGGTGGGCGAGAGCAACATCATGGCCATGTGCCTCATCTATTTGCTGGCGGGCGCCTTCGCCACCGTGGCCAAGGCCACCGGCGGGGTGGATGCCACGGTCGCCCTCGGCCTCTCCCTCATTCCGGGCTGGTGCCTGCTGCCGGGGCTCTTCCTCATCTCTGCCTTCATTGCCACCGCCATGGGTACCTCCATGGGCACCATCGGCGCCGTGGCACCGGTGGCGCTGGGCGTCGCCCAGGCCGCCGGCATCGATCCGATGCTGATGGCGGGGACCATCCTCTCCGGCGCCATGTTCGGGGACAACCTCTCCATCATCTCAGACACCACCATCGCCGCCACCCGCAGCCAGGGCTGCGAGATGAAGGACAAGTTTCGCGAGAACATCAAGATTGCCGCCCCCGCCGCCGTGCTGGTGATCCTGCTCTATCTGGTGCTGGGCTCCACCGGTGAAGCGCCGGCCCCCACCGCCGAGGCGGACTTGCTCAAGGTCGCCCCCTATCTGCTGATCCTGGTGCTTGCCCTCTCTGGCATGAACGTCTTCATGGTACTGGGGCTCGGCATCCTGGCGGCCGGTGGCGTGGGGCTGCTTGGCAGCTACTCTCTCGGCCAGTTCAGCAAGGACATCTATCAGGGCTTTACCAGCATGCAGGAGATCTTCCTGCTCTCCATGCTCATCGGCGGTTTGGGTGCCCTGATGGAACGCCAGGGGGGGCTCGCCTGGATAAGTGAGCGCATCGCCGCCCTGATTGCCCGCTTCACCCGCCACCACGATGGCGAACAGAACGAGAAGGCGGCCGAGCTCGGCATCGCCGGCGTGGTGAGCCTCACCAACCTGTGCACCGCCAACAACACCGTGGCCATCATAGTCGCGAGCAAGGTGGCCAGGGATCTGGCGGACCATCACGGGGTCACCCCGCGCCGCGCCGCCTCCATGCTGGACATCTTCTCCTGCGTGGTACAGGGGCTCATCCCCTGGGGCGCCCAGGCGCTGCTGCTGGGTTCCATCTTCGCCCTCTCGCCGATCCTGGTCGTGAGCATGAGCTTCTACCCCATGGCGCTGGCCCTGGCCGCCATCTTGGCCGTCTTCCTCAAGCACCAGATGGGAGTAGTGGCTCCCGCCCCCCACCGTTCCTGACGCCCGACCTCAGGGGCCGCCCGGCTGGCGGCCCCGCCATCGGCTTTTCATCCCGTCGGCCCCTTGCTAAGGTAGCGCCAGCCCACCTTTGCCCAGGAGTCCCCATGCCGGATACCCAACCCGAACGCCAGAACCTGCGCCAGCTCATTCGCCAGCGCAGAAAAAGCCTGAGCCAGGCCGAGCAGCAGGCGGCGGCCCAACAGCTGGTCGAGCGCTTCCAGGAACACCCCGGCATCCTCGCGGCCAGGCGCATCGCCCTCTATCTGGCCAACGACGGGGAGCTCGATCCCCTGCCCGCCATCCACTGGCTGTGGGCCCGGCAAAAGGAGGTCTACCTGCCGGTGCTGCACCCCTTCACCCCGGGTCACCTGCTGTTCTTGCGCTACACCGCCACCACCCCCATGACCCGCAACCGCTACGGCATCGCCGAGCCCGAGCTCGACGTGCAGCAGGTACTGCCCCACAGCATGCTGGACATCATCTGCACCCCGCTGGTGGCCTTCGATGAGGCTGGCAACCGCCTCGGCATGGGGGGCGGCTACTACGATCGCACCCTCGCCTGCTGGCACGAGCACCAGCTCGGCCCAAGACCCCTGGGGCTCGCCCACGATTGCCAGCAGGTGGATGCCGTCCCCCGGGAGCAGTGGGACGTGCCGCTCCCCCAGATCATCACCCCCAGCCGCAGCTGGCACTTTGCCTGATCAGACGGGGCGCCCCCTTCGGTTCAATAAACAGGCAAACGATTTACATCTTGGGGATTTTTGCGCCGGAACGTGAGCACCATGGTCGCTCTGGGGGGCATGCTTGGATATAATGCGCCCGCTTTTTCCATAAGGATCCATCATGACTCAAGATGAAATGAAGAAGGCGGCCGGTTGGGCTGCGCTCAAATACGTGGTACCCGGCACCATCGTCGGGGTGGGCACCGGCTCTACCGTCAATCACTTCATCGACGCACTGGCGACCATGAAAGACCAGATCAAGGGCGCGGTGTCGAGCTCCATCGCCTCCACCGAGCGCCTCAAGGGTCTCGGCATCCCGGTGTTTGACCTCAACGACATCGATGCCCTCTCCGTCTACGTGGATGGTGCCGACGAGATCAACGCCAGCCGCGACATGATCAAGGGGGGCGGCGCCGCCCTGACCCGCGAGAAGATCGTCGCCGCCGTGGCCGACCAGTTCATCTGCATCATCGACAACACCAAGACCGTCGACGTGCTGGGCACCTTCCCCCTGCCGGTGGAAGTGATCCCCATGGCCCGCGAATACGTGGCCCGCGAGATCCGCGCCCTTGGCGGCAACCCGGTGTGGCGTGAAGGGGTAGTGACCGACAACGGCAACATCATCCTGGACGTCAAGGGCATGGCCATCACCGATGCCAAGGCTCTGGAAACCCGCCTCAACAGCATCGTGGGCGTGGTCACCAACGGCCTGTTCGCCCACCGTGGCGCCGACGTTGTGCTGATCGGCACCCCCGAGGGTGTGATCACCAACTAAGGCCTGCTCCCCGGACCTCTCCCTCCGGGCAAGCCCCCGCCCCGGTCAGTCAATCTGACTGCCCCAAATGGACAACGGCGCCTCATGGCGCCGTTTCTGGTTATCCCTCAATGGCTTGTAGCAGCACATCTGCAACAATCGTTGATAACTTCAAAGAATTTGACTTTCGTCACAAATATTCCCTCTCCCAAACGTTTTTGCTACTTTACGGTTTTCTTCACTGCAAGCCTGAACGCATTTTTCAAAACAATAGAGGGAACGTCATGACAGCCAAGTTTTCGCTGGACAAGGATAAGATCAAGGTACTGCTGCTGGAGGGAGTCCATCCCAACACGGTGGAGACCTTTCGGGCAGCCGGCTACACCAATGTGGAATATCTGAAGACGTCCCTGTCGGAAGAGGAGTTGATCGAGCGCATTCGTGACGTGCATTTCGTGGGCCTGCGTTCACGCACCCAGATCACCGAGAAGGTGCTGGATGCCGCCACCAAGCTGGTGGCCATCGGCTGCTTCTGCATCGGCACCAACCAGGTCTCCCTCGACGCCGCTCACGTGCGCGGCATCCCCGTCTTCAACGCCCCCTTCTCCAACACCCGCTCCGTGGCCGAACTGGTACTGGGGGAGATCCTGCTGCTGCTGCGCGGCATTCCCGAGAAGAACGCCAAATGCCATCGCGGCGTCTGGGAGAAGCTGGCCAACCGCAGCGTCGAAGCCCGCGGCAAGAAGCTCGGCATCATCGGCTACGGCCACATCGGCACCCAGCTTGGCATCATCGCCGAGATGATCGGCATGAAGGTCTACTACTACGACATCGAGAACAAGCTCTCCCTTGGCAACGCCATCCAGGTGCCGAACCTGGTGGAGCTGCTCAACATGTCTGACGTCATCAGCCTGCACGTACCGGAAACCGCCTCAACCAAGGATCTCATCGGTGCAGAGCAACTGCGCATGATGAAACCGGGCGCCATCTTCATCAACGCCTCCCGCGGCACTGTGGTGGACATCGACGCCCTGGCCGACGTCATCAAGAGCGGCCACCTCTCCGGCGCCGCCATCGACGTCTTCCCGGTGGAGCCCAAATCCAACGACGAGGAGTTCCTCACCCCCCTGCGCGGCCTGGACAACGTGATCCTGACCCCCCACATCGGCGGCTCCACCCAGGAAGCCCAGGAGAACATCGGTCTGGAAGTGGCCAACAAGCTGGTCAAATACTCCGACAACGGCTCCACCCTCTCCGCGGTCAACTTCCCGGAAGTCTCCCTGCCCGGCCACAAGGGCTCCAGCCGCCTGCTGCACATTCACCGCAACCAGCCCGGCGTGATGAACCAGATCAACCAGATCTTCGCCGACGAGGGGATCAACATCGCCGGTCAGTACCTGCAGACCAGCAGCGAGATCGGTTACGTGGTCATCGACGTCGAAACCGAGCACAGTGAGAAGGCCCTGGCCCGTCTCAAAGAGATCAATGGCACCATCCGTGCCCGGATCCTGCACTGATAAGCCCTTATCTGCGCAGCAAAAAGCCCGTCGTGATGACGGGCTTTTTTATGTCAGAAGAAAGGTTGCTCTCGCAACCTACCACCAGCCCAGCAGGTTGCGGCCCACCAGGGCACCCCACACCAGGGCATTGAGGGCCAGGGCGATGAAGACGGCAGCGGAGCCCAGATCCTTGGCGCGGCCCGAGAGTTCGTGATGCTCGGAGCCGATGCGATCCACCACCGCCTCCACGGCGGAGTTGAGCACCTCGACGATCACCACCAGCCAGCTGATACAGACGAGCAGCAGGATCTCGTTGAGGGAGTCACCTATCCAGAATGCCAGCGGCATCAGCAGCAGGATGAGCAGCAGCTCCTGACGGAAGGCGGCCTCGTTGATCCAGGCCGATTTGAGACCTTTCATGCTGTAACCGGTTGCGTTGATGATGCGGGTGATCCCGGTCGCGCCTGGCTTTGCCACGATAACTACCTCATTTGAAATGGCTTTTGGGTTCACATCCTATCAGAGCCGCCCAAGGTTTCCATCGGGTGACTTTTGCTTTATTTTATTCCCTTGCATTTTGGCATCCCGCCCACCTTATCCACTCGAGAATTGAGTCGTATGTCCATTCACACCGATGAATTGCGCACCCGTCGCCTGGAGGCCCTGATCACCCCCAGCGAGCTGGCGCACGCCTTCCCGTTAACCGACACCATCGCCCAGAACCTGCTGGATGCCCGCCGCCAAGTGGAAGCCATTCTGTCCGGTGAAGATCAGCGCCTGCTGGTCATCGTCGGCCCCTGCTCCATCCACGATCCTGCCGCCGCCCACGAATACGCTCTGCGTCTGAACACCCTGCGTGAAGAGTACAAAGAGAGCCTGTGCATCGTGATGCGCACCTACTTCGAGAAGCCGCGCACCATCGTCGGCTGGAAGGGGCTCATCAATGATCCGCGCCTGGACGGCAGTTTCGACGTCAATGAAGGGCTGAAACTGGCCCGCAAGCTGCTGGTGGACATCAACGAGACCGGCATGCCCACCGCCACCGAGTTCCTCGACATGGTGACCGGCCAGTACATCAGCGATCTCATCACCTGGGGCGCCATCGGGGCGCGCACCACCGAGTCCCAGGTTCACCGGGAGATGGCCTCCGCCCTCTCCTGCCCGGTGGGGTTCAAGAACGGCACCGACGGCAACACCCGCATCGCCATCGATGCGGTGCGCGCCGCCCGTCACAGCCACATCTTCTACTCCCCGGACAAGGACGGCAAGATGACCATCTACCGCACCGCCGGCAACCCCTACGGCCACGTGATCCTGCGCGGCGGCCACAGGCCCAACTACGACACCGCCAGCATCGATGAGGCGTGCGAGGCTCTGGCCCAGGTGGGCCTGCCGGAGCGCCTGGTGGTGGACTTCAGCCACGGCAACAGCATGAAGGATCACCGCCGCCAACTGCTGGTGGCCCAGGATATCTGCGATCAGCTGCGCCGCGGCCGCACCGGCATCGCCGGCATCATGGCCGAGAGCTTCCTGGTGGAAGGGCGTCAGGACGTGGAGAACGGCTGTGCCGCCACCTTCGGCCAGAGCATCACCGATGCCTGTCTGTCGTGGAGTGACACCGAAACCCTGCTGGCCATGCTGGCAGAAGCCGCTCAGGTGCGGCTGGAGAAAACCCGCCAGGGTTAACGGCTGCGCCATCATCCTTCGGCCAGAGCATCACGGATGCCTGCCTGTCATGGGTAGACACCGAGACCTTGCTCGCCATGCTGGCCGAAGCGGCCAAGGTACGTCTGGACAAGCTGGGCTGAACAGCGAATAAAAGCAAAGGGGCCAGTATTCCTGATACTGGCCCCTTATTCTTGCAGGCGGCCGATTACGCTTCGCTAATCGACCCTACAAACGCTATCTCTCCTCTGCGCCCCGTTCTCAAAGACTCGGCATAAACCAGGTGCGGCCGGCTGCCTCGATACGATCGGTGCGGATCTGGAACACCCGCTCCAGCAGCGCCTCGTCGATGATCCCGACGTCCCCTTCCCCCACCACGCGGCCCTGTTGCAGGCAGAGCACGCGATCCGCCCAGTCGATGGCCAGATTGATGTCGTGGATGGCCACCACCACCAGCAACCCCTGCGCGGCCAGTTGCTTGAGCAGCCGCAGCAGCGCCATCTGGTGATGCAGATCCAGCCCTGCCAGGGGTTCGTCCAGCAACAGCACCCGCCCGGTCGGATTGAGGCTTGGCCACAGTTGCAGCAGGGTGCGGGCGATCAGCACCCGCTGCTGCTCCCCCCCGGACAATCGGCTGAAGTCCCGTGCAAGCAGGGGCGCGAGTTCCAGGGCGTCGCACACATCCGCCACCGCCTGCGCCTGGGCATCGGGGCCCCCCTCCTCCAGCCCCAGGCTCAGCACCTGGAACACCGGGATGTGGAACAGCTGGGGCTGGCGCTGGGGCAGCATGGCGCGCCGCGTTGCAAGCTCGGGCCAGCTCAGGGTCGTGATGGCCTCTCCCCCCAGCAAGACGGCGCCATCGGCGGGCAGCAGGCCCGCCAGGGCCCCGAGCAGGGAGGACTTGCCGCTGCCGTTGGGGCCGAGCAGGGCCACCAGCTGACCGCCGGGCCAGGCCAGATCCAGGGGGGCGAGGCGATGGGGGATGGCCAGGGCGCGGGCCTCCAGCCGCCAGGGGGCGGGATCAGCGGGACACATCGGCATCTTGCCTCAGCAGCAGATAGATAAAGAGCGGGGCGCCCACCGAGGCGGTGATGACCCCGATGGGCAGTTCACCGGCGTGCAGCGCCGAGCGGGCCACCAGATCGGCCCCGAGCAGCAGGGCGCCGCCCCCCAGCGCCGAGGCGGGCAGCAGGAAGCGCTGATCGCTGCCACCGCACAGGCGCAGCAGGTGAGGCACCACCAGGCCGACGAAGCCGATGACGCCGCACAGGGAGACCGCCACCCCGGTGAGCAGGCAGACCGCCAGCACCAGGCGTACCCGCATGCTGTCCACGTTCAGCCCCATGAGGCGGGCCTGGGTCTCTCCCAGCAGCAGTTGTTGCAGTGCCCGCCCCTGCCAGCAGAGCCAGCCGAGGGTGAGGGGCAGCACCAGCCACCACCAGGCGAGCTGCTGGCTGCCGTAGGCGAGGCTGCCCATCATCCAGAACATGAATTCCCGCAAGGCGCCGTCGTCGGCGAAATACATCAGCCAGGTCATGGCCGCATTGGTGAGGATGCCGATGGCGACCCCGAACAGCAGCAGCCGCCCATGGCCGAGCCGTGCCCGACGTGCGAGACGGATGAGCAGCATGGTCACCACCAGGGCGCCGCCAAAGGCCGCCAGCGACAGCCCCCAGCCCGGCAGATAGAGCCCGAGCCCCTTGGCCACCGCCATCGCCACCATGGCGGCCAGCCCAGCGCCGCTCGAGACGCCGAGCAGGCCGGGTTCCGCCACCGGATTGTGCAGCATCACCTGGAGCACGGCACCGCCGCAGGCAAGGGAGGCCCCCGCCAGCAGAGCCAGCAGGGCGCGCGGCAGGCGCAGCTCCAGCAGGATGCGCAGCTCCAGATCCCCCAGCGGCTGCCAGGGCAGCAGCACGAACTCCCCGAGGGCGAGGGAGAGCAGGAACAGGGCCAGGGTCAGCAGCGACAGCAGGAGCAGCCAGCGGCGCTGCCAGCGCTGCTGGCGACGGATGAGAGCGAGATACACGGGATCCCCAAGAAGCGAGGCCCGCCGGGGGGCAGGCAGGAAAGCTGCATGATAACAGCGCGTTACCACCCAAGGTCAAGGCTGGTAGGGCTTGGCCAGCGCCGCTATCTCGCCGCTCTCCACCATGGCTTGCAACGCCTGCGCCAGCTTGGGGCCCAGCTCGTGGTGGGGTGAGTGCTTGCTCATCCCGAGGTAGAGCACCACCGGGTTGGGGGGCTGGAAGGGCGCCTTGACGAGGCCGGCGTCGTTGCGCTGGCTCAGGGCGTAATCCACCTGGCAGTCGGTCCCTATCATCAGGGGCAGGTGACCCCGCTCCACCATGCGCTGCAACTGGTCTTCGGTGGGGACCCCGTGCTTGTCGAGCTGGGTGTCGCCATCGAAGGGGGGGAAGTAGGCGGAGTTGAGCACATAGCCTATCTCGCGGCCCCGCAGATCCTCGTAGCGCCTGAGGCCGGCCACGGCGGCGGGCTTGCCATAGAAGGCAGGCCGGCACTGGTAATAGGACGGCTGCAGGTAGTCGATGAAGGCGGCCCGCTCCTCGGTGTGAGCCAGCCCTATCATCAAATCCGCCTGACCGGTCTGCATCTGTTTAAGTGCCCGTCCCCAGGGCACCCGTTTGAGGGTGAGCACAATGCCGCTGCGTGCCTGCAACTGGCGCAGAATGTCGATATCCAGCCCCTGGAAGTCGTCGTCCTCTGCCAGCATGCGAAACGGCGGCCAGACATCGGTGGCCACCGTCAGGGTCGGCGCACCTTGCGCCCAGCAGGCAAACAACAGACAAAGCGCACCCCAGCTTGTCTTGCCCATCCAGCTTTCGCCTTCTTTTGTTACATCCTTGTGAGCTAAAAATACCCTCAAGCACCACTTATGAAAACCCATGGAGTCGAGATAAAATGCATTGATTTAAAAGGAGAACCTAATGAACCCCATCATGACCAGTATCGGCCTGCTCATCTGCAGCAACGTCTTCATGACGTTTGCCTGGTACGCCCATCTCAAGAGCATGAATCACAAACCCTGGATCATCGCCGCCCTGGTGAGCTGGGGGATAGCCCTGTTCGAATACCTGTTGCAGGTGCCCGCCAACCGCATCGGCCACACCGTGCTCTCCGTCGGCCAGCTCAAGATCCTGCAGGAGGTGATCACCCTCACCGTGTTCGTTCCCTTCTCCATCTTCTATCTGAAAGAAGACCTGAAGTGGGACTACCTCTGGGCAGGTCTGTGCATCCTGGGCGCGGTCTTTTTTGTGTTCCGCGAAAAACTGACCGGCGCCTGAGGCTGTACACTCAAGCCATTCATCATCCCCCAGCCCTTTGAGCGACGAGGCCCCTCATGGAATTGAGAGACATGCTGCAGATCCTGGCCAAACAGGACGGTTCCGATCTCTATCTCTCCACCGGCGCCCCCCCCTGCGCCAAGTTCAACGGCGCCTTGCGCCCCCTCACCCAGGAGCCCCTGGGGCCGGGCGAGGTGGCCCGCATCGCCTACGACATCATGGATCTCGAGCAGAAACAGCAGTTCGAGAAAGAGCTGGAGATGAACCTCGCCATCTCCCTGCCCCAGATAGGCCGTTTTCGGGTCAACATCTTCAAGCAGCGCAATGAAGTCTCCCTGGTGGCGCGCAACATCAAGACCGAGATCCCCCGCTTCGAGGATCTCAAACTCCCTCCGGTGCTCCTCGACACCATCATGGAGAAGCGGGGTCTGGTGCTCTTCGTCGGCGGCACCGGGTCTGGCAAGTCCACGTCGCTCGCGGCCCTCATCGATCATCGCAACCGCAACAGCGGCGGCCACATCATCACCATCGAGGATCCGGTGGAGTTCGTCCATCGCCACCAGAAGAGCATCATCAACCAGCGGGAGGTGGGGGTGGATACCCGCAGCTTCCACGCGGCCCTGAAGAACACCCTGCGCCAGGCGCCGGATGTCATCCTCATCGGCGAAATCCGCGATCGGGAGACCATGGAGCATGCCCTCGCCTTCTCGGAGACCGGGCATCTGGCCATCTCCACCCTGCACGCCAACAACGCCAACCAGGCGCTGGATCGCATCATCAACTTCTTCCCGGAAGAGCGCAGACCCCAGCTGCTCAACGACCTTGGCAACAACCTCAAGGCCTTTGTCTCCCAGCGGCTGGTGAAGACCACGGACGGCGGGCGCCGGGCGGCGGTGGAGGTGATGCTCGGGACCCACACGGTGCGCGATCTCATCAAGCGCGGCGAGTTTGGGGGCCTCAAGGAGATCATGGAAAAATCCAGGGCCCTTGGCATGGTGACCTTCGACAGTACCCTGTTCGATCTGGTGGTCGAGGGGGTGATCGACGAGGAGGAGGCGGTGAAGAACGCGGACTCCCAGAACAACCTGCGCCTCAAGATCAAACTCTGGCGGGAGAAGGGCCAGATTGGCAACAGCGCGGCGGCGAGCGGCTGGAGCCTGGAGCCCACCAAGGACGAGGGCGACCTCTTCTAAGACCGGGCCCGGCGGCCACGAAAAAGGGAACCCTCGGGTTCCCTTTTGCATATGGGCAGGCGTCAGCCCTTCTGGACCAGCCCTATCTGGCCGGGCTCGCACCACTCGAACGTCACCTCTTCGTGCTTGCCGCAGCAGGAGCCGCTACACAGGCGGCTCTCCCGCTTGGCGACGCGCCCCTTGCGCATCCAGACCCCGAGCATGGCCTCTACCGCATCCTCGGAGGTGTGGAAGTGGCGGGCCAGCGCCCGTCGACTCACCTTCTTGTGCAGGGCCAGATAGTCCCCCAGTTCACGCAGGATCACAGAATACCCTCCCTCTCGGCGCACTCGCCCCTGACCATGAGCCCCTTCACAGGGTCACCACCTTGCGGGCGACGATGTCGCCGTGACGACGCCCCAGCCACCAGAGCAGCACCAGGGAGAGCAGATAGCTCAGGCTCCAGACCAGGCTCTGCGCCGGGTGGGCGGCGAAGGTCGCCAGTTGGTAGAAGAGGGTGGCGCACAGGAAGGCGACGTAGTTGCACCAGGCTGCGGTGAACAGGGCCCACTGGCGACCGGTCTCTCGCACCAAAGCCCCCATGGCGGCGGCGCAGGGCATGTAGAGCAGCACGAACAGCAGGTAGGCAAAGGCTCCGGCCACGCCGTCGAAGTGGGTCTGCATGTTGCCGTAGGTGGAGGTGTCCACCTCCTGGGCCTCGGCGGCCGCCTGCTTGTCCTCCAGATCCCCCACCTTGATCCCCATGGGATCGGCGGGGTCGATGTCCGCCAGGTTGGCGGGAATGGTGGCCAGCGCCGCTTTCAGGCTGCCCAGCAGGGAGTATTCACTCTCCTCCTCATCACCGGCGCCGCCAGCGTAGAGGCTGTTGAGGGTAGCGACCACCGCCTCCTTGGCAAAGATGCCGGTGAGGATGCCCACCGTGGCCTGCCAGTTGTCGTCCCGCACGCCTATGGGATGCAGCACCGGGGTCACGGACTGGCTCAGCTTGCTCAGCACCGAGTTCTCCTGATCCTGGTTGCCGAAGCTGCCGTCGGTGCCGAGGGAGTTGAGCACGCTCAGCACCGCCACCATCAGGACGATGGTCTTGCCCGCGCCGAAGATGAAGCCCTTGAGTTTCTGCCAGGTGCGCAGCCCCACGTCCACCGGACGGGGCCACTCGTAATCGGGCATCTCCATCACCATGGAGTCGCTCTTGCCCGGCAGCAGGGTGCTGCGCAGGAAGAGGCCGGTGAGCACCGCCACCAGGATGCCGAACAAATAGAGACCGAACACCAGGTTCTGCCCCGACTCGGGGAAGAAGGCCACCGCGAACAGGGCGTAGACCGGCAGACGGGCACCACAGGACATGAAGGGCGCCATGGCCGAGGTCATCAGCCGCTCGCGCTCCGACCCCAGGGTGCGAGTCGCCATCACCGCGGGCACGGTGCAGCCAAAGCCCATCAGCATGGGGACGAAGGCCTTGCCGGGCAGGCCGAGGCGACGCATCAGGGCGTCCACCACGAAGGCGGCGCGGGCCAGATAGCCGGAGCTCTCCAGCACCGCGAGGAAGAGAAAGAGGCAGCCCACCACGGGGATGAAGGTCGCCACCGTCTGCAAACCGGCACCCACGCCGTCCGCGAGCACGGCCCCCAGCCAGTCGGGGGCATTCATCAGCCCCAGCAGGTGGTGCACCCCGTCCACGAAGAGGGCCCCCCCGAGGATGTCGAAGAAATCGATGAAGGCGCTACCCACCTTGATGGCGAACATGAACATCAGGTACATCACCAGCAGGAAGAAGGGGATGCCCACCCAGCGGTTGAGCAGCACCCTGTCCAGCCGTTCGCTCTGGGCGACCGTGAGCTTGTCCTGATGGCGGCACGCCTGCTGGCACCAGTGGTGGATATGGCCGTAGCGCAAATCAGCGAGTTGCAGGTCGATGTCCTGGGCGTGGTGGGCGCGGCTCACCACGTTGTCGGCCGCCGCCTGCTGCCCCGCCGCCAGGGTCTCCTGCATGGCGATGTCTTCCTCCAGCAGGCGCAGGGCGCGACCACGGCGATGCAGATGATGGGGGGCGAGCAGAGTCTCCAGCTCGGCAATGTCCCCCTCGAGGGGCTGACCGTAGTCGAGCATCAGGGCGGGCTGGGACTGGCCGATAAACTGGTGGATCCCCTCTTTGAAGGCCGCCACCTGCTGGCGATTGTGGGCCGAGAGCGACACCACGGGGCACCCCAGCGCCTTGGCGAGCAAGGCCTCGTCGATGGTGATGCGTCGCTTTTGCAGCAGATCCATCTTGTTGAGCACCACCACCATGGGCAGCCCCAGCTCCCGCAGTTGCAGGGTGAGGTAGAGGGAGCGCTCCAGGTTGGCGGCATCGATGACGTTGAGCAGCAGATCCGGCTGCTGGCGCTGGACGAAGCGGCTGGCGATCTGCTCGTCCAGGCTCGCCTCCTGGTTGGCCAGGGCATAGATGCCGGGCAGGTCCACCAGGGTGTATTCCTGCCCGCGGGCAGCAAAGGCCCCCATCTTCTTGTCGACGGTGACCCCGCTCCAGTTCCCCACCTGCTGGCGGGAGCCGGTCAGGGCGTTGAACAGGGAGGTCTTGCCGCTGTTGGGATTGCCCACTGTGACCAGGTTGTAGCTCATACCGGCTCCACCTCGATTTGCTGGGCCAGACTCCGCTGCATGGAGAGGCAGATGCCCTGGCACTGGATCTGGAGCGGGTCCCCCAGGGGAGCGGCCCGCAGATAGAGGATCTCGGTCTGGGGCAGCAGCCCCATCACCATCAACTTGCGCCGCAAGGCGCGGCCAAGGTGGTTCATGTGCGTGATGCGAGCGCTCTGTCCCGGCGACAGCTCTGTGAGTACCATGACGGGCTCCTGAAGTTAAACAAGAATAATTCGCTTTTAATGGGGGGGATTATAAGCTGTGCCCTCAACATTTATTTGCGTAAAATCAAACTCCGCTTAGCTAACCGACAAAGTATTGCCATGAGTCACGACAACAACAGCCGCCTGGTCTACAGCACGGACGGCGGCATGATCAAGGAATCCGCCCCCGCCCAGCACGCCTCCCCCTTCCCCGCCGACGGGGTCGTGCGCATCCGCCGCGAGACCAAGGGACGCAAGGGGGCCGGGGTCATCAGCATCCACGGCGTTCCCGTCGACCAGCAGAAGGCCCTCGCCACCCTGCTCAAGAAGAAGTGCGGTACCGGCGGCGGTCTCAAGGAGGGGATCATCGAGATCCAGGGGGACAAACGGGACCTTATCAAGGCCGAACTGGAGAAGGCCGGCTTTCAGGTCAAGCTGGTGGGGGGATAATTCCCCATCCCGCGCCTTGCCTCACCGGGGGTTTTTCCCTAGAATGCCCGCTCCCATCGAGGGGGAGTAGTCTCGCCACGGACCCGTTTCGTGCGCGATCCTGATCAACATACTTGGTGCCAACTCACCATGGTCAGGGTGATCCGGGCAATGCCGGATTTGACAAGACCTTTGACGGGCCAGTGCCAAAACCGGGGACGGATGGCACAGGCTTGTCTTTGGTTTATAACAATTCCGTCCCCCGGTCATTTTTATGGAAGCCTTGTTAACCTCCACCATCAGCGTTGCCATCGCCGAGATCGGCGACAAGACACAGCTGCTGGCCCTGTTGCTCATCTGTCGTTTTCGCAAACCCTGGCCCATCATCGCCGGCATGCTGGCTGCCACCCTGCTCAACCACGCGGGTGCCGCCTGGATAGGGGAATTCATCAGTCGCTGGATGGATCCCAAGGTGATGACCTGGCTGGTCGCTGGCGCCTTCATCGCCATGGCCGCCTGGATCCTGGTGCCGGACAAGATGGACGATGAAGAGAGTTCCCTGGACAAGTACGGCCCCTTCATGGCCACCTTCGTGCTCTTCTTCATCGCCGAGATCGGTGACAAGACCCAGATAGCCACCGTGCTGCTGGCAGCCAAGTACGACTCCCTGATCCAGGTGATCACCGGCACCACCCTCGGCATGATGCTGGCCAACGTGCCCGTGGTGCTGCTCGGCAAGCTCGGGGCCGACAAGCTCCCCCTCAAGGGGATCCGCATTGCCTGCGCCATCCTCTTTGCGGGGCTTGGCATCTCCACCCTGATCTTCGCCTGACCTCCATAGAAGCCGGCGGGGGATCAGCGTGAGCACTGATCGCCACCGCCGCCCCGGACGTCCTTCAGGCCCCCTCCTCACGGCGGGGGCCTTTTTAGTGCAAAGACATGGCCCCGTGCCGCGACCTGTGTCGCAGCGCCGACGGCGCCCCTGCCCCGAGACGCTTCGCCGTGCCATAATGCCTTATCTTTCAGGCATCACGGCTTCAGGAGCCCCCATGCACCTCACCTCAAGACAGACCCTGCTCGACTGGGTCAGGCGCGGCCGCCTGCCACGGGCCTCGCTGCCTGCCGCCCTGGCCCTGTGCGATCTGCCCCCCGGCCCTGCCCGCTGGCAGTGGCTGTTCGACAGGCTGCTGCTCTGGCTCGGCTGCCTCTGCCTTGGCGCCGGCCTCGTCTTCTTCGTCGCCTTCAACTGGCAGGCCCTGGGGCGCCTCTCACGTCTCGCCCTGCTGGAGCTGCCGTTGCTCACCATGCTCCTGGTGCTCTGGCGCAAACCCATGAGTGATACCCCGCGCCAGGCCCTGCTGCTGGCCCTGGCCCTCAACCTCGGCGCCCTGCTCGCCCTGGTGGGCCAGACTTACCAGACCGGCGCCGACCCCTGGCAGCTCTTCGCCACCTGGGCCCTGATGCTGCTGCCGTTGGCGGCCCTTGGCAGAAGCCCGCTGCTCTGGACCCTGGCCTGGCTGCTCGGTCAGCTCGCCCTGGTGCTCTACTGGCGGCTCGGCCTTCTCGATCTCTTCTTCTCCTTCAACGAGGAGGCCCTCGGCTGGTGCCTGACCCTGCTCAACGCCGCCCTCTGGGGTCTGCTCATCCTGGTGCCCGCCCGCTACGCCCTGATGCCCTCCTGGCTCGCGGGGCTGGCCGCGGGGCTCGGCATCACCCTGCTTACCCTGCTGGCCCTGTTCGATGCCGCCTCTCCCTGGGTCTGGCCTGCCTGGCTCGCCTGGCTCGGCGCCGCCTACCTGCGCTGGCACCACAGGTTCATCGCCGGGCTCGCCATGGGGTGCCTGAGCCTCATCGCCGTGATCCTCGCGGCCCTTGGCAAGTGGATGGAGCCGGACATGAACGGCTTTTTGCTGCTGGCCCTCATCGCCATCGGCCTGTCGGTGATGGCCAGCCGCTGGCTGCAACAACAACGGAGGCAGCATGTCTGATCTCACCCCCTGGGAGCGCCTGCGTGCTGCCCAACTTGTGGAAGGGGATGCCCCCCGGGATGAACAGCCCCACTGGTCGGGCCGTTTTCTGCTCGGCATGGTGGGCTGGATAGCCGCCCTCTTCCTGCTCTTCTTCCTCTTCATGGCCTTCGAGCAGCTGACCCGCGACCCCAACAACGCCCTCACCATGGGGATGGTGCTGATGGCCGCCGCCCTCGGTCTCAACCGCATGGCGACCCGCAGCGATCTCTGGGATCAGTTCGTGCTGGCGCTGGCGCTGGCGGCAGATACCTGGCTGCTCTACGGCCTGCTGGACAGGCTGGCTCTGAACGTCGCGTGGCTCTGGTTCGGTCTGACCGCCTTCTCCCTCGGGGTGGCAGCCCTGTTCGAGCACTGGCTGATCAGGCTGTTCCACAGCTTCGCCGCCGCCATCCTGCTCACCCTCGCCCTCGCCTGCCTCGGCCTGCACCTGCTGGCCCTGCCGCTGGTGATGGGCGCCGTCGCCCTGTGCTGGCTGCAGGCGGAGCGCGATCCCGCCCGCCATCTGCTCTATGAATCCCTCACCCTGGGGCTGGCACTCTCCCTGCTGGTGCTGGGACGGCTGCACCACCCCCTGTGGGAGGGAGGCACCAGCGTGCTCAATGAGCTCGGCAGCTCCCGCCTGCCTCTCTGGCTCAATCCCCTGCTCTGCGCCGCCCTGCTGCTCGCGGTCATGGTTCGCCTCAGGCTGCCGCTGCGCTACGGGCTGCCGCTGGTGGTGATCAGCGCCATCATTCCCGGCATGGGGGCTGGCGCCCTGGTGCTGGTGCTCGGCTTCTACGCCGGCAGCCTGGCCCTGATGACCCTGGCAGGCCTCCTGCTGCTCGGCTTTGGCTCCCTCTATTACTACGATCTGGGGCTGACCCTGATGACCAAGTCCTGGCTGCTGCTCGCCTCGGGGGCCCTGCTGCTCGGTACCCGTCAGTGGCTCAAGCACCTTCACAACGGGAGCCCCTCATGAGACGCCTCGCCTTTTTGCTGACCGGTCTTGCCCTGCTCGCCGGCATCAACGCCGCCGTCTGGCGCTTCGAGCACGCCATGAGCCAGGGGGAGGTGGTGCTGATCGAGCTGGCACCGGTCGACCCCCGCTCCCTGATGCAGGGGGACTACATGCGCCTGAACTACGCCCTCGCCCGCCAGCTGGCGGGCCGCCAGGCCGCCATCGGCCCCCACACCCTGGTCGTTCGCCTGGATGAACATCAGGTGGTGCACTGGGTAGAAGAGGGCAAGCCCGAGGCCCCTGGCCCGGGGGAGCGCCTGCTCAAGGTGCGCCAGCGCGACGGCCAGTGGTTTATCGGGCCTGACGCCTTCTTCTTCGAAGAGGGCACGGGAGATCAATATGAGTCGGCCCGCTACGGCGAGTTTCGTCTGCAAGAGGATGGCAGCACCCTGCTGGTGGGGCTGAGGGACGAGGCGTTCACACCCCTGGGTCACACCCGCCCGGCCTGGTAAAAAGGGGGCGCCGACACGGTTGTGAGTGGCGAGAGAATGACGGCCCCCGGCGGATAACGTCTTCGCCGGGTGGCGAAACGCCGTGACTTGGCAACACTTGAAACTGGGCACTCGGCAGCAGGACGGTCAGGATGAACATAGACATTGCAGTCCCCCTTCGCAGACTGGTCGCCTGCGCCGCCCTCGCGGCCATGGTCTGGGGCACTCCCGTGACCCAGGCCAGCCCGGCGCTCGCCAGCCTGCACTACCTCACCGAAGAGTACAAACCCTACAACTTCACCGGGGAGGATGGCGCCCCGACCGGCTTTGCCATCGACCTGCTGCACCTGGTGTGGCAAAAGACCGGTACCCCTGTCCAGCCCGTCAGCATCCTCCCCTGGGCCAGGGGTTACTACCTGCTGACCCAGAAACCCAATGTGGTGCTCTTCTCCACCGCCCGCACCGAGGCGCGCAATCCCCTGTTCAAGTGGGCCTGCCCCATCGGCTATGCCGAGATAGTGCTGATGGGGCTCGCCAGTCGGCCCCTGACCCTGACCCGCCTGGAAGATGCCCAGCGCTACACCATAGGCGCCGTGCGATCCGATGTGGGGGAGCAACTGCTGCTCAACGCCGGCTTCGACGAGCAGAAGATCATGACCGCCAACCGCCTCTCCCAGGCCCTGCGCATGCTCACCTCGGGCCGGGTCGAGCTGATCTCCAGCAACAAATCCACCCTGCTGGATCTCATCAAGACCCAGCAGCTGGATCCCGCCCAGTTCGAGGTGCGCTGGATGTTGAGCTCCGAGCAGTACTGCTTCGCCTTCAGCCACCCGGTTGACGATGCCCTGGTCAGGGAGTTCCAGATCGGCCTGACACAGGTGCTGGCCAGCAGCGACTTCCAGCAGCTCCAGCACAAATACTTCCCCTCCCCCTGACCCCTTCCCCCGCCGGGGCCGCCAAGGCCCCGGCCCGCCTTTGAGCCAGCGCACGAAACCCGTTTAATGTTCGCCACTTGCAACGACAAGGGGTGACGCAGACCGCCTCGGGTCCGTAATATAGGGCGCAGGAGCCTGTTGGCCCCTTTTTCACGGCAAGGGGCAGGGCGCACGGTGGCAGCGACAGTCAGGGGCGGCAGCGTGCCCGCCGACCGCCTTCATCGGGCAGCGCCGCGCTCACGCCCTTCCCCGCCATCTCTGCGATCTCTTGGGAATACACATGCACAACACAGCGAAATGGTTGATGAGTCTCTCGGTCTGCGCCCTTCTGATGGCCTGCGGCGGTGACAAGACCACCGGCAAGGCCTGTCTCGGGTCAAACAACGACACCCTGGTGGAGGGGATGCAGGACAAGTGCAAGGCGGGAGACATTGTCGCCACCAAGCACCCGGCCTATTTCTGCGATTTCAACTACGCGGTCACCTTCAACAGCTACAACTCCGCGATTTGCGTCTACTCCGGCGGCCTGAAACCGGAGAGAACCACGGAAAAATCATGACTGGCGACCCATTTTCCCCGTCTGACACGAAGAGGGCGGCAGGATATGTGGTCAATGCCCGGGCGGCGGTGCCGCCCAGGCCATCCGGGGGCGGCTTCGCCCCTATTTCACCCGCATCAGACGGTGATGCTGCCCGGCGCACTCGAGCTGGAGCACCTGGGATCGGGCCATGGCTTCCACCCTGGCCAGCATCTCGGCGCTGTAGCCCTTGCGACGCATCCATTGCAAGGGCTCCTCGAAGCCCCCTTCGTTGACCACGAAGGTATCTGTGTAGGACTCCTTGACGATGCTGACCACCCAGATGCGCTGCTGAAACTCGCAGAGTCCGGCCACCAGGGTGGCCGCCCGCCCGGCCAGGGCGCGCACACGGCGGGCAAGAAGATGAACCATGGTATGGGCTCCGAACTGATAAAAGGGAAAACAGACTGGCACCCGGGTGGACGCGCCACCCTGTGCCCTCTCAACCCGCCCCGCTGCTATCGCGGGGCAGACACCTGACTGGAAGGGGGCGGGTTCCCGCCCTCCCCTGCGGCCCGGCGCTGGCGCTTGACCGCATACATGCTCGCATCGGCCCGGTTCAGCGCCTCCTCGACGCTGACCTCGGCCGGCATCACGGCCACCGCCCCCACGCTGGCACCGGGATAATGGATCACCTTGTCCCCCACCGGCAGTGACAGCACGCTGTGCTCGAACAGGCGCTGGCGAAACGCCGCCACCGCCCCGTCCAGCGTGTCGGCGTCCGGGAAAGGCCCCATGCCCACGGCCACGAACTCGTCCCCCCCAAAGCGGGCCAGCAGATCGCCGCCGCGCAGGGTCTCCCCCAGTTGCCGCGCCATGGCGGTGAGCAGCCTGTCCCCCGCCTCGTGGCCATGCTCGTCGTTGATGGCCTTGAAGCCATCGAGATCCACAAAGGCGATGAGCACCGGATGCCCCGCCCGCTCCGACAACGAGAAGAGGCGGGTGAGTTCGAGCATCAGGGCGCGGCGATTGGGGAGCCCGGTGAGGGGATCGGAGAGGGCCAGGCGCGAGAGCTCGTCGTTGGCTTGCTGCAATTGCCGCAGCAGTTGCTCCCGCTCCACCTGTTCGGCAATCAGGTGCGCGAAGAAGGCGATGAGCTGCTGCGCCCCCGCCACCGCGGGCTTTTGTTCGGTACTGGCGCCGCACAGGGTGCCATAGAGGGAGCCGGTAGAGGTGCGCACCGGGCTGCTCAGATAGGAGCGAATGCCGAGCTCGCTGGCCGCCTGGGAGTCCCCCCACAGAGCGGCGACGTCGTCGGTGTAGCTAATCTCATCGTCGATGGCACGGCGACACAGGGTATCGCTCCACTCCACCGTCATCCCCTCGGGGATCAGCAGCCCGGCCGCATTGCGGGCAAACAGAACATGCTGGCTGCTTTGCCCGAGGTCAATCTCGGTGAGATAGGTCGACTCCAGCCCGGTCACCGACTCCAGCATCTCCAGCAAAGGGCGGGTCAGGCTCTCCAGATCCCGCGCCTTGATCACCTGCTCCGAGAGCGCCAGCAATAACTTGTCCATGCCTACCTCCACAACTGCGTGCATGTAATGGGCGACCACCTTAGCCAACTCGGGGCGGGCCCGACAAGCAGGAGACCGCGATTGACCGGGGGAAAGATCGATTTGTTCACATTTTGGCATAACCGGCCCCCAAGCGGCGTCGCCATGCGAAACACAGGGACACAACCCTGCCCTCGCCCCTGGGTGCCGGCTCGATTCCCGCCGCGTATTCGCCCACGGTCACCATCCCCTCGCCCCTTGGGGGGAGAGGGTCAAGGTGAGGGGTGGGTAACCTCATTGCCTGGTGCAATGTCGTCCCACGTGTGAATGGCACGGCTTCGCCGCGCAGTAACCGTCCCCTCTCCCTTATGCGGGAAAGGGGTAAGGTGCCAATAAGCCTGTTGGGTGCAATAAGCGTGTAGGGTCGATTAGCGCAGCGTAATCGTCCGCGGTAACCATTCCCTCTCCCCTTGGGGGAGAGGGTTAGGGTGAGGGGTGGGTAACGGCATTGCCTGGTGCAATGTCGCCCCACGCCTCAATGGCACGGCTTCGCCGTGCAGGACGCGAGGACTCCGTCCCCGACGGGATTTCGCCCGCCAACCTCAGCGACTTCGGTTTGATCCCCTCTCCCCTTGGGGGAGAGGGCTAGGGTGAGGGGTCGGTAACGTCATTGCCTGGCGAATGCCGCCCCACGCCTCAATGGCACGGCTTCGCCGTGCAGGACACGAGGGCGCGGCCCTCGACGGGGTTTCGCCCGCCAGCCTCGGAGACTTCGGCTTGATCCCCTCTCCCCTTGGGGGAGAGGGTTAGGGTGAGGGGTCGGTAACGGCATTGCCTGGTGCAATGCCGTCCCACGTGTGAATGGCATGGCTTCGCCGCGCAGGACACGAGGGCGCTGCCCTCGATGGGGTTTCGCCGCCGCTGCGCGGCTTGGCGAGTGACTTTTCTTTGCGTGGCCAAAGAAAAGTCACCAAAAGAAAGGCCACCCCCGCTTGTTCGCCCTCCTGCGTCGGGTTCCCTCGGTTCAGGCAAAAGGTCTGGCGGAACGACGCAGACGGTACATCCCTGTACCGCCTGCGTCTGCGCCGTCGTCCATGACGGCGCTCCTGACCTTGTGCCCTCACCTCGGCGAACAACAGGGGGGCAACACCCAACCCGCAGCACCGAAGCCAGTTAATTGACCATGACCTTGTGTTTACGGGGTCAGGGTCGGGAGGGCTGTTCTCTCAGAGCCAACCCCTCGCCCACCCCATGGCGAGATCAGATTGTCGCACCTATGCAACAAACCTTATCAAGATGGTTGCATAGGTGAAAAAATCATGGTGAATACAACGACAAGCAGCAGATGTCCCTATCGGGAAACGGTTTTGTATTGAAGGCCCGATAGTGAGTATTTCACCGTAATAACACCTTATTTCTCGAACGTCCGATTACGCTTCGCTAATCAAACCTACGGCCTGAACCATATATTCATTTTAAGAGACGAACCTTTCGGAATTTATATGAGCAATAAACTAATTGAAAACCTGAAGTCATTTAACCGTAAAGAGCGGTTTTACTTGGTCGGTCAAATGCTGGGAAATCCAGACTTTCGCATGGACAAAACACAGCTTGCGGAGATATCTAAACTCATCGACACCACAATCCCTAGCGAATACTTTGCCGCAATGGACTATCATCTTGACTGGATCTATGCCAGTTTATTTCTCATCCAAGAGCATGATAAAAAAACATTTCCACGCAACTTCATAGACAATAAACAACAGATAGACTTGCAAATATCAGGCACTCAAGAGGATGTCGACTTTCTTCTTGCCTTTGTTGACCACGAAAATACAACCCATATTGTGATGATTGAGGCTAAAGGCGATAGCTATTTTAGCAACGCTCAGTTAAACAGTAAAAACAAACGATTCAATGCTATTTTCGGCGATGAAAATACATGGCCAAATGTAAGGCCTCACTTTTTACTTTGCAGCCCAAAAGAACCACAAAACGTAAGCATTGAAGAACCCGCCTACTTCATATTTAAAAGCTCTAAGTTACTTTGGCTAGAACTCGATATGGGTGATGGCAAAAACAAAGTAACTCGATGGGGAAAAAATGATAAACCATGTAGCGATGGTAAATACTGGGTAGTGGAAAGTCGTTCTTAAGACTTAAGCTTCTCTCTCTTCCGAAATACTCTAACACACCATTGTATAATCTGGAAAAATGCTCTTACCGACGTACCACTTAGTTATATAAATCACAGTTCTCAGCCCGACCATTAAATAACCTGACGCTGAGTAATTATTCCACAACAATATATAGCATCTCAAACATTATAAAAATCTAAATCGCTAAAAACCATATAGAGCCACATTTATTATGAGTGACTATGACTTCAGCACATTAAATGACAAAGAATTTGAAATTCTCGCAACAGATCTTCTTAGCAAAAGAGATAATGTGAAATATGAACGTTTCAAACCAGGACGTGATGCTGGTGTTGATGGTCGTTTTTTTCATCCAAATGGAACAGAGACAATTCTACAGGCCAAACACTGGCCTTCCTCATCATTCCAACAGCTAAGATCTCACATTGAGAAAACTGAACTACCAAAAATAAAAAAACTACAACCATCACGATACATATTAATAGTATCAAATCCACTTTCACGAAATGATAAAGCTAATATTCAAATTGCTTTATCTCCTTATGTTATATCGCCAAGTGACATCTTAGGAAGAGAAGACCTCAATGATCTTCTATCAGTTAATCGTGACATAGAAATGCGTCATTATAAACTTTGGATTAAAAGCACAAATGTACTTCAGTATATTATAAATAAGCCAGTATACGATCGCAGCATCTTTTCATTACAAGAAATACAAGATTCTGCTCATGTTTATGTGCGAACAAAAAATCATGAACTAGCATTAAAAAAACTACAAGAACTTGGAACAGTCATTATAACTGGCCCAGCAGGAATTGGAAAAACCACCCTAGCAAACCATCTTTCCTTACATTACGTAAGTCAAGGGTTTACTTTCATTCAAATAGCAGAGGAAATCAAAGAAGCTGAAACTTTATTCAATAACGATGAAAAACAAATATTTTATTTCGATGATTTTTTAGGTCGAAACTACTTAGAAGCATTAAATGGTCATGAAGGCTCGCATATAGTTCAGTTCATAAAAAGGATATCACGTAATAGTAGAAAGAAATTTATCCTGACATCTAGAACGACAATTCTAAATCAAGGTAAAATCCTCATGGATGTGTTCCAGCAACATAATATAGAACACAACGAATTTGAGGTGTCATTTGATTCATTCTCAAAAATTGATAAGGCAAAAATACTATACAATCATATTTGGCACTCTTCATTGGAAACAGCAATAATAGATCAAATATATCATAACAAAAGATATAGAAAGATAATTGAACATAATAACTATAATCCAAGGCTTATTAACTACATCACTGATAACAATAGATTAAAAGATTGCCATCCTATAGATTATTGGCAATACGTACAACAACTTCTAGATAATCCAGCAACAGTTTGGGAAAATCCTTTCGAGGCACAGCATGACGACTGTGGCCGCGCAGTCATTTTATTAGTTACACTAAATGCACGTCCAATCAATCAGAGTGAGCTTTCTGAGGCCTTTTCAAAATTCATTGCTCATTCAGATTCCAGAGCAATACAAGGACGTCGTGATTACATTCAAATATTGAAGCACTTGGTTGGTTCAATGCTCACTAGAACGATGCTTTCTGATAATGAAGTAATAATTAACCTCTTTAATCCATCTATTGGTGATTACGTACTCCATCGTTATAAATCTGATATTCCATCACTGCGCGCTGGATTTTGTAGCCTAAATTCAACCTCATCAATAAGGTCGCTATTAGATCTCGCTACAAACAAATTCATTGACTCATCAGTGACATCAAATATTCTTCATGACATTCTAAAAAATGCCTATAGTAAAAATTACTTAGGATATAGCCCTGAATATATCTCATTAGTCTTAGTAAGTTATATTGAAAATCTGGGATGCATGCTAAAAAATGACAAAATAATATTTTCAGCATCTGACTTCGTCGTCAATTCAAAAGAATCCGGATACCTAAAGGATATTGCTAAAATATTTTATTGGCGAATAAAAGAATCCCTATCAACTCAGCAAGACGCGCACAATTTTATAACACGCGCCTTTATGATGCAGACAAGCTACCTAGAGATAAAAGCTATCTCAGAGTTGATGAGCATCCTGTCTGATGACTTCAAATCAGAGCTATATCCAGAAATGGAAAGCTTTGCAAGAAACTATTTTGTAGCTAATGCAGATGATCTTTTCCCTCTAGATCAAGTCTTTGATTATGACTATCCAGATAATGAAGACAAAGCTACGGAAAGTCTTTTTAAATTAATTCAAAAAAACTTCAATGAACTCAAAATCCCTCTTTCTGACGATACAGTTGAATCTATTGTTGATGCATTTGACATATACGGTCAAATGTCTAATTATTTTGATGGATTCAGGGATGAACAACATGAAAAAGAGCAATATTTTGTGAACGAACATGTTGATGAAATAGATGATCTTTTCGAACGAGATATTAACACCAAGTGATTATTTTGCTTGAAATAAGATAAAGTTTAAAATCCTCATCACTAAACATTAGATAAAAACCTCAGCCTTAAGCTGCGGCCAACATGAACGCTAAAGCCACGGGCGGGCACGGTATTGGGTTCCCCCTGCAAACCGCCGAGTCAAGTTCAACGGGTTAGGAGCGCCATCAGGGATGATGGCGCAGCCGCAACCGGCATAGGGGCCATATCGGATCAGGGCGAGCACTGCTCGTCCCCGATTTGGCGCGAGAACAAGGATGTTCGAAGCGGGCGGTTTGCCGGGGGGAAGACTTTTGGTGTTATTTGCCAAAGAGAGCGGGTCTTTCCAAAGTCACTCGCCAAGCCGCGCAGCGGCGGCGAAACCTCTTCGAGGGCAAAGCCCTCGCGTCCTGCATGGCGAAGCCATGCCATTAAGGCGTGGGACGATATTCAGCCAAGGAATGACGTTAGTCCCCTCACCCTTGCCCTCTCCCGCAAGGGGAGAGGGGATCTGAGCGAAGGATGCCGAGGCTTCGGCAAACCACAAAAAACCGCAGCCTTGATCTGCGGTTTTTATTTCTATTCCCCAAACACTTTTTCACTCAAGCCAAAGCCCTATTTCCCCAACCCCTTGCACTGCTCTCCCCCTGCGGCGGGATAGGCGGTGAGCGTCTCATAGAGGGCGGCGCGCAGGCTGCCGGATTGGCAGAAATCACAGCTGCCGCCAGCGTCGATATCGGTGATGCGAGCTCCTTGCGGCCCGTCCAGTACCAGATAGGTGCTGACAAAACGGTAGGTGCCGCTGGGGGCATCGAGCGGGGTGCCCGGCTCGCCAAAGGTAAAGCGCACCTTGACCTCGCTGCGATCACGGCTGCCGGCGATGGCGCGTGACGAGAGTATCTCAGAGCCCAGCAGGTGATCCCAGGCATTGGGCAGGAAGGGGTTGCCCTCGACGAAGGGGGGCTTCTCGTCCGGGGCTTCGCGGGCGGCTATTTCGCGCGCCTTGGAGGCGGCATTGAGCAGGCAGAGCAGCTCGGGGGAGACGATGTTGGGCAACGCACCGCCCAGGTCTGCCTGATAGAGGCCGCTCGGTTTGACTTGGCGCTCCCAGTCGAGAAACTCGGCCACCTTGGCGCGTACTTGGGCCTGCATATCGGGGGCAGTGGCGGCCACAGACAGCCCGGACGCCAGCAGAGGCAGGGCCAGAAACGGCATCCAGTTCAACTTCATGACGTCATCTCCTTGTTATTCTTGAAAAACAGAGCCGCCATCGGGCCGGTTTATGCCGTATATTGGCCCTCTCCCTACCACAAAGGAACTGCCTTTTGAGACCCTATCCCGCCCTGTTGCTCTTGCTGGCAACCACTGCCGTTCAGGCCGAACAGGATTGTACTGCGCCGGTGACACAAACCGACATGAACATCTGTGCGTTTCAGGATTACCAGCGAGCCGATGCCAAGCTCAATGCCGCCTATAAAAAGCGGGTTGCCTCCCTGGAGAAGGCACAGCTGGAGAGGCTGAGAACTGCGCAACGGGCCTGGATCACCTTTCGCGATGCCCAGTGCAGCTACGAGGCCGGCGTCTATGAAGGGGGATCAATGGCGCCCATGGTCCACAGCAGTTGTCTCACCCAGTTGACCGAGGCGCGCACCAAAGACCTGAACACACTGCCGGACCAGCCATGATCAGAGGCGCCAACCAGGTCAGGTAGGAACTGGGGGCAAGAAACAGACGGCTTGCTGGCACTCCGGTGAGTAATGATGCGAGCCCCCCTCACCCTGACCCTCTCCCCCAAGGGGCGAGGGGATCAGACCGAAGGATGCCGAGGCTTAAGAGGTGTCGAGGGAAAAGGCCCAAACAAAAACCGCAGCCCAAGGGCTGCGGTTTTTTATTTGGTTAACCGGTTGGCCTAACAGGCCACCGGCCTTAGGCACGGCGCCAGCTGGTCTTGCCGGCGCTGTCTTCCAGCACGATGCCCATCTCGGTGAGACGGTTGCGGGCGGCATCCGCCGCGGCCCAGTTCTTGTCGGCGCGGGCCTGATTGCGCTCGGCGATCAGGCGCTCGATTTCGGCGACCTCTTCGTCCGCCTCAATACCCTTCAAGAAAGCATCCGGATCCTGTTGCAGGATGCCGAGCACGGCTCCCAGCTCCCGCAGACGGGCACCGAGGCCGGCGGCGACAGCGATGTCTTCGGCCTTCTGGCGGTTGATCTCGCGCACCAGATCGAACAGGGCGGAGTAGGCTTCCGGGGTGTTGAAGTCATCGTCCATCGCTTCCTTGAAGCGAGCCACCTGCTCGTCGCCACCGGCGGCCGCCGCCGCCGGCAGATCGCGCAGGGCGGTGTACATGCGCTCCAGGGCGGCGCGGGCCTGCTTGAGGTTGTCTTCCGAGTAGTTGAGCTGGCTGCGGTAGTGACCGGACATCAGGAAGTAACGGACGGTTTCGGCGTCATAATGGGCCAGCACGTCACGGATGGTGAAGAAGTTGCCAAGGGATTTGGACATCTTCTCTTTATCCACCATCACCATGCCGCTGTGCATCCAGGTGTTGACGTAGTCGCCACCGTGGGCGCAGCAGGACTGGGCAATCTCGTTCTCGTGGTGCGGGAACTGCAGATCGGAGCCGCCGCCGTGGATGTCGAAGTGGTTGCCAAGGTGCTTGGAGTTCATGGCGGAGCACTCGATGTGCCAGCCAGGGCGACCCGGGCCCCAGGGGCTGTCCCAGGTCGGCTCGCCCGGCTTGGACATCTTCCACAGCACGAAGTCCAGCGGATTGCGCTTGGCATCCACCACGTCGACCCGGGCGCCGGCCTGCAGCTGCTCCAGATCCTGGCCGGAGAGCTTGCCGTAGTCGGCGTAGGACTCGACGATGAACATCACATCGCCGTTGTCCGCCACGTAGGCGTGCCCTTTTTCCAGCAGGGTTTCAACCAGGGCGATGATCTCACCGATGTGCTGGGTGGCGCGGGGTTCGATGTCCGGACGCACCATGCCGAGGGCGTCGAAATCCTGGTGCATGTCACCGATGAGGCGCTCGGTGAGATCGTCACAGGTCACGTGCGTTTCGGCGGCGCGCTTGATGATCTTGTCGTCCACGTCGGTGACGTTGCGCACATAGGTGAGGTCGTATCCTGCATAACGCAGGTAGCGAGCGACGACGTCGAAGGCGACGAAGGTACGGCCATGGCCGATATGACAGTGATCATAGATAGTGACGCCACACACATACATGCCCACCTTGCCCGGGTGGATAGGTTTGAATTCTTCTTTTTGACGAGTGAGTGTGTTGTATATCTTCAGCATCTTATGACCACTGCCTGTGAGTAAAATGGCCTGCCATTCTAACCGCATCCGGTATAGAAAACGAGGCAGAAAAAGCCCCCTCTCCCCCCTGCCATCTATGCCGCAGGGCCTTGATGGGCTAGAATTGCCACCACTTTATGCCATACACCTGCGGGCACCTTGCTGCCCGCGTCAAAATGAAAGGACAACTCATGGTTACTCTGCACACCAACCACGGCGACATCACCCTGACCCTGAACGCGGAAAAAGCCCCGGAGACCGTGGCCAACTTCCTGCAATACTGCCGTGACGGTCACTACGACAACACCATCTTCCACCGCGTCATCGACGGCTTCATGATCCAGGGCGGCGGCTATGCCCCGGGCTTTGAAGAGAAAGAGACCCGCGCTCCCATCAAGAACGAGGCGGCCAACGGTCTGTCCAACAAGGTCGGCACCATCGCCATGGCCCGCACCATGGAGCCGCACTCCGCCAGCGCCCAGTTCTTCATCAACGTGAACAACAACGACTTCCTGGACTTCAAGTCCGCCACCACCCAGGGCTTCGGCTACTGCGTGTTCGGTGAAGTGACCGCCGGCATGGACGTGGTCAACAAGATCAAGGGCGTGAAGACCGGCAACTACGGCCGCATGCACCAGGACGTTCCGACCGAAGACGTCGTCATCACCAAGGTGACCCTTGCCGAGTAATCCCTGCCGGCCAGGCTCTGATACCACTGCGGCCCCGGCCGCAGTTTTTCCATCTGCTGCCCCCAACTGGCGCCGCCTCGACTATCTGGCCCAGGGCAACGAACGTCAGCGCTCGGCCCACGCCCTGCTGAGCGGCGGCCTGTGGGATGAGCTTGGCCCCCTGTGCAACGATCTGGCCCTGGTGAGCACGATCGCCATCGGGCTGGATAGACCCGGCAGCGATCTCGACATCCTCTGCCAGCATCCGGACCCGGCCTTCCTTGCCGCGACACTGGCAGCACAAGGCTGGCAGGTGCGAAGCAAGGGCGAGCAGGTCTGGATCGCCGAACAGCGACGCCACGGGCCAGATGGCCAGTGCTGGCCAGTCGAGCTCTACCTCACCCCTGATCCCCTCGAGGCGTGTCATGGCTGGCGCCACCTCAGCCTGATGGCCGCCCTGCTTGAGCGCTTTGGCGCCCCCTTCCACCGGGAGGTGCTGCGCCTGCGTGTTGATGAAGGGCTCAAGGGGGAAGCGGCCATGTGCCGCCTGCTGGGCCTGTCCGGCGACCCTTACGAGGCGTTGCTGACCCTGGAGGGCGTCAACCTTACGGGGCTCTGCTGCCCTTCCCTCCCCCACCCGCTCGACGAGCAAGGTCACAGGCCTTGTCCGCCCCCAGGCGGGACTCTCTTACCATGATGCCCAGGAACTCATGAGCACCCTCTTTATCAGTGACATTCACCTCAGCCAAGGCAGGCCCGACATGACGGCGGCCCTGGTGCGCTTTCTGGCCGAAGACGCGCCCGGTGCCGACGCCCTCTATGTGCTGGGGGATCTGTTCGAATTCTGGATTGGGGACGACGACCCCAACCCGCTCCACCGCGAGGTGGCCGATGCCTTTCTCGCCCTGAGCCAGCAAGGGGTGCCCCTCTACTTCATTCACGGCAACCGCGACTTTCTCTTGGGGCGCCAGTTTGCCAAACAGGCCGGCATGACCCTGCTCGGCGACCCCTGCGTCATCGAGCTGTACGGCGAGCAGGTGCTGCTGAGCCACGGGGATCTGCTCTGCACTCGAGATGAGGGCTACCAGAAGTTTCGCCGCATCACACAACTCAAATGGCTACGCTGGCTCTTCCTGCGCCTGCCGCTCTCGCGCCGCCAGGCCATCGCCCACAAGATGCGCGGCCAGAGCCAGATGGAGAATGCCCAGAAGAGCCAGATCATCATGGACGTGACCCCGGAGGCGGTGGACGACATGCTGCGCCAGCACGGCTGCCGCCTGATGATCCACGGCCACACTCACAGGCCCGCCATCCACGACTTCACTCTGGATGGGCGTGCGGCGCGGCGCATCGTGCTGGGAGACTGGTTCGAGCAGGGGTCGGTGCTGGTGTGCTCCCCCGCCGGGCAGCGCCTCGACACCCGCGCGCTTGGCTGAGGCCCTCTGCCTGCCATGGTCAGGAGCGAGTCTCATATGACCGTTTCTGACTCACGCCGTGCTGCGGCGGGATACAAACTGGATCCCTGCATATACTCTGGTTCTCTGCACACAACGAGGAGAAGACCATGGGATTTCTTACTTGGGTGGTACTGGGGCTGATCGTCGGCATCCTGGCCAAATGGATCATGCCGGGCAAGGATGGCGGCGGTTTCTTCATGACGGTGATCCTGGGGGTGGTCGGTGCCATGGTGGGGGGCTATGTCAGCACCTTGCTTGGGATGGGAACGGTCACCGGCTTCAACCTGCCGAGCATCATCATCGCCACCGTTGGCGCCCTGATCGTGCTGTTTGTCTACAACAAGCTGCGCAGCTGAGACGCAGCCAAACATCGATGCGAGGGCGCCACTGGCGCCCTCGCTGTTTTCAGCCCCGCTGGCGCCAACTTGTCTCGACTACCCGATCTCATCCACTCGTTTCGTCCGTTCGATGCCGCGCTTGCATCATTTCTAGTTGAGACGTCTAATAAGCCCCATGCAAGCCAATGACCCCCTGCCTCGCCGCCCTCGCGGCCGCCCTGCCCAGCACGGGCACACCTATGCCGATACCCGGGATCTGTTGATCCGCCGGGGCATGGAGCTGCTGACCGAGCAGGGCATCGCCGCCACCTCCATCGAGCGGGTGTTGCAGTCGACCGGGATCCCCAAGGGCTCCTTCTATCACTACTTCACCACCAAGCACGACTTCACCCTGGCGGTCATGGATGCCTATCACCACTACTTCTGCCGCAAGCTGACGCGCTATCTGGAGGATGAGAGCCTGCCCCCCCTGGCCCGCCTTGTCGCCTTCGTCGACAGCGCCTGCCGGGGCATGACCCGGTTTGCGTTCCAGCGGGGCTGCCTTGTGGGCAACCTGGGTCAGGAGGTGGTGCAACTGCCCCCCGAGCTGCGCCTGCGCCTCGAGCAGATCCTCCTCGACTGGGAGGCGCTGCTCGCCCGCTGCCTGAGGGACGCGGTGACGGCGGGGGAGCTGCCCCCTGATTGTGACTGCCCTGCCCTCGCCCATCAGTTCTGGATCGGCTGGGAAGGGGCCGTACTGCGCGCACGCCTAGTGGGCGATACCGAGCCCATGCTCTCTTTTCTCAATTTTTTCATGAAGTTAGCAAAGTGATTTTTTTACGGAGATTAATAGTCAGTCAGTCCAATTAATGGGAGTAGACAAGATGTTCAACGGTATTCTGATCGAGAAAGACGAGGCGGGTTATCGCGCCAGCTACCAGAGCCTCTCCGAGGAGATGTTGCCTGCCGGGGATGTGACCGTGGCGGTAGAGTGGTCTTCCCTCAACTACAAGGATGGCCTGGCCCTCACCGGCGCCGCCCCCGTGGTACGCCGCTTCCCTCTGATCCCCGGTATCGACTTTGCCGGTACCGTGCTGGAGAGCCAGCATCCCGACTGGCGCCCCGGCGACAAGGTGGTGCTCAACGGATGGGGCGTGGGCGAGACCCACAGCGGAGGGCTGGCGGAGCGGGCACGGGTCCGGGGCGACTGGCTGGTTGCCCTGCCTGAGCGCTTCCAGCCCCGGGACGCCATGGCCATCGGCACCGCAGGGTACACCGCCATGCTCTGCGTGATGGCGTTGGAGAAGCACGGCATCACCCCCGGTGACGGTGACATTCTGGTGACGGGCGCCAACGGCGGCGTGGGCAGCGTGGCGATCACCCTCCTGGCCAAGCTGGGCTATCGAGTGGTGGCCGCCACCGGGCGGCTGCACGAGGCCGACTATCTGACGTCCCTCGGCGCCGCCGAGGTGATCGATCGCGCCGAACTGGCCGCGCCGGGACGCCCGCTGGGCAAGGAACGCTGGGCAGGCGTCATCGACACCGTCGGCAGCCACACCCTGGCCAATGCCTGCGCCACTACCCGCTACGGCGGCGCCGTGGCCGCCTGCGGTCTCGCGGGAGGGATGGACTTCCCCTCCACCGTCATGCCCTTCATCCTGCGCGGCGTCACCCTCTATGGCATCGACAGCGTGATGGCACCGCGCCCGCTGCGCCAGCAGGCCTGGGCCCGACTGGCCGAGGATCTCGACCTGACTCGCCTCAACCTCCTCACCCGGGAAGTGCCCCTCTCCCAGGTCGTGACCCTGGGGAATGCCTTCCTGGCAGGCCAGGTGCGCGGCCGGATCCTGGTCAATGCCCAGGGGTGATGACTGACGCGATATGAGCCGGCTCGCCTGACCAGGTCAGGCGAGCCTCTCCAGGGCATTTCGCAGCCACACGGAACGTCACCCCTCCTTCCCATCGTCCATGACAATGGACAACAGATGCGTTCAAACACTCAAGTGCAGGTTTCCCGGACAGAGGGACCGAGACACCTCTATATGCCGCACCTTCCCGCTGCGCGCCCTCCCCCATCGATGCAGACAACCGTCACGCCTCACCGACAAGCCCCTGCCCTGGATACCCGTATTCGCCGACATGAGGCCCTGTTCGCCCACGACTGCGAACCATTGTCTTGCCCACTGACAGACCCCCGTTAAATAATCGATGCATCGAACAAATCATTCAGAATAGGAATACGTTTTATTTATCACCGCATATAAGAAGGGCGCATCATCTTGTATTAAACCTGCTTTTTGTATGGAAAAGACCGAATCAAATGACAGGGGTGCATTACACTCAAAACAACGCTTGATACCCAGAAAGTGTGAAGGGTTCGTCAACGAAGAGATGTCGGATGATTCTATTTTCTTGGCTGGGGTGTGCTTATGTTCGACTCGAAACTTAAAAAAGAGCTGGCAGCAGAACGAGAGAGGGCCTTGAAAAGCGAGGCACTGGATCATGCCATGCACGATCATCTTCCCATGATTGAATTCACTACCGATGGTTATATTCTCGATGCCAGCCCGCTTTTTCTTCATTCCGTCGGCTACTCCCTCAATGAGATCGTGCAGCAGCATCACGCCATGTTCTGCATGAAAGAAGATACCGACTCTCCCTCCTATCGGGAATTCTGGCGAGATCTGGCAAATGGGCACAGCCAGCATGGCTGCCTTCCACCGGGTTGGCAAACAAGGCAAGGAAATATGGCTGGAGGCCACCTATTTCCCCGTCAGCCATGGTGGAAAAATAATCAAGATCATCAAAATAGCGTCAGATGTGACGGTGCAACATGATCTGCTCATGACTCAAAAAGCAATATTTGAGGCGCTGGATCGCTCCCTCGCCGTCATCGAGTTTGAACCGACTGGTGTTGTTATTTCCGCCAACCGTAATTTCCTGGATACCATGGGCTATCGACTCGATGAAATTAAAGGCCATCAACATCGCATGTTTTGTGATGAGCTGTTTTATCGGGAACATCCCGATTTCTGGCAGGAGCTGGCTCAGGGGACGTTCAAATCGGGGCGCTTTCAGCGATTTGATAAAAAAGGCCATGAAGTCTGGCTGGAGGCAACCTACAACGCTGTGCGGGGCAGCCATGGCAAGGTGATCAAGGTCATCAAGTTTGCTTCCAATATCACCCAGCAGATCAGCAAAGATCAGGCCGTACAACATGTGGCCAAGGTGGCAAATGAAACATCTGTCACAACCAAATCCTCCGCCATCAAAGGAGAGGAGATGTTGACCACCGTCGTCTCCACTTCGGACAATATTGTCAGGCAGATGGAACATGCCAGCACCTTGATGAACAAGCTTCACGCTCAATCCCAGAATATCACCGCCATCGTATCCACCATCAGCAGCATTGCAGACCAGACCAACCTGCTCGCGCTCAATGCCGCCATCGAAGCGGCGAGAGCCGGCGAACAAGGCAGAGGCTTTGCCGTCGTGGCCGATGAAGTTCGTCAACTGGCGGCAAGAACCTCCCTATCGACCAACGAAATAGCCAATGTCGTCAGCCAGAATCAGCAGCTCACCAGGCAGGTCAGCGAGCAGATCCAGTCCGCGGCAGACGGTGCCATCCACGGGCAAAAGCAGATCGATGACGTTGCAAAAGTGATGGAGGAGATAAGACACGGAGCAGAAGAGGTGTCGACCATCATCTCGGAACTCTAGAGAATTCTGGAAAGCACTCAGGAGCCTGCCATCGAGCAGGCTCTTTGATGTTCACACCAGGGGTCGTAGCTTGGCACGTGCAGATTCAAGAGATGAACCGGCTCTTCAGGCCGCTGCCATTCTGGCTGTCAATTAGCTAGTAACAAAAAGGCCACTATTGCTAGTGGCCTTAGTAACTCTTTGATTTTAATGGTGCCCGAGGCCGGAATCGAACCGGCACGACGCGAACGTCGAGGGATTTTAAATCCCTTGTGTCTACCGATTTCACCACTCGGGCACCGCAATCGGTATCAAGCTCGCGTGGCGGGCTTGTCAATATGGAGGCACGTTCCGGAGTCGAACCGGACTAAACGGATTTGCAATCCGCTGCATAACCGCTTTGCTAACGCGCCATGCAAAAGAGAGGAACTCTCTATTGTCTGAATTTGGAGCGGGAAACGAGACTCGAACTCGCGACCCCGACCTTGGCAAGGTCGTGCTCTACCAACTGAGCTATTCCCGCATCGGTCTGGCTGACTGCCTGACTGTGAGAACGCATTCTAGCGATGTTCCCCGCCCAGTCAACCAAAAACATTTAATACGCTGATCGTTCGGGTGTTTTTTACCCTTGTCCCACACTTTTGGCGCTCATGGCCGTTTCTCGGCGCCAGTGGCAGAGAAACGGCCATCTTCCCGTCGGGACTAGAACCGGGAGTGGTAGCTGAGATCGCCCCAGGCGGCCTTCATGTACTGGAACATGGACCAGAAGGTGAGCACGGTGGCCACGTAGAGCAGCACATAGGCGAGCCACACCATCCAGATGTCGTATTGCCAGATGAGGCCGGTGAGCGACACCATCTGGATCATGGTCTTCCATTTGCCAATCCAGCTGACGGCCACCGAGGAGCGCTTGCCAAGCTCGGCCATCCATTCACGCAGGGCGGAGATGATGATCTCCCGGCCAATCATGGTCATGGCGGGGATGGTGACCCAGACGGTGTTGTAGTGCTCGACGATGACCACCAGGGCCGCCGCCACCATGATCTTGTCGGCCACCGGATCGAGGAAGGCGCCAAAGGCGGTGGACTGGTTCAGCTTGCGGGCAAGATAGCCGTCAAACCAGTCGGTTGCGGCCGCCAGGATGAAGACGATGGCCGCCGCCATGTAGGACCACTGATAGGGAAGGTAGAACAGGATGACGAAGACGGGGATGAGCAAAATCCGAAAGAACGTCAGCAGGTTAGGAATATTTGTCATTATTTTCAGCCACTTCTTGTATGCCGCTACATGGTAGCCCCAAGCCGATCGCGGATGCAACCGAACTGGCGCCCGCCTTGGTCCATTAATCCATCAATAACCTCAGGATGCCGGTCATTATGGCATTTGGGAGCCCCCTGCGTCACGGCTCTTGTGCGCAGGCGGCACGCCCTGATGCCCCCTGGCGTGACCTCCTTCACACCAAAGGCAGCGCTAGAGCGAGTGCAATGCGTCGTGGATGGACTGGGCCAGCTCCTGGCTGATGCCGGGCACCTTGGCGAGCTCGTCCACCCCGGCTTTTTTCACTTCCTGCAAACCCCCCAGGTATTTGAGCAGCGCCTGCCGCCGTTTCGGCCCCACCCCGGGAATGTCCTCCAGGGTACTGGTGGTGCGCGCCTTGGCGCGCCTGGCCCGGTGGCCCGTGATGGCAAAACGGTGGGATTCATCGCGAATGTGCTGGATGAGGTGCAAGGCGGGCATGTCCGCCGGCAGGTGCAGCTCTTCGTGGCTGTCCCCCAGGATCAGGGTCTCCAACCCCGCCTTGCGGGTCACCCCCTTGGCGATGCCCACCAGCAGCGGATATTTGCCGCCGAGAAACTCCAGCTGGCGCGCCAGGATCTCCTCCGCGCGGCGCAACTGGCCGAGACCGCCGTCGATGAACAGCACATCCGGCACCTTGTCCGGCTCCTGCTGCTTGCCAAAGCGACGCTCCAGCGCCTGCTCCATGGCGGCATAGTCATCCCCGCCGGTGATACCGTCGATGTTGAAGCGGCGGTATTCCGAGGAGAGCGGCCCCTCCCGGTTGAACACCACGCAGGAGGCCACGGTGCGCTCCCCCATGGTGTGGGAGATATCGAAGCACTCCATGCGGGCGATGGGGGTCTCGAGCTCCAGCAGCTCCTCCAGCTGATCGTAACGGGCGGTGATGGTGCTCTTGTGGGCGAGGCGCGAGCGCAGCGCGGTCTGGGCGTTGATGGAGGCGAGCTTGATGAAGCGGGCCCTTTCGCTGCGCGTCCGGCTCACCACCCGCACCTTGTAGCCGGCGGTCTGGCTCAGGGTGTCGGCGATGACGCTCTCATCCTCCAGCGCCACGTCCAGCAGCACCTCGCTCGGGATCTGCCGTCCCCCCTGCCCCGACAGATAGAACTGCAGCAGGAAGGATTGCACCACCTCGTCAAGCGGGGTATCGGCCGGCACTTTCGGGAAGTAGCTGCGCGATCCCAGCACCTTGCCCTGGCGGATGAAGAGCACATGGATGCAGGCGGTCCCCTGCTCGAAGGCCACCCCCACCACGTCGAGCTCGTCCAGCACGTTGCCGCTCACCGACTGCTGCTCGGTGACCCGGCGCAGGGCCTGGATCTGATCCCGGTAGCGGGCCGCCTCCTCGAAGCGCAGATCGCCGCTGGCGGACTCCATCTTGCCCACCAGTTCGCCGATCACCTGCTGGTTCTTGCCCGCGAGGAACAGCTTGGCCAGCGCCACCTGCTGGGCATACTCGGCCTCGCTCACCAGCCCCGCCACGCAGGGGCCGGCGCAGCGCTTGAGCTGGTAGAGCAGGCAGGGGCGGGTACGGTTGACATAGACGGCATCCTCGCACTGACGCACCGGGAAGATCTTCTGCATCAGGTGCAGGCTCTCGCGTACCGCGCCACCGGAGGGGTAAGGGCCGAAATACTCCCCCTTCACCTTGCGGGCGCCGCGATGGACGCCGATGCGCGGGTGCCGATGGTCGGTGATGATGATCCAGGGGTAGGATTTGTCATCCCGCAGCAGCACGTTGTAGCGGGGCTGGTACTGCTTGATGAGGTTGTGCTCGAGGATCAGCGCCTCGGTCTCGGTGTGGGTGACTGTTACCTGCACATCGGCAATCTGGCGCACCAGGGTGCGGGTCTTGATGCTGTCGACGTTGGCTCGAAAGTAGGAGGCGAGCCGTTTCTTGAGATCCTTGGCCTTGCCCACGTAGATGACGGTGCCGCCGCTGTCGTACATGCGGTAGACACCGCTCTGGTGGGTGACGGCGCTCAGAAACGCCTTGCTGTCAAAATGGGGCTCGGGAGAGAGGGTCATGGGCAACTCGACTCAACGGATGAATGCAAAAAGACGGGGAGAGCATACTGCCCACAGCCTGCAAAAAGCAAAAGGCGGCCGGTGCCGCCTTTGGTGTCCACACGCCCCCGTTACAGGGTATCGGCATCCAGCATGCCGTAGCGAATGGCCAGATGGGTCAGCTCCACGTCGCCGTTGATCCCCAGCTTGCTGAACAGGCGGTAGCGGTAGCTGTTGACCGTCTTCGGGCTCAGGTTGAGCTGCTCGGAGATGTCGGTCACCTTCTGCCCCTTGGTGATCATCATCATGATCTGCAGCTCCCGCTCGGAGAGGGACTTGAAGGGGTTCTCGTCGGCGGAGGCGAACTGGCTCAGGGCCATCTGCTGGGCGATCTCCGGGGAGATGTAGCGCTGACCGGAGTGAACCAGGCGAATGGCGTGGATCATCTCGTCCGGCGCGGCCCCCTTGGTGAGGTACCCGGCGGCGCCCGCCTGCATCACCTTGGTAGGGAACGGATTTTCTGAATGAATGGTCAGCACTATGATGCGTACATCGGGGCGGATCCGCAGGATCTTGCGGGTCGCTTCCAGACCGCCGATGCCCGGCATGTTCATGTCCATCAGGATCACATCGGGGTGATGTTGCCGACAGAAGGCCACCGCGGTTTCCCCGCTCTGCGCCTCGCCCACCACCTTGATCCCGCGGACGTCTTCCAAAATGCGTCTTATCCCTGTACGCACCAACTCATGATCATCGACCAGGAATACATTAATCACCCAAACACCCCGTTTTTTATCTCGTTATATGCCAGTTAGGGTTAACACGGCGTCTTGCATCATAACCAAACTCGATGATTTGGCAAACCATGGGCGGGAAAAGTTTGAAATTGCTCGTAAAATCCGTTTTAAATCAAATTATTATACAAAGAATCAATTAAAAAACGGCGCCCTTGGGCGCCGTGTTGCATCAAAGCCGTTCCGCCAGCCTCAACCGGCCAGCAGCGCTCGCACCTTGTCCAGATCGGCCTGGGTATCCACCCCGACCGGCGGCGCCTCGAGGGCCTGGGCCACGTGGATCTTCTCCCCGTACCAGAGCACTCGCAGCTGCTCCAGCGCCTCGACCTGCTCGAGTGCGCTCGGCGCCCAGTCCACATAACGCTGGATGAAACCGGCGCGATAGGCGTAGATGCCGATGTGACGCTGGTAGTGATCACCAATCTGCTCGCGGCTTGCGGCAAAACGATCCCGATCCCAGGGGATGCTGGCGCGACTGAAATAGAGGGCATACCCCTCCCGGTCGGTCACCACCTTGACGGCATTGGGATTGAACGCCTCTTCGGCATCCCTGATCGGCACCGACAGGGTCGCCATGGGCGCGCTGGCAGCGGCCAGGTTGTCCGCCACCTGACGGATGATGACCGGCGGAATGAGCGGCTCGTCCCCCTGCACGTTGACCACTATGGTGTCGGCGGCAAAACCGTAGTGACGGCACACCTCGGCCAGACGCTCGGTGCCGGACTGGTGATCCGGTGAGGTCATGCACACCTCGAACCCGGCAGCGGCGGCAAAGGGAGCCAGAGCCTGCTGCACCCGCTCGTCATCGGTGGCGACGATCACCCGATCGGCGCCCGATTGCAGGGCCTTCTCCACCACGTGCTGCACCATGGGCTTGCCGTGAATGTCGGCCAGCGGCTTGCCCGGCAGCCGGGTGGAGGCGTAACGGGCAGGAATGACGACGACGAAACTCATGGCTTCAGCTCTTCCAGCGCCAGGTGACGGGCCCGGTTCTCCAGCAGCACCGGGATCCCCTCCTCCAGGGGATAGGCCAGTCTGTCGAAGCGGCAGATGAGCTCCTGAGGGCCCTCGGCGTGCGCTTGATAGTGCAGTTTCCCCTTGCAGACCGGGCAGGCGATGATGTCGAGCAGTTTAATATCCAGTGCCACAACGAAACTCCTTTAACGATTTCCCACAGGCGATCTTGCCTGGCATATCAATGTGCAGGGCCAGCCCCCGAGTCCGGGCGCTGGCCGTCTGTTCCAATCCGGTGGCGCCCGTCAGGGCGCCTGATGCCCGTCCCCTCTTCCGGGCTGCGGGCCCAGGGTGCGCAGCAGCGTCTCCCCCAGGGCATCGGGCAGCTCGGCGCTGACCGGCAGATACCACCAGTTGTCCGGGGCGAAGGGGCGGCACTTGACCGCATCCTTCTCGGTCATCAGCAAGGGGCGCTGGCCGAAGCGGGCCAGCAGCTCGGCGGCGTCGAACGCCTGGTGATCCCCGTAGCCGACGCTCTGCACCAGCTCGTAACCAAGGGCGGTCAGGGTGGCGAAGAAACGGGGGGGATGGCCGATGCCCGCCAGGGCATCCACCGGCCCCGAGAGGGAGGCAGTGAGAGGCGCATCGTCGCACACCCGGCGCAGGGTATCCGGCACCAGGCGCATGGCGTACTCGCCACGGGCGGGTTCGCCGCCGTTGCAGATGATGGCGTCCACCCGCTTGAGGCGGGTCGTGGGCTCGCGCAGCGGCCCCATCGGCAGCAGACAACCATTGCCAAAGCGCCGCGCCCCGTCCACCACCACCAGTTCGATGTCACGGGCCAGGGCATAGTGCTGCAAGCCGTCGTCGGTGACGATGATGTCCACCTCACCGCTTTGCTCCAGCAACCGCACAGCATCGGCCCGTCTGGGGGCCACCGCCACGGGGCAGCCGCAGCGCCTTGCGATGAGCACGGGCTCATCCCCGGCCTCGGCCGGGGTGCTGCTCTCATCCAGTCGATAGGGGTAATGGGGCGCCTTGCCGCCATAGCCGCGGCTGACCACGCCGGGGCGCCAGCCCCGGGCCAGGAGTTGTTCCACCAGCCAGACCACCACCGGGGTCTTGCCGTTGCCCCCCACCGAGAGATTGCCCACCACCACCACCGGCAGGGTGGCCCGATAGGCGCTGAGCCAGCCCCGGCGATACCCCAGACGGCGGACGCCGCTGATCACGGCAAACAGCAGGGCGAAGGGGGCCAGCCCCCAGCGCCAGAGGCTGTTCCCGTACCAGAGTCTGGCCAGCATCAGCCCTTGTTACCCGTGGCTGTATTACCAAACTGAATGGCCCGCAGCTGGGCATAAGTACCATGCATGTCCATCAGGGTTTGGTGGTTGCCGCGCTCGACGATGTGTCCCTCGTCGATCACCAGGATCTCGTCCGCCTTCTCGATGGTGGAGAGGCGGTGGGCGATCACGAGGGAAGTGCGCGCCTTGCACAGCTCGTCGATGGCCGCCTGGATGTGACGCTCGGACTCGGTGTCCAGGGCCGAGGTAGCTTCGTCCAGCAGCAGCACCGGAGAGTCCCGCAACAGGGCGCGGGCGATGGCGATGCGCTGGCGCTGGCCGCCGGAGAGGGAGGCGCCGTTCTCGCCGATGACGGTGTCATAGCCTTCCGGCATCTTGCTGACGAAGTCGTCCGCATGGGCGATGCGGGCCGCCTGCTGGATCTCGTCGCGGCTGTACTTCTCTTCCGCCGCGTAGGCGATGTTGTTGGCCACGGAGTCGTTGAAGAGGTGCACGTGCTGGGAGACCAGGGCGTACTGCTTGCGCAGCTCGCTCAGGCGGTATTCGCGGATGTTGACGCCATCCAGCAGAATTTCCCCCTCTTCGATGTCATAGAAGCGGGTCAGAAGGCTCGCGATGGTGCTCTTGCCGGAGCCGGAACGACCCACCAGGGCCACCGATTTGCCCGCCTCCACCTTGAAGCTGATGTTGCGCAGCGCCGGTGTCTCCTTGGTCGGGTAGGTGAAGGTGACGTTGCGAAACTCGATTTCACCTCGGGCACGTTCCAGAGTGCGCGTGCCGGTGTCCTGCTCCGGGGTGGAGTCCAGCAGACCGAACAGGCTCTGGCAGGCGGTGATGCCGCGCTGGAACTGGTTGTTCACGTCGGTCAGGCTTTTCAGCGGCTTGAGCAGCATCATCATGGAGGTGACCATGACGGTGAAGGTGCCCGCGGTCAGGGTCGCCTTGACGCTGTCGATGGTGGCGACATAGAGGAAGACCGCAAGGGCCACGGAGGCCACCATCTGGACGATGGGGCTGCCGATGGCGTCGGCGGCGACCATCTTCATGGTCTGCTGGCGCATCCGGTTGCTCACCTGGTAGAAGCGCTTGTCCTCCACCTCCTGGCCCCCGAACATCAGCACCTCTTTGTGCCCCTTGAGCATCTGCTCGGTGGAGGTGGTGATGTCACCTACCGCCTGCTGGATGTGGCGGCTTATCTTGCGAAAACGTCGGCTGATGATGCTGATGAGGATCCCGACCAGGGGCCCCACCACCAGGAAGATCACCGACAACTGCCAGGAGTGCCAGAACATCAGGCCCAGCAGGCCGATGACGGTGGCCCCTTCCCGCACCAGGGAGACCAGGGTCGAGCTCGCGGCGGACGACACCTGACCGGCGTCATAGGTCACCTTGGAGAGCAGGTTGCCGGTGTTCTGGCGGTCGAAGAAGCTCATGGGCATGGCCATCAGGTGGCTGAACACCTGCTGCTGCAGGCGCATCACCACGTGGTTGCCGACCCAGGCCATGCAGTAGTTGGAGAGGAAGGCGGCACAGCCGCGCAGAGCCACGATGCCGAGGACGAAGAAGGGCATCCACTTGAGCACGCTGCTGTCGTTGCCGTTGAGCCCCTGGTCGATGAGCGGTTTGATGGAGTAGACGAAGGTGGTATCCACGGCCGCGTAACCCAGCATGCCAATGATGCCGCCCACCAGACCCAGCTTGCGATCCCGGACATAACCGAGCAGGCGCTTGAAGACGGTCCAGCTCTCTTGTGAGGTTTCTTGTTGCATGAATAGCCGTTAATAAGGGAAATGACGGGCTATTCTAGCCAAACCTTGGAGCTACACCAAGCGCCGCTGGCGCGATGGCTACAACCCGGGTCACAAATGAAGGCCGCCCCTTGCCGGGCTGGCTCACCGGATCCTCACTCCCTTCCCCATACCTGCGGCTGCCACCAGGGGCCGCCACGCCTGTACCAGGGCCCCTGCTCCCGCTCGGCCCGGATCCTGAGGCCCGCGTCCCCCGGCTCGATCAGGATGGCGCCCGCCTCCCCCGTGACCCACTGCCGCGCCCCCTGGTATCGCGCCACCACCTCGGGGCGGGGAAAGCCCCACTGGTTCATGAAGCCTGCGCTGTGCACCACGAAGGCAGGTTGCACCGCCGCCACGAAGGGGGCCGTGGAGGAGGTGCGACTGCCATGATGCGGGCTCACCAGCAGGGTGCTGGCCAGCCCCGCGCCATCACCCTCCTCCAGCGCCAGTGCCAGCAGGCGGCGCTCCGCCTGCTGCTCGATGTCGCCGCTCAGCAGCAACCGATGACGTCCGTCGTCCAGCTGCACCACGCAACTGTCGTTGTTGCGCCCCGCCCCGGCTGCCAGGGGCCAGAGCACCCGCACATCCAGTCCCTGCCAATGCCACTGCTGACCTCGGCGGCAGGCCTGGGTAGCCGGTCCAAAGGGGAAGGAGGAGAGCTCCCGGCGCACCGCCATGCTCTGCAGCAGAGCCTGCCGGTTGCCCGCGTGATCCCTGTCTCTGTGGCTGATGATCAGGGTGTCGATCACCCGGATGCCGAGCCGGTTGAGCAGGGGCAGGATGGCCGCATCCGCCATGTTGTAGCCCCCGGGGTAGCGATCCCCGGTATCAAACAGGATGGCCCGATCCCCTCGGGTGACGAGCACCGATAGCCCCTGCCCCACGTCCAGCACCCGCACCTGCCAGGAAGCGGGAGCAGGCCAGAGGGCGAGCAGCAGGGCCGCCGCCACCGGCCCCCCCAGGGCGCGCCCTCCCGGCAGGTGCCATCCCGTCCACAGCAGGATCAGCAGGGCGCTGGCGGGCATCAGCCAGCCGGGCACCGGCCACCAGAGCTGCAGGCGATCCGCCAGCTGCGTGAGCCCCCACAGCACCCACTCCAGGCCGAAGGCGGAGACCCAGAGCAGGCCGTGGGCCAGCAACGTGGAGAGGGGCGCCACCAGCACGCCGATGAGCGCCAGGGGAATGATGACAAGGCAGAACAGCGGCAGTGCCAGCAGATTGAGCAGAAACGCCAGGGGCGCCATCCCCTCGAACAGCAGCAGTTGCAGGGGCAGCAATCCGAGCAGCAGCAGAAGTTGCAGCCGCACCAGGCCGGGGCGATCGTGCAACAGGCTCGCCAGCAACAGCAGGGCCACCGCCAGAAAAGAGAGCCAGAACCCCGCAGAATAGAGGGCGAAAGGGTCCCACAATGTCAGCACCACGAAGGCCCACAGCCAGATCCGGTGGCTCGGCCAGTCCCGCTTTAGCCAGCGCAGCAGGCTCCACACCAGCACCATGATGAGGGCACGCTCGGTGGCCACCGCAAACCCCGCCAGCCAGCTGTAGGTGGCCGCGAACAGGAGTGACACGCAGATAGCCCCGCGCAGCCCGAACAGCCGCCCGAGCCACCAGCCGAGCACCGCCACCAGAGCGATATGCTGGCCCGAGATGGCGATGATGTGGGTCAGGCCGCTGCCGCGAAAGAGTTCCCACTGGGCATCCGTGATCCCTCCCTGTTCCCCGAAGGTGAGGGCTGCCAGCAGGGGGGCCTGCGCCATCCCCTCCCAGGCGCGACTCGCCGCCGCCAGCCAGCGATCGCGCACACCCGGGGGCACGGCATCCAGGGCGATGACCCGGCGCAGGTTGCCGGTGGCGGTGATTCCCTTGCCAAGGAGCAGGCGCCGCCCATCCATCCCCGCTTCGTTGGCCAGGCCATGGGCCGGCTTGAGAGAGGTCACCAGGGTGACGCGGCTGCCGGCAGGCAACGGCGGCAACACCTGATAGGCATTGACCCGCACCAGGGGTGGCACGATGAGGGGGCGATCGTCCAGGGTGTCGAGGCGCAGCAGCAGGCGCGCAAATTTATCCCCCTCTTTCTCTCCCGAAGACTCCGTACTTTGCACGTGTGCGGTTATGATGTGGCTCGTTTTTTTGCCAAGCTGATCCAGCCAGGCAAGCCGGTAGTGCAAATTCACCTGCATCCAGAGGATGCCGAGCAGCAGAAACAGCAGCCGCCAGCAACGACCACCGGCGAGGGGGAGCGCGAGCAGTAGCATCAGGCCACCCCATTCCCATGAAGGCAGCCATGGCCAAAGCAGTGAGGAGCTTGCCCCCAGGGCAAACGACAACAGACGCAGATCCATGGAGCAAGTATTTAGCAAGGTTCAGAACATGCCCAAACGAATCATACAGCGCTGGCTACCCGACCCGGCGACCCTCAAGGAACACAAGCACTTGCGACTCTTTGGCAAGCTGCTGCTGGATGCCAACCTCTGGCATCTCAACCGGCGCTCCGCGGCCGGTGCCTGTGCGGTCGGCCTCTTCATGGCCTGGGTTCCCCTCCCCTGCCAGATGCTGCTGGCCGCGGGCGGCGCCATCGCCTGCCGGGTCAACCTGCCCCTCTCGGTGGCCCTGGTCTGGCTCTCCAACCCCCTGACCATGCCACCGCTGTTTTATGGCGCCTATCTGGTGGGCTGCCAGTTGCTGGGGCAACCCTCCCAGCACATCGAGATCACCTTCACCTGGGCCTGGCTGGTGTCGGTGTTCGAGACGGTGGCCCCGCCGCTCTTGCTGGGCTCCCTGGTGCTTGCCCTGCTGAGCGCCCTCGTCGGCTATCTCCTGGTTCGCGCGGGCTGGCGCCTGAGCACGGTGCGCCAGTGGCAAAAACGCAAGGTGGCGCGCCCATGCTGAATCGCTGGTTGGCCCGCTTCAAGATTGACCCCGATACCCTGCGCCAACAGAAGTGGTTCGCCCTCTTTGGCGAGCGACTGCTGACCCCCGCCCTTTGGCAAGGGGGAACGCGGGCCCTCTGTGGCGCCGTGGCGGCCGGGCTGTTCGCCAGCTGGGTCCCCATGCCCATGCACTCCCTGGTGGCCGTCGCCCTGGTGCTGGCGTTCAGCTTCAACCTGCCGCTGGCCCTCTTGGCGGTCTGGTTCAACAACCCGCTGACGCTCCCCTTCATGTACCTCTACGCCTATCGTACCGGTTGCCTGGTGCTGAACGAGACGCCAGCCCCCTTCCATCTCACCTGGTCCCTGCACTGGCTGGAGCAGGAAGCGGCTATCCTGGTGCCCCCCTTCCTGCTCGGCAGCCTGCTGCTGGCGGTGCTGAGCGCCGCCGCCGGCGCCTTGCTCACCCTGCTGCTGTTGCAACTGGGCAAACTGGCCCGCCCCCGCTAGGTTGCCAGCACGCCGTCCTTGTCTCGGGCGGCGTGCCTTGCCATCGTCTGCCTCTGCCACCACACTCCTTGTAACCCGTTGTTTTTCGACCCCCATTCGAAACAAGGAGCCCACCATGGCCGAACCGCTCACGCTGGCCCATGCCAATGGCAACCCCCTCTCCCTGCTCCCCGCCATGGCCAATCGCCACGGCCTTATCACCGGGGCCACCGGCACCGGCAAGACAGTCACCCTGCAGGTGCTGGCGGAGGGGTTTTCCCGCCTCGGCGTGCCGGTCTTTCTGGCAGACGTGAAGGGGGATCTGAGCGGCCTGGGCGCCGCCGGCACCCCCTCTGCCAAGCTGGATGCCCGTCTGGCCCAGCTTGGCCTTCAGGCACCCGACTTTGCCGCCAGCCCCACCCTGTTCTGGGATCTCTTCGCCGAAGAGGGCCACCCGGTGCGGGCCACCGTCTCCGACATGGGGCCCCTGCTGCTTGCACGCCTGCTCGGCCTCAACGACACCCAGAGCGGGGTGCTGGAGCTGGTGTTCAAGGTGGCGGACGACGAGGGGTTGCTGCTGCTCGATCTCAAAGACCTGCGGGCCATGGTGCAGTTTGCGGGGGAGCACGCCAAGACCCTCACCACCCGCTACGGCAATGTGTCGACCGCCTCCATCGGCGCCATCCTGCGCAACCTCCTCACCCTGGAGAGCGCGGGCGGCGATCACTTCTTCGGCGAGCCCATGCTGGACATCCAGGATCTGATGCAGACCGACGAGGCGGGCCACGGCCATATCAATGTGCTGGCCGCCGGCAAGCTCACCCAGTCCAGCCGCCTCTATGCCTGCTTCCTGCTCTGGCTGCTCTCCGAGCTGTTCGAACAGTTGCCCGAGATAGGGGATCCGGAAAAGCCCGTGCTGGTGTTCTTCTTCGACGAGGCCCACCTGCTGTTCAAGGATGCGCCCAGGGCGCTGCTGGAGAAAATTGAGCTGGTGGTGCGCCTCATCCGCTCCAAGGGGGTGGGCGTCTATTTCGTGACCCAGAGCCCGGCCGACATCCCCGACAGCGTGCTGGGGCAGCTTGGCAACCGGGTGCAGCACGCCCTGCGCGCCTTCACCCCGAGCGATCAGAAGGCGGTACGCATCGCCGCCAACACCCTGCGGGCCAACCCTGCCTTCGACGCCGCCGGAGCCATCACTGAACTGGGGGTCGGGGAGGCGCTCATCTCCCTGCTCGACGAGAAGGGGCGGCCCAGCGTGGTGGAGCGCGCCTTCATCGCGCCCCCGGCCAGCCGCATCGGCCCCCTGAGCGCGGCCGAGCGCCAGGCGCTTATTCAGGGCTCATTGCTCTACGGCAGATACGACACCCAGGAGGACAGGGAGTCCGCGTTCGAGCGACTTCAAGAGACATCGCCCGCCGCCGGTGACGAGACCGCTTCCCCACAGAGCGACCAGGGCGGCGGTCTGCTGGATGCCTTGAATGGCATCCTGTTCGGTCGCACCGGCCCCCGTGGTGGCCAGCATGACGGGGTGGTGCAGACCGCCGCCAAGAGCGTGGCCCGCACCCTCGGCAACGAGGTGGGACGCCAGCTGATGCGCGGGGTGCTCGGCTCCCTGCTGGGAAGCAGCAAGCGGCGCCGCTGATGCCGGAAAATGAAAAAGCCCGCCGATACGGCGGGCTTTTTATGGCTGAAGCAAGGCGCTGGGCGCAGATGCTTCTCTCTTACAACACCTTGGCGATGGCGTCGCAGAGGGGATCAATGTTGGCGCGGGTGATGCCTGCCACGCTGATCCGGCCGGAGCCGACGATATAGATGGCGAATTCGCTCTTGAGGCGCTCCACCTGATCCTTGGAGAGACCGGAGAAGGAGAACATGCCGTTCTGTTCGCGGATGAAACTGAAATCCTGGTTCACCCCCCGCTCGGCCAGCTTCTCCACCAGCAGCTCGCGCATCTCGCGAATGCGCACCCGCATGGCGGCCACTTCTTCCACCCACTCCGCATAGAGGGCCGGGTCGCTCACCACGGTAGTGACAACGGCGGCGCCATGTGACGGCGGGTTGGAGTAGTTGGCACGAATGACGGTCTTCACCTGGGTGAAGGCGACGTCGGCCACCGCCTTGGTCGCGCAGACCAGGGTGAAGGCGCCGACCCGCTCGTTGTAGAGGCCGAAGTTCTTGGAGAAGGAGCTCGCCACCAGCAGCTCGTCGTGGCACTCGGCGAAGATGCGAAGGCCTTCGGCATCCTCTTCGATGCCGCGGGCAAAGCCCTGATAGGCGAAGTCAAAGAGCGGCAGCCAGCCGGCGGCGGCACTCTGACTGGCCAGGGCGCGCCACTGCTCGGTGGTCGGGTCGATACCGGTCGGGTTGTGGCAGCAGCCGTGCAGCAGCACCAGATCCCCCGCCTGCGCGTCAGACAGGGAGGCCTGCATGGCGGCGAAGTCGAGTCCCTTGGTGGCGGCGTCGTAGTACTTGTACCACTTGACGGTCAAACCGGCCGCCTGGAACACGCTGACGTGGTTCGCCCAGGTGGGATCGGAGATCCAGATGGTCTTGGCGAGATTGTTGCGTACCACGAACTCGGCGGCGATGCGCAGGGCACCAGTACCGCCCGGCGCCTGCGCCGTCTTGGCGCGGCCGCTGGTCACCAGGGCGGCATCACGGCCGAACAGCAGTTGCTGCACGATGCGGCCGTATTCGATATTGCCTTCGATACCGAGGTAGTTCTTGGTCTTCTCGTCGGTCAAGAGCTTCTGCTCGGCTTGCTTGACGCAGTGAAGGATAGGAGTGGCACCGGTCTCATCCTTGTAGATACCGACCCCCAGATTGATCTTGTGGCTGCGAGTGTCGGCACGGAAGGCTTCGGTCAGGCCCAGGATCGGATCCGCTGGGGCGGCAACAACCTTTTCAAACATGGTATTCCCTGTAGTCCGTTGAGTTCGTTGGCTGGCAAAGTAGGTTGGCAAACAAAAGCGCCCGTCCAGGGAGCGCTTCGTCAGCTCTTTATACCACTGCCTTCCATAGGGGAAAACCGCTTTCTCGGCGCCGCCTCAACCAATCCCGTGCCAATCCGGTGCCAGGGCACACACCTCGACCGACAGACCCCGATTCGACTCCACCAAATCATTGCACTGCGCCATCAGCGCACGGGGGATACGGCTCGGCTCCCAGGGCCGGCCATCCCCCAGGGGAGCCCCGTAGGCCGCCTTGATGGGCACCAGATCCCGGGGCAGCCACCAGCTCGCCGGTCTCCCCAACCGCTGGGCCAATGCCAGTACTCTGTCGACCCCGGCCGGATCCAGGGCAGTGAGGTGGCTCCAGAGGGTCTGGGGCGGCAAAGCGGCGATCAGGGGCTCCAGCGTGCCGGGATCCTCGGCGGGATACCAGACCAGCAGGGCGTCGGCGGGCAGTGGCAACTCGGCGAAGGCGCCGACGGCATCGGTCGTGATCACCCGCTGTATCTCCCCCTCTCCCCAGAGGATCTTGCCAAGCTGCGCCAGGGTGCGGGCTGGCAGCGCCACCTCCCCCAGGGTCTGGAGCCAGGGAGCGGCATCCAGCAGGGTGCCGCCGCTGAGAAACAGGCTGAACGGCCGTGTGGCCCGCAGACGAAGGGGCAGATCGCTGCACAGCCGGATCCCCTTGTCTTCGAAGTCGATCTGCTCGATGGGGCTGAAATGACCCTCCCCCTTGCGATACAGGGCCGCCAGCACCCGCTCGTTGACCCGCTCCCCCAGTTGCCAACCGTGGGATTGCAGCCACTCCTCGGGTTCCGGCGGGGCACTGGCCATCTTCGCCAGCATCAGCTCCCGAGTCAGATAGCGGTGCCCGGCAGGGGTGAGCTCATAGTGATGATTGCCAAGGGCCAGCAGCAACTGGTTGTCCCGAAGCATGCCGATGAGCGGCTGCCATTGACGACCGCGAACAGCCTGGGGGCCGCCGCTCAGCAACTGCTGTGCCAGCGCGCGCCACTCGGGGTGGGTGAAATCGATCAAAGGCATCCTTCCCTGTCGGCAAACCATCCTTCAACGAATTGAATAATCTAGCGATTTACGACGAAGGAGCCAAGGGCGGAAAAGAGACAACGTGACCTGGCGCAGCACCGGACGTCGAAAGGAAGCGAAAGAGGTGAAAGGCAGATAAAACAAAACGGCCAAGCAAGCTTGGCCGTTTCATCAACTCTTTCACGATTCCCTATGAGAGGGAGCCTTGATTAGAAGTTGTATTGCATACCAACAGTCCACTCGTCATCTTGCTGACTCAGGCCTTGGATTTTGTATTCGGTGTAAGCTTTCAGCTTGGAGTTGAAGGCGTATTCAACACCCATGGAGGTGAAATCTACGGTGTCTTCGTAAGAAGTTACACCTTCCACTTTCGCTTCAGCGAAGTTGTAGCCAGCCAGGAAGGTCCAGGCGTCTACGTTGTAGGAAGCAGCCAGCTCGTAGCCACGCGCCTTGGCATCGTTGAAGCCGTCGAACTTGTAGGTGGATTCGTTATACAGGGCAGCGAAGTAGAAACCCTGATAGGTGTAGCTTGCGGCAACAGCCCAGTCATTCTTGTCGGTCAGATCAGCGCGACTGAAAGTACCGTTTTCGGAAGTGATGGTGAGGCTGGAGGCATCTTCGAAGCTCTTGGACTCGTAACCTGCGGCCAGACCCAGACCAAAGTCGAAGTCATAGGTTGCGCCCAGGGTGTAGCCGTGGTCCATTTTACCTTCAACACCAGACCAGCCAGCGTAGTTCGCATCATAGCTGCCGTTGTTGGTGATGTAGCCACCTTTCAGGCCAAAACCGTTCCACTGACCGTTATAGATAGCCTGACCTTCTTGACGACCATCATAGACGTTGGCCTTGTCACCGTAGTCGTTGAAGATATCGGTCTTGGCGACGGTTGCATTGTAGAAAGCAGTTTCTGTCTGACCAAACAGGAACTGGCCATACTGGGAACCATCGAAGCCAGCATAGATGTGACGAACCTCCAGCTCACGCTTGTCGCTGTCATAGGAGTTTTCGGAGGCCAGTTGCCACTCAGTTTTGGCAACGCCAGACCAGGTGTCATTCAGAGCCATTTTACCGGACCAGCCCAGACGGGCATAGGTGGTCAGCTCACCATCATTCTTGGAGTAAGAATCTGCGTCTGCATCGTAGGAGTCGTACTCGCCGAAGTACTGGGCATGTACACGACCGTAGATGTCGAAGGTGGTACCGTCTTTGTCATAGATGACGGCAGCGTTAGCTGCGGATGCAAACAGAGCCGGGATAGCAATAGCCAGAATTGTCTTTTTCATAGTTTCCAATGCCTACTGTAATTAAACACTAAGTTGTTGTTATTCCCTGTGTTAGCGATGTTCTTTGCATCACTATGGGGCCTGAGACTAGCACCGGGTTTTGCAATCCGCAATGAAAAAACTTGGAACTTTCCCGTGATTCCATAGTCATAGGGGAAAAAATGTGATCCAGGTCCCACCCCATTCCCTCGATGCGAGGACAACGTTTGTAGCGAAAAACGCTGCTTTTTTATGCCGGCTGAGGGGAGTCGTCCATCCCCAACCGCTGTGTTGGCATATTTGGCGGCGGCCATGCAAGGGGCTGTCATCCCTGCCTCGACCCGGGCGCCGGGTTGCGGGTATCCTGTCACTCCAATCCCAGCCATGACCCGCCAAGCCATGTTATCGACCCGTCTCAAAGCCAGTATTCGCGCTACCTATCGCCAGATAGCCGACGGCCTGCCCGGCTTTGTGCCCCGCAGGGAGCAGAACTTCCTGGTGGCCGAGATAGCCAAGACCCTCACCGGGGAGTACGACAGGTCTCGCCGCATCCTGGTGGCCGAGGCAGGCACCGGCATCGGCAAGTCCCTCTCCTATGCCCAGGGGGCCATACCAGTGGCACGGCTGACCCAGAAGAAGCTGGTGATCTCCACCGCCACCGTGGCCCTGCAGGAGCAGCTCATCCACAAGGATCTCCCCTTTTATCACCGTCACAGCGAGCTGCCGTTTCGTTTCATGCTGGTCAAGGGGCGCCAGCGCTACTGCTGCGAGCACCTGCTGGAGCAGGCGGCAAACGGCAGCGAGATGGCCAATTTCGAACTCGACTTCGGCGCATTGAGCAAACACAAGCCATCGGACGCTGACAAAGCGTGCTACCAGGGGCTGTGGCAGGCCTACACCGAAGGCAAGTGGGACGGGGATCGGGACAACTGGCCCAAACCCATTACGGACCCTTGCTGGGATCGCATCGCAGCCGACCGCCACACCTGCAACAAGGCCCTGAGCCACCATCAGCACTGCCCCTTCCATCGGGCCCGCAACGACATGGACGCAGCAGACGTGCTGGTGGTCAACCACGCCCTGCTGCTCTCCGACCTCACCATGGGGGGCGGCATCATATTGCCGCCGCCGGACGAGTGCATCTATGTGCTGGACGAAGCCCATCACCTGCCCACCATCGCCCGGGATCACGGCGCCGCCAGCGCCAGCATCAAGGGATCCCGCCGCTGGCTGGAAAAGCTGGTGCAAAGCGCGGGCAAGCTGGCCAGGACGCTGAACAAGGAGAGCCTGCTCGATCCCCAGCTCAAACTGCAGGATGCCCTGGCCTCTCTCCAGCCGGATCTCAAGGCCCTCGAGCAGTGGCTCGCCAGCAATGATCACCTCTTTGGCGGCGAGCCCCACCACAGATTCGCCGATGGGGTGCTGCCGGATCCCCTGCCCATGCTGGCGGAAAACCTCAAGGAGGCGAGCAAGAAGGCGTTGCGGGCGCTGGACAGAATGCAGGGGGCCATCGGCGAGGCGCTCAAGAATGGCGACATCCGTCGCAAGGAGGCCGAGCCTCTGCTGGCGGAGAGCGGTTTTCACTTGCAACGGCTCGAGAGCTTCTGCGCCCTCTGGGAGATGCTGAGCCGCCATGTTCCCACCGGCAAGACCCCCCTCGCCCGCTGGATGGCCAGAAGCGAGGACGGGGACATTTGGCTGCACGCCTCCCCCATCGAGGTGGGGTATCTGCTGGAGGAGTGGCTCTGGTCCCGCTGTCTCGGGGCCGTGCTGGTGTCGGCGACCCTCACCGCCCTCTCCTCCTTCAGTTATTTTCGCCACCAGGTGGGGCTCAAGGAGCATGACGGCACCCGCTATCTGCGGCTGCGCTCCCCCTTCGACTACCACAAAGCCGAACTCTATCTGCCCAAGATGGCCCATGAACCCAGTGCCCCCGCCTTCACCCAGGAGTTGATCGATACCCTGCCCCGCCTGCTGGCAGGCAAGGAGGCCAGCCTGGTGCTCTTCTCCTCCTATCGCCAGATGAACGAGGTGGCGGTGGGGCTGCGGACCAAGGGGATGTCGCTCCTGGTACAGGGGGAAGCGTCCCGCAGCGCCCTGCTCCTCTTGCACAAACAGAAGTGCGACGGCGGCCAGGCCAGCATCCTCTTTGGCACCGGCAGCTTCTCGGAAGGGCTGGATCTGCCCGGCCACTACCTCACCAACCTGGTGATCACCAAGCTCCCCTTCGCGGTGCCCAACTCCCCCGTGGAAGAGGCGACCGCCGAGTGGATAGAGCAGCGCGGCGGCAACCCCTTCCTGCAACTGACGGTGCCGGAGGCGTCGCGCAAGCTCATCCAGGCCTGTGGCCGCCTCATCCGAAAAGAGGCGGATCGGGGGCGGGTCACCATCCTGGACCGGCGCCTGCTGACCAAGCGCTACGGCAAAGGGCTGCTGGACGCCCTCCCCCCCTTCACCCGACGCATCGAGTGACACGGCTGAGCCCGCCATGCCCCCCCCTGTCCCTCATGTCAGGAGGGGGCAGAAAGATAGAAGAGCACGCTGCCCGCAGGACTCGGGGCAGCGGGATCCACACCCCGCACACCAGAAGGCGCCATAAACGGCTATTGCCGCTGTGGGGCAAACCTGTAAAAATGACCCCCTATTTTTCAGTGGGCAATTGCCTGACTGTTCAAGGAGATGAAATGAAACTGACTGTTCTGGTACCGGCCCTGGCTGGTCTGTTGTGGGCAGGTAGCGCCCTGGCCGCTAGCCAACTGGAAATTACGAATCCCTATGTCATCCAGCTGCTCGATGGCGAACCCGTCAACCCCCAGCTGCTCGACAAAGCCACCGTCTTCTCCCTGGAGCCCGGCAGGCACCAGGTCGTGGTCGCCTTCGAGGGCAACTACTCCAGCCGCAGTGAAACCAAGCTGGTCACCGCAGAGCCCCTGGTGATCAACTTCACCGCCGCCGACAACCAGCAACTCTTCCTCGACTTCAAGAAGCCCCGCAAGGAAGAAGAAGCCAAGCGTTTCGTCAAGGAACAGAACGTCGTTCTGAAAGACAAATCCACCGGCCAGGTCCTGAAATCCGAGCAGTTCGTCATGCCGACCGTGGGTGGCTTCCAGCTGACCCGTGACTATCAGCAGGAGCTGCTGAAGATGGGCAAGGCCTTCAACCAGCCCAAGACCGTTTCCGTCTCCACCGCCGCCGTGATGGCTGCCGCCAGCGCACCGGTGGAAGTGGCCCCGAGCAAGGCCATGAGCAACCCGGAAGCCCTGACCCAGCTGCAGAGCTGGTACAACAAGGCTGATGCGGAGACCCGCAAAGCCTTCCAGATCTGGGTGATCCAGCAGCAGTAAGGCGCATCGCACGCCTGCATCGAGGGGAGCCTGGCTCCCCTTTTTCATACCCGTTCATGGCCGATGCTTCATGTCACTGCGCATCTTCTATCACCCCCACTACTCCGCCCTGACGCTGCCCGAGCGTCACCGCTTCCCCCTGGCCAAGTACCAGGCGCTGTTTGAACGCCTCGTCGCCCTCGACTATCCGCTGGCACAGGCCGCCCCTGCCAGCCGTGAGCAGATAGAGAAGGTGCACGATGCGGCCTATGTACAGGCCGCCCTCGCCGGCACCCTCGATGAAGGGGCAATTCGCCGGCTCGGCTTTCCCTGGTCTCCCCTGCTGATTGAACGTACCCTGCACTCGGTCGGCGCCACCCTGGCCGCCAGCCGCCACGCCCTTGCGCAGGGCTGCGGGCTGCAGATTTCCGGTGGCTACCACCACGCCCACCGGGGGTTTGGCAGCGGCTTCTGCCTCTTCAACGATCTGGTGATCGCGGCGCGAACCTGCCTGGACGAAGGACTCTGCGAGCGAGTATTGATTGTGGATCTCGATGTCCATCAAGGAGATGGCAGCGCCGCCCTGTGCACGGGCAGCCGTGACATCATCACTCTCTCCCTGCACGGGGAACACAACTTCCCCCGCCACAAGCCGGCCTCCCATCTGGACTTTCCCCTGCCAAGCGGCATGGAGGACGACGCCTATCTCGAGACCCTGGACCAGGCCCTCGCCCTGGCTCATCGCCTCTACGCCCCCGACTTCATCCTCTATCAGGCCGGGGTGGATGTGCACCGGGACGACGAGCTAGGCTACCTCTCCCTGAGCGACTCAGGCGTGCGCCAGCGCGATGCCATGGTCTTTGACTCTGCGCTTCGCCACGGGCTGCCCATCACCGCCGTACCGGGAGGGGGTTACCGGCGAGACTGGCAGCAGTTGATCCCGCTGCACCTCTCGCTCTTTGAAGCAGCAAGGCACCGGTTTGGTTGAGCGGCACCACCCGGCCCATGACGAAAAAGAGGCGACCCTTGGGTCGCCTCTTCTATATCAGAGCACAGGGATGATGACGCCGTCTGCCCTCAGGCATGGGCCATCGGCGTCGGGTGCTCGCCCATCTTGCGCAGCAGCATCAGCAGATAGACCAGGGAGACCCCGGCAATCACCATGAACAGCAGATGATCCGAGTAGTGCTGCATCAAGAGCGCCGTCAGGGTCGGCCCGAGCAGGCTGCCGATGGTGTAGCTCAGCAGCAGCGCCTGGTTCATGGCCACCAGTTGATGCTGCTCCACCTTCTCGCAGGCCCAGGCCATGGCCACCGGATAGAGCGTGAAGCCCGCGGCCCCCAGAATGAACAGCGTCGGTGCCATGGCCGCGTTGCCGAGCATCGCCATGGCCCCCAGGATCACCACCAGCACCTGTACCCGCAGCACCGGCAGGCGCCCGAAACGATCCGCCAGACGTCCCACAGGCCATTGCCCCAGGATGCCGGCGCTCACCATCACCGCCATCCAGTAGCCGATGGCCCCGTCGCTCACCCCCTGGTGGTTCAGATAGAGCGGCATCAGACCATAAAGCACCCCCAGCACGATGCCGGAGAGGATGCAGCCGTTCACCCCCAGACGCGCCTGACGCAGGCGCAGCATCGGCCAGACCGGAGTCCTGGCCTTGTGGTTGCCTGACGGACTGGCGATGCGGGTGAACAAGAGCGGCAGCATGGCCGTCAACACCAGGGCGGTCACCCAGGGCAGCACCGCCATCAGCGACGTCGGCACCTTGCTCACCAGCAGTTGCCCAAGCACAGTGCCCACGTAATAGACCATCATGTAGGCGGCCAGCAGGCGCCCTCGATTGCGGGCGTTGCCGCTGCACATCAGCGCGCTCTCCACCACCACCCAGATCATGGCGCAGCCTACCCCGGCGATGAATCGCCAGGCGAGCCAGCTCCAGAAAGCCACGGTAATGCCGAGCCCGACGCAGCCTGCGGCAAAGAGCGCACTGGCCAGGTAGTAACTGCGATTGAAGCCGCAGCGGGCGATGAGTCTGCCCGCCAGCAGGGTTCCCAGCAGGTTGCCGGTGAAATAGGAGGAGCCGACCATGCCGACCTGCCAGGTGGGCAGATGCTCATGGGCGAGCCAGAGCGGTACCAGGGTATTCAATACCGCGATGGCCAGGGTCAGCAACAGCAGGCCACAGAGCAGGAGCAGCACCGGGCGGGAGTATGTGGTCATGGATAGAACCGTGGGGAGAGGCAAAATGCGAGCGCATCATGCCACCGCCTGTGCCTTTGTCAATCGGCACTGAGGCCGGGTCGCAAGGTTTTTCTGCCCACCGCGATGGCAACGCGGCAAGGCCCTCCCCTGACGGGAGTCTCATCCCCTTGATTGGCCGACACCTTGGTCATGATGAGGGGAAGCGGGCCGTTGAATATCGACTCTGTGCCTCCCTCACGCCAGAGCGCCATGACCAGAAGAGGCGGCCCAGGGCCGCCTCTTCTTTCTATCAAGCACAACCTATCGTGCACAACGCCGGTCAGCGCTGGCGCTTCTTGGCGTACTTGCGACGAGCCCGGGCCTGGCGCTCCTCTTCCCGCTCCGCCTTCTCCCTGGCTTTCTGCTCAGCCTCGGCCTGGGCTTCCACTATCTCGACGCTCACCATCTCTGGCGTCTCCAGGGAGATCCGCCCCAGCATGCCGGACCGGAATTCATTGACCAGGATTTCCGAGGCCTTGTGCAGATCCGCAAGCCCCCCCTTGCGCATGAAGCCGCGCTGACGGGCAATGAGATCCAGCAGCTCGATCTCGGTCTCCGGCAGCTCGCTCAGCTGGTAGCGTGCCTTGATGCGCTCCGGATAGGCCTTGATGAAGTAGTCGGCGGCAAACATGGCGATGTCGGCGTAATCGAAGACGGTATCCTTGATGGCCGCCGTGATCGCCAGTCGATAACCGCAGGAGGGCGGGTTGAGCTTGGGCCACAGGAAGCCAGGGGTGTCCGTCAGGATGACGTGGTTGTCGAGCTTGATCCGCTGCTGGGACTTGGTCACCCCCGCCTCGTTGCCGGTCTTGGCGATGATGCGCCCCGCCAGGGTGTTGATCAGGGTGGACTTGCCCACGTTGGGGATGCCCATGATCATGGCGCGCACCCCGCGCAGCTCGAAGTTGCGCTCCGGCAGCATCTCGTGGCACAGGGTCAGCAGTTGCTTGATCATCGTAGGCTCCTGCTGGGTCAGGGGCAGTGCCTTGATCCCCTTCTCCTGCTCCATGTGGGCCACCCACAGCGCGGTGATCTCGGGGTCGGCAAGGTCTGCCTTGTTGAGCACCTTGATCACCGGCGTCTCCCCGCGCAGCTCCGGCACCAGGGGGTTCTCGCTGGAGAAGGGGATGCGGGCGTCGAGCATCTCGATGATGACATCGACCTGGGGCATGACCTCTGCAATCTCTTTGCGGGCCTTGTGCATGTGGCCGGGGAACCAGTTGATGGACATATCCGTTACTCTCTCATTGGCATGCGGTCCCCTCTCGGGGCTGCGGGCGCTCGGGGTTGCGGGTGCGTGGTGATGCGCCAGACCGCTGGCACTCATCGCAAGGGGGCGCATTTTACCTGCTGCGGCCCCGATTTGACAGGCTATTCTGGCCGGGTGTTGTCACCCGGGTGGCCGGATGCCCGCCACGCCACCGGGAGGTGAGTGGCAGAATACAATCAACATAACTCATTGATATAAGATAACATTTACAAGGCGCTTTCACCGCATTGTCATCTCTCTTCACTAAAAGTGTCATCTGCCCCCTCTAGGCTGCGCTCAGGTTTCACAAGGAGCGAACCCCAATGAGAAAGATGGCAGGACTTGCAGTGATGATAGGCGCCGCCCTGGCCGCCGGCTGCAACTCCAACAACGACAGCAACACCCCGGAACCCCGCGCCAAGAACGTGATCTTCTTCCTCGGCGACGGCATGGGTCTCAACACCCTGACCGCCTCCCGGATCTATGGCGTCGGCGAAGAGGGCAGCCTCACCATCGACACCCTGCCGGAAACGGCCTTCATCAAGACCTTCTCCCACGATGCCCAGGTGACCGACTCGGCCCCCTCCATGGCGGCCTACATGACCGGGGTCAAGAGCAACAACGGCGTCATCAGCATGGACAGCGACGCCACCCAGGAGAGCGATTGCAGCCAGAGCGGCGGCAAAGCGGTGACCACCCTGCTGGAGCTGGCCAAGGCCGATGGCCGCGGCACCGGCGTGGTCACTACCACCCGGGTCACCCACGCTACCCCGGCCGCCACCTATGCCCATATCTGCAACCGGGATCTGGAGGCTGATATCGCCGTCCAGATGGTGCCGGGGGGCAGCGGTTACAACAGCGCCCTGAAGGAGGGGCTGGACGTGGTGCTCGGCGGCGGCAGCGGCTTCTTCCTGCCCAGTGCCGACAAGGGCAAGCGGACCGATGGCCGCAACCTCATCGACGAGATGAAGGCGAAGGGCTATCAGTTTGCCGCCACCCTGGACGAGCTGAACCAGGCCGATGCGAGCAAGCCGCTGCTGGGCCTGTTTGGCTCAAGCCACATGAAATATGACCTGGACCGGCCCGCCAGCGAGCCGTCACTGGCCCAGATGACCCTGGCTGCCATCAAGCAGCTCAAGGGCAAAGAGAAGGGCTACTTCCTGATGGTAGAAGGGGGGCGCATCGATCACGCCCTGCACGACACCAACGCCAAGCGTGCCCTGCAGGATACCCTCGCCTTCGACAACGCCATCCAGGCCGCCATCAATGAAGTGAAGAAAACCGATCCCGAGCTGAAAAACACCCTGATCGTGGTCACCGCCGACCATGACCACACGCTTGTGCTCAACGGCTACGCCAAGCGCACCGGCAAGACCACCGCAGGCAATGCGGGCGTGCTCGGGCTGGTGAAGAACTACGAGACCGGCGAGCCGAGCAAGGATAGCGATGGCATGCCCTACACCATCATCGGCTTTGGCAACGGCTACAACCGGGTGGACGGCCCGCGCAGCAGCGTGGCGGCCCTCGACGACGCCACCGCCTCCGCCGACGACTATCACCAGGAGGTGGTGGTCAAGGTGGGCGAGATAGGCAACGAGACCCACGGCGGTACCGATGTCTTCCTCGGCGCCATCGGCCAGGGGGCGGAGCGCTTCCACGGCTCTCTCGACAACACCGCCGTGTTCGGCAAGATCAAGGCTGCGGCCAAGCTGTAAGGGATTATCAGGATGAACATCACCATGAAAAAGACGCTGGTCTGCACCGCCCTGCTCGGCACGCTTGGCGGCCTCTCCCAGGCGCACGCCGCCGATGCCAAGAACGTCATCCTCTTTATCGGTGATGGCATGGGTCCCACCGTGCTCACCGCCACCCGCCTGTTCAAGGTGGGGGAAGAGGGGGATCTCGAGATGATGAAGCTGCCCCAGAGCGCGCGTATCAAGACCTTCTCCCACGATGCCCAGACCACGGACTCCGCCCCCTCCATGGCGGCCTACACCACCGGCGTCAAGATGAACAACGAGGTGATCGCCATGAGCAGCGACACCAGGGCCGTGGCACCGTCCAAGGATGCCAACGGCAACAAGGGCATCAACAACTGCACCAGCGACAACGGGAGCCCGGTGCCCACCCTTCTCGAGCTGGCCAAGGCGGCGGGCAAGTCGGTGGGGGCCGTCACGACCACGGAGCTGACCCATGCCACCCCGGCGGCGACCTATTCCCATATCTGCCACCGGGATGCGGCCTACGCCATCGCCGAGCAGGCGGTACCGGGCGGCGCCGGCTTCAACCAGGCGCTGGGGGATGGGGTCGATGTGCTGATGGGGGGCGGCGCCAACCACTGGACGCCCTACAGCGCCAGCAACAAGGGCGGCCGGGCCGACGGCCGGGATCTCACCGCCGAGCTGACCGCCCGGGGCTACCGCTATGTCACCACCAAGGATGAGCTCTCTGCCGTCAACTCGGGCAAGGTGCTGGGGCTGTTCAGCACCAAGTCCCACCTCGACTACGAACTGGACCGCGTCGCCAAGGGGGCGGCCAGCACCCAGCCGTCCCTCTCCGAAATGACCGCCAAGGCGATCGATCTGCTCAGCCAGAACAGCCAGGGCTACTTCCTGATGGTGGAGGGGGGGCGTATCGACCACGCCCTGCATGCCACCAACGCCAAGCGATCCCTGACCGATGCGGTGGCGCTGGACGAGGCGGTCAAGACGGCCCTCGGCAAAGTGGATTTGAGCGATACCCTGATCGTGGTCACCGCCGACCACGACCACACCATGACCATCAACGGCTATTCCGCCAAGGGCAACAAGGTGCTGGATCTGGTCAAGAACGCCGATGGTTCGACCCAGAACGACGCGGACGGCAAGCCGTTCACTACTCTGGTATTCGGCAACGGCCCCAACCGCCAGGACCAGCGCCCCACCCTCACCAGCGATGAGGTGATGGCGGATGACTACCTGCAGGAAACCGGAATCAAGCTCGGCTCCGAGACTCACGGCGGCGGCGATGTGATGCTGTTCGCGGGCGGCGCAGGCAGCAGCCAGTTCAAGGGCACCCTCGACAACACCCGGGTGTTCGGCAAGCTCAGGGAGGCCCTCGGCCTGTGATAAAGGGGCCCGGCACCGCGCCGGGCCCGTTCTCCGTCGAGCGAGAGACGATGATGAAATATCTGCTTTCTTTATGGCTGCTGGGCAGCGCCCTCTCCTTCCCCCTCCTGGCCGACGAGGTGCCCGATCTGGCCGCCCGCATCCGCTACGTGGACAGGGTGACCGGCAGCGACGGCATCACCCGGGAGAGCCAGTGGCAGGAGAAGTGGCTGCGGGTCGGTGACCAGGTGTGGAGCCAGCGGCTCATTCCCGTTCCCCTGGCCCGTGCCTATCACGCCACCCACGATGCCCGCCCCGGCCACAAGCACTTCACTCACCAGATGGCGGCGCGCTGGGTCACCCGGAGCGCGGGAGACGCACTCCAGTTGCGCTACGCCGATGCCTGGCACAACCAGCTGGTGGAGGTGCCGCAGGAGGAGTACGGCCAGGTGGCCTTCAAACCGGAGTGGGCGCGGATCCGCCACCTCATCAACCCTGCCCTGTTAGAGGGAATGACACCGCTGGATGAGGCCGCCCCCGACCAGGCGAACTGGTATGAGACCCGTGAAGGTCGCCAGCGTACCCGCATCCTCTGGTCGAGCCGCTGGCAGTTGCCCCTGGTGGTGGAGTCGGCAAGCCTCGACGGTTATCGCAGCTACCGGATGGAGGTGACGCTCAAGCCGCTGCCAAAGACCCTCCCCTGGCAGCAACTGGCAGGGTACCAGACCCTGGATCTGCGGGATTTCTTCGACTGATCCCCCCAGGCGGCAATCGCCTGGCTGACATGGCGTAACGGGATGTTACACTCTCTGTACTCATCCCGGACCCGAACATCCATGCGCCTTGTTACTCTGCTTCTGCTGCTCTCCCCTCTGATCGTCTGCGCCTTTTCGGCCCATGCCGTGGTCGTCGTGGCCGCGGACATTCCCCCCTATGTGATCCGCGCCCAGCAGGGTGCGCCGAGCGGCATGGCCATCGAGGTGCTGGAAGAGGCTGCCCGCCGCCTCGGGGAACCGCTCGAGATCGAGTTGATGCCGCTGGCTCGCGCCCTCAGCCAGGCCAGCCACCGCCCGGATGTCCTGTTGTTGCCCCCGGCCCGAAATCCCCAGCGCGAACCACTGTTTCTCTGGATTGCCCCCCTGCTGGAGGAGGCCTTCGTGCTGGTCAGCCATCGCCGTCACCATCCAGCGCCGCTCTCCATGAAGACACTGCCAGGTCTCACCGTTGGCGTGATGCGTGGCTCCCATAGCCAGAGCCTGATCCAGCCGCTGACAGGAGTGACCCGGGAGCTGGTCACCGAGGAGGTCAGCAACGCCAGCAAGCTGGCGCGCGGCCGCATCCAGGCCTGGGCGGTGGCCTGGAACACCGCCCGTTACAACCAGCAGCGGGCGGGTCTGCCGCTCCCGGATCTGGTGCGGGGCGAGACCTTGCAGCAGAGCACCCTCTACCTGGCCGCCAGCCCCCGCTTCTCCCGCAGCGAGGCGCTGCGCTGGCGCCGGGTCATTCAGGAAATGAGGGAGGATGGCAGTCTCGCGCGCATCCTGCACCAGTACGATTACCAGGCTCCCTGATGAGAAAGTCAGCCCAATTGCCAAACCACCCCAGAATGGTTATGGTATCTCCATGAAAGCAATCATGATTTTTTCCAGTACGCTCACACCCCGCTGAGCCCCCGCCCTCGCCCCGCTGCGCGAGTCGCTCGGGGGCATCGCTTTTGCTGTCTGCTTTTTACCCTTGCACCGTTTTTTGTCGACCAGTCTGCCCGTCATCCTGGTCCCTTCAGTCATTGATAAGGAAATACCCTATGAAACAGCCTCATCTCGTCATCTCCAGCCTGGATCTGGATCGCATCGAACAGCTGCTTGGCAACCACCCCCAGCACCTTGCCCTGCAAGAGGAGCTGGATCGCGCCGAGATCCGCGAACCCGCCGACATGCCGCCGGACGTGGTGACCATGAACAGCACGGTGCGCTTCAAGATGCAAAACAGTGGCAACGACTTCTGCCTGACGCTGGTCTATCCGAAGGATGTACAGGGGGACGAATCGAAGATCTCCGTGCTGGCGCCAGTGGGCAGCGCCCTGCTGGGGCTCAAGGTGGGTGACAGCATCGCCTGGCCGGGGCCGGCCGGTCGCACCATCCAGGTGGAGATCCTGGAAGTGGTCTATCAGCCGGAACGCGCGGGGGAGTTGCACCGCTGACAGGCTGCCATTCTGGTCTGATGCGACCAGGTGGCTGACTCGGTATGCCTTTGTCCGGTCGGAGCCGACGGCCACCGGCCGGGCATGACCTGACGGGGGATCAGGCCCCCTGACAGATCCGGTTCTTGCCCTCCCGCTTGGCCTGATAGAGAGCGCGATCTGCCTGGCTGAACAGGGTGTCAAAGTGCCATTCACGGGCGCTGGGCACCCACCCCAGGCTGGCCGTCACCCGGACCCCCTTCAGCTCCAGCGTTTCTATCCCCTGGCGGATCTGCTCGCAGCGCGCCTGCTGGGCCAGGGGGTCCCGCTCGGGCAACAGCAGCACAAACTCTTCCCCGCCGAAGCGGCTGGCCACCAGATCCCGCTGGCCGGCAAGATAGCGACCCACCGCCTCCAGCACCCTGTCCCCGGTCTCGTGACCGTGGCGATCGTTGATCTGCTTGAAGTCGTCGAGATCCAGCACCACCAGCGCCCCCTGCCTTGCCATCGTCACGCAGTGATCCATGAAGCCGCGCCGGTTCAGGAGGCCGGTCAGGGGATCCTGGCTGGCCTGTCGACGCAGGGCCAGGGCCCGGTACTGGGTACAGAGCAACAGCACCCCGAAGGTCGACAGATAGTTGCCCATCAGCATGGAGAGGAAGGGGAGCACATTGACCGCATGCTGATCCATCAGGACACGCACCTCGCCGCCGAGCAGGGCCCCCATGCGCACCAGATTGAAACCGTAGAGCAGGATGTTGACCACGGTGAACACCAGCACAGCGGGCAGATAGTCAGGGTAGCCGTGGCGCCATATGAGCCAGACAATCACCGCCCCCACCATCATGTAGCTCAGGCAGGCCAGCAGCACCCGGGGGGCCATCTTGTCGTTGAAGATGACGCTCCAGCAGAGGATCAGCAGGTAGACCAGCATGAAGAGGGTGAATGCCCGCCAGTTTGGCGGCTCCCCGAAGAAGCGCTGGATGGCGAGTGGCATCAGGGCGAGGCAGAAGGTGATGAGCAGGTTGGCCAGCCAGATCCCCGCGATATGGGGGGCAAATGCCTGCATGAAGAAGAGCGATTGCGCCACGAGGGCACAGAGGCTGGACCACCACCAGAGCCCGAGACCGGGTATTTCCCTGTGGGTCGACCAGATGATGGAGAGGGTGATGAATCCCAGGCTGTAGCCCCCGAGGGCCATCAACATCAGGGTAAATACGTCCAGATTGAGCAGAATTGAGGCGTCCATTCCCGAACCTTCCAATGGGGATGGCTGAGTATATGGGAAGCCCATGACAAGACACAGAGGGAGCCTATGGGCCGGGCAAAAATATTTGACCGGCTCGCACGCCCCATTCCCCGTGAAGCGTGCCGGACAACGCCCTGTCTGTACCCGGATTTTCCACCGAGACGGCCGCCGGATATTTTGCACTTGAACCGGCGCCATTAGATAGATATGTTGTTTTCATGTGGTTTTATGAGTCACCACGAGGGATAAAAGTCTCCATAACTTATTGAGTCTTCTGGCACAAACAGGTTTTGGTACATTTTTCATCCAACGAACCATTCATAGAATCTCATATGGGGCTTTTGCCCCGACCAAGACAATAATCCTGTCTTGCCTGCTGCCGGATGCAGCAGTCTCTTGTGCCATGGAGTCGCACGGGAGCAGGTTCAAGGCCGACCACATTTACGACAGAGACGTCATTTATGATCAAAAAACTCATTCTTTCTACCCTGCTGCTGTGCGGGCTGGCCAACGCCGCGCCCACTTCCACCCTGGATGCCGTGCTGGAGCGCGGTGTGCTGCGGGTCGGCTTCGATGCCGGCTATCAACCCTTCGAGATGACCAACAAGCAGGGCCAGTACATCGGCTTTGACGTGGATCTCGCCAAGATGGTCGCCAAGGAGATGGGCGTGAAGGTGGAGTTCGTCAACACCGCCTGGGACGGCATCATCCCCGCGCTCTTGACCGACAAGTTCGACGTCATCATGGGTGGCATGACCGTCACTCCCCAGCGCAACCTGCGCGTGAACTTTGCCGATCCCTACATCGTCGTCGGCCAGACCATCGTGCTTCGCAAGGACAAGGCGGGCGAAATCAAATCCTTCCAGGACCTCAACGATCCCAAATACAAGATCGCGGTCAAACTCGGCACCACCGGCGAGCAAGCGGTCAAGCGCATGATCCCCAAGGCCACCCTGCTGCAGTTTGAAACCCAGGATGACGCCAAGCTGGAAGTGATCAACGGCAAGGTGGATGCCTTCGTCTACGACCTGCCCTACAACGCCATCTTCGCGTCCCAGAACCAGGGCGCCGTGGTACACCTCGACAAGCCGTTCACCTTCGAGCCGCTGGCCTGGGCCATCCGCAAGGGGGATCAGGACACCCTCAACTGGTTCAACAACTACCTGCGCCAGATCAAGGGCGACGGCAGCTACGACCGTCTCTACAAGAAGTGGTTTGAATCCACCGCCTGGCTGAACCAGCTCAAATAACCTCTCAAAGGGGCGGCATGCCGCCCCTTCACGCAGACTCCCCACACGATAACGACAAAAGAGGTTGTGACAGTGATCAACCCCAAACTCACAAGACAGATGGAAAAACAGCCCAATCAGCTGCTCTGGCACGGGATCTTCCTGCTGCTGGTGCTGGCCGCCATTTTCGGCATCTACAAGGCCGTGCAGGCAGTGGATTACACCTGGCGCTGGGAACGCATTCCCCAGTACATCGCCTATCAGGCAGAACAGAAACACTATGCCGAGTTTGACGGCACCGTGGTCGCGGACAAGGGACAGCTCTTCCTGCAAGACGATCTCGACCCCAGCCGCCGTCAGGCCATCGCTCCCAAGGGCTCCCAGCTGGCTGAAGGGGATACCGTCTTCCTCGGCGATACCCTGGATGTGCAACTGAGCTGGACCGCCGGCCCCATTGCCTGGGGAGTCTGGGTCACGGTCAAGCTCTCCCTGGTGGCGGGCATCTTCGCCATCCTGCTTGGCACCCTGGCCGGGCTCGCCCGCCTCTCCCCCAATCCGGCCCTGCGCAACCTGGCCGTGACCTATGTAGAGCTCATCCGTGGCACCCCGTTGCTGGTGCAGATCTTCATCGTCTATTTCTTTATCGGCACCGTGCTGAACCTCGACCGATTCACCGCTGGTGTGGCGGCGCTCGCGGTCTTCACCGGCGCCTACGTGGCGGAGATCGTGCGCGCCGGCATCAGCTCCATTCACAAGGGGCAGATGGAAGCGGGCAGAAGCCTTGGCATGACCTCGGCCCAGACCATGCGCTACGTCATCCTGCCCCAGGCCTTCAAACGGGTGCTGCCACCGCTCGCGGGTCAGTTCATCAACCTTATTAAGGACTCCTCTCTGGTCTCCGTCATCTCCATCACGGATCTCACCAAGGCGGGGCGCGAAGTGGTCAGCTCCACCTTCAGCCCGTTCGAGGTGTGGTTCACCGTGGCTCTGCTCTATCTGGTGCTGACCGGCACTCTCTCCTTCCTGGTGCGTCGTCTGGAGGTGAAATATGCACGCAGCAACTGATCCCGTTATCAAGGCGCCATCGGTGTCGAAACGTTCTGCCATCACCGGCACTCCCTGCCCCTTCCCGGTGCGTCGTCTGGAGGTGAACTATGCGCGCAGCAACTGATCCCATCATCAAGGCGAGCGGTGTAGAGAAGTTCTACGGCACCGAGGTGCACGCCCTGAAAAACGTCAGCACCCAGGTGGCCGAAGGGGAAGTGGTGGTGATCGTGGGGCCGAGCGGCTCAGGCAAGTCCACCTTCCTGCGCACCCTCAACCAGCTGGAAACCATCAACGATGGCAATATCGTGGTCGACGGCATCAGCCTCACCGAACCCGGGGATGTCAACAAGCTGCGGGAAGAGGTGGGCATGGTGTTCCAGTCATTCAACCTCTTCCCTCACCTGACGGTGCTGGACAACATCACCCTGGCCCCCCAGAAGGTGAGAGGGCTCTCTCGCCAGGAGGCAGAGGAGCGAGCCAAGGCCCTGCTGCTCAAGGTCGGTCTCTCCAACAAGGCCCAGAGCTACCCCTCCCAGCTCTCCGGCGGCCAGCAGCAGCGGGTGGCCATCGCACGGGCGCTCGCCATGCAGCCGCGCATCATGCTGTTTGACGAGCCCACCAGCGCCCTCGACCCCGAAATGGTGGGAGAGGTGCTGGACGTCATGAAGGGGTTGGCCCGCGAAGGGATGACCATGGTGGTGGTGACCCACGAGATGGGCTTTGCCCGGGAAGTGGCGGACAGGGTGCTCTTCATGGAGAGCGGCGAGTTGCTGGTGGACGAGAAACCCGCCGACTTCTTCGACAATCCCCCCTCCCCGCGCCTGCGCCAGTTCCTGAGCCAGGTACTCTGACGAGCGCACCGATATTGGCAATCCGGTAAAGGGGCAAACCCGGGCTCGATCAACCGCGCAGCGGTGTCATGCAAATCAAGAAGAGGGAGCCCAGGCTCCCTTTTTTGTTCCAGGTGGCTCGCCCCTAGAATCGATACATGCCCGTCAGGCCGGCGAAGTGCTGCTCGGGCAGCACCACGGGTGCCAGCAGCCAGCGATCCGTCCCGTAGGCACCGGCGGCGGCCCCCAGCGCATTGGCCCCCGCATCCAGGGCGGAGAAGGGCCCCTGACCACTGGCCCGCTCGATCAGCTCTGCGGCGATGCCGATGCCGATGCCGGTCGAGATGCCAAAACCAATCCAGCCCCTGTGCTCCCGATAGCCATAGTGATCCGCGATGGCCGTAAAGCCCGCCCCCATGGCTGCACCACCGACAACATGGCTCAACTCGCTGTTGAAACTGTCATTGGCCATCGCACTCGCACTGAGCAGGCCGAGCATGAGACAAACAGGCGTCCCGTTCATTTTCTCTCCCTCCCAAGGTACTGCCGCTTGCGGTAGATGCCGCGCGCGCTCCTTCTTCAGTGTAAACAGGGAGGGCAAGGCCGGGCCGCGTCAGACAGGAGGATCACCATCAAATGTTAATGAGTTTTTAACATCATCCGGTATGCTGACATCCAACTGGTCCAACCGGATGGCTCACATGGATGTGCAACTGCTCCTGCTCTACCTCTCGCCCCTCTTTCTGGTTTTCATCGGCTGGGAGATGCTCTACCTGCGAAAACACGGCGCCGCCTATCCCACGGCGGGCTACCAGTGGAAGGATCTCTTCGCCAATGCCACCCTGGCACTGATGCATCAGGGGGGCGATGCCCTGGCCGCCATTGCCATCGCCTATCTCTATGACATCCTCTGGGGCTGGCGACTATTCGATATCGAGCTGAACCTGTGGAGCCTCTTGCTGCTCTTTCTGTTGCAGGATCTCTGCTACTGGCTGTTCCACTTCGCAAGCCACCATGTGCGCTGGCTCTGGGCCTCCCACGTGGTGCACCACAGCTCGGAGCGGCTCAACCTCTCCACCGCCTTTCGCCAGAGCCTGATGTATCCGGTCTCCGGCATGTGGCTGTTCTGGATCCCCATGATCCTCATCGGCTTCCCCCCCGAGGCGGTGGTCGCCACCGTGCTCTTGAGCCTGGGTTTTCAGTTCTTCGTCCACACCCAGGTGGTGGGCAAGCTCGGCTGGCTGGAGTGGGTTTTCAACACCCCCTCCCACCACAGGGTGCACCACGCCAGCAACGCCAGATACATCGATCGCAACTTCGCCGGCGTGCTCATCATCTGGGACCGGCTGTTTGGCACCTTCGTGGAAGAAGACTTGGGCGAGCCGTGCCGTTTCGGCATCACCAAGCCAATCCACAGCTTCAACCCCCTCACCCTCACCTTCCACGAGTGGCGCGACATGCTGCAAGAGGCCCGGGGCCTCCCCTGGCGGCAAAAGCTCGCCGTGCTGTTTGGCAAACCGGCGGGCCCCACCAGCGGTTGACCCACGACCAGGATAAAAAAGAGCGCCCAGGGGCGCTCTTTTTCATGACAGGGACAACCCCCAGGTTCAGACGTGAACAAAGGACCAGACGGCGGGGATCAGGCTCAGCAGCGTCACCCCGGCCAGCAGCCGTTCACGCCCGCTGAGCCGCTGTTCGGCGCCGAGCTGGCGACGGCTGTAGAGAAACAGCAGCAGACCCGGCCCGTAGAGCAGAAGCGACAGCAGCAGGTACTCCACCCCGGCGGCGTAGAGCAGCCAGAAACCATAACCGCTCGACACCAGCGCCACCACCCGCATCAGGCCGCGGCCCTGCCCCCCCTTGCCACTGAAGACCAGCTTGAGCAGGAAGAGGCCGATGAGCAGGTAGGGCACCAGGATCATGGAGGTGGAGATGAGCAGCAGGTTGGTGTACCCCTTGCCAAGCAACCACACCAGCAGCAAGCAGCCCTGCACGGTCAGGCTGGTGAGCCAGAGCGAGGCGATGGGGGTGCCGTTGTGGTTCTCGCGCCGGAAGATGGCCGGGAAGGCCCCGTGACGCGCCGCGCTGAACGGCACCTCGGCAGAGAACAGGGTCCAGCTCACGTAGGAGGCGAGCACCGACACGATGAGGCCGGCGCTGATGAGCAACTTGCCCCAGGAACCCGTCATCTGGGCCATCAATCCCGCCATGGAGGGGTTGGGCAGGGCCGCAAGCTCCGGGCGGCTCAATATTCCGAGCGCCAGCACCGAGATGAGCACATAGAGCAGCAGCGCCAGCACCACACCGAGCACGGTGGCGGTGCCCACGTCCCGCTTGTTTCTCGCCCGGGCCGAGAGCACCGCTGCCCCTTCGATGCCGGTGAAGACCCAGAGGGTGATGAGCATGGTGTTGCGCACCTGCTCGGAGACCGGTACCGCCAGGGTGCTGCCCTCCTGATCCGCCGCAAAGGTGACCGGATCGAACCAGTAGCAGGCGAACAGGATGAACAGCAGCAGCGGCAGGCTCTTGGCCAGGGTCGCCACTAGGTTGAACAGGGCCGCCTGCTGCACGCCGCGGGCCACCAGCAGGTGCACCGCCCAGAGGATGCAGGACTCGCCGACAAAAGCTGCCAATGTATTGCCCTCGCCAAACCAGACCCGCTCCGGCGTGTCGACGAAGCTGCCCAGCGCCGCGAAGGCGATGACCAGATACCCCACCACGCCGATGGTGGCACAGAGCCAGTATCCCCAGGCGGAGAAGAACCCCACCAGCTCGCCAAAGCCAGCCCGGGCATAGCTGTAGATGCCGCCGTCAAGCTCGGGTTTGAGCCGCGACAGGTAGAGGAAGCTCATGGCCAGCGCCAGTATGCCGACCCCGGTGACGGCCCAGCCGATCAGCACGGCGCGGGCGCCCGCCACATCGGCCATGTTCTGGGGCAGGCTGAAGATGCCGGCCCCCACCATGGAGCTGAACACCAGCGCAGTGAGGGACCAGAGCCCGATCTTGCTCTCTTTCATGGGCGCTCCTTAACGCAGCCGGCTGGCCAGCGCCTCGATGTGTTCCGGGCCGATGCCGCAGCAGCCGCCGATGAGGTTTGCCCCGGCTCTGCGCCAGCGCTCGGCCCAGCCGAGGTAATCCAGCGGCCCCAGATCGCCGCGGATCTCGTCCAGACCATCGTTGGCAGTCGCCTCCTTGGGCTGGGGCGGGAAGGCGTTGGCATAGGCGCCGAGGCGAACGTCGGTGCGCCCCTGAACCTGCAACGCGGCGACGGCCACCTTGAGCGCCCCTTCAATCACCTCGGGCTGGCAGCAGTTGAACAGGATGGCATCCACCCCGGCCGACGCCAACGCGGCCACGGCATCCGCCACCCGCTCGCCGGAGCGCAGGGTGGGCTCGCTACCCGGCGCCTCATCTTCCAGAGTAAAGGAGACCCAGAACGGCTTGCCGTCCTCGGGCAGCAGGGCCTTGAGAGCCAGGGGCTCAGCGATGAGGCTCATGGTCTCCGCCAGCCAGAGATCCACATGGGGTGACAGGGCACGGATAAGCGGTGTCGCCAGCTCGCTCACCCGCTCGGCCTGATAGAGGTCCGCACGATAGGAGCCAAAGAGCGGCGGCAAGGAGCCGGCCACCTTGACGGCTCCCCCCTGTTCGTCGGCCACGCCTCGGGCCAGTTGCCCGGCCAGAGCCGCAAGTGCCTCCCCTTGGGCGGCAAAGCGCGCCTCGCCGATATGGAAGGGCACCAGGGCATAGCTGTTGGTGGTGATCACCCGGGCACCGCTCGTCGCATAGGCCTGGTGTACCTCGCGCACCGTCTCGGGCGCTTCCATCAACGCCAGCGCCGACCACTCCGGTTGACGGAACGGCGCACCACGCCGCGCCAGTTCACGGCCCATACCGCCATCGAGTACCCACAAATCCTGCTTGTCCATCTCTGTCTCTCTGCGTCTCCCCGCCATGACGGGTGTTTATTGTGTGAAACCACATTAAGCCATCAAAACATCTAGACGGCTAGAAATCCCAAATATCATGACCCAAAGTAGAACAAGAGGCAATCGGGGGCTACGAACAAATCCGGGCAAGCTCAGGATGATGGCGGCAAAGGGAAGTCTCCCCGGCACAGGCATCACCTGGCAAGGCACTGAAACGACAAGAGGCCACCCCGGGGGGTGACCTCTTGTGAAACAGGGGATCAAGGCGGGCACAGCCGCCGATAACCAGAGGGACTCAGCGCCCGGCCAGCACCCGCTTGGTCTGCTTGACCCAGTCGGAGACCCGGCCCTGATGGGGATAGCCCTGCCAGATCTGCTCCCACTGGGCGGGGCTGAGCGGGCGGCCCAGCCGACGCTGCACCCCGGCATAGAGGTAGTCGTGAGCCGTGGTGCGTGCCTGGGCGGAGGTGAGGAACTTGGCCACCGGGTCGGTCAGGCGCACATCCCGCATGCCGAGCAGCGGGTAGTCGCTGTGCACCGCCGCCAGCATGGTCTCGCGCATGGCGGATTCGATGTAACCCCGGGCAAACAGGGCGGTGACCGATTCAAGCGACCCTTGATCCGGGCCGTGATACTCCTCGTCGAACACCGGGCTGGGCTCTGCCACGGCGCTTTGCACCACCGCATCGGGATCCTGCTGCGGGACCACCACGGCAGGCTCGGGGGTAACGGGTTTGGCAGGCGTCACCGGCTTGCGCGGTGCGCTCTGGCTGCAGGCACCCAGTGCCAGGGCGAGCGCCACACAGGCCAGCGCACGGGAATGTGTCTTCATCTTCATGATTGCTAACGAACTCCTTTAGGATTCCTGAGCGGGCTTCTCATTGCTCGCAGGTTCTACCCGGGTGACCAGCAACTGGTCAATCTTGTAACTGTCGATGTCCACCACTTCGAACTTGTAACCGGCATATTTGACCGAGTCGGTGCGCTTGGGGATCTTGCGCAGCATGTACATGATGAAACCGGCGATGGTCTCGTAATTCTGGTTTTCCGGGAACTCCTCGATGTCGAAGGCGCGCATCACGTCGGAGATGGGGGTCACCCCGTCCACCAGCCAGGAGTTCTCGTCCCGCTGCACTATCTGCTCTTCCACCACGTGGGTGGCCCACTCCCCCATGACGGTACTCATCAGGTCGTTCATGGTGACGATGCCCACTACCAGGGCGTATTCGTTCATCACCACCGCAAAGTCGCCGCGATGGTTCTTGAAGTACTCCATCGCCTCGTAGAGGTTGAGGGTGTCGGGAATGATGATGACGTTCTGCACCAGGGAGCCGCTGTTGAGATCGATGCTCTGGCCGCCGATGACGCGGATCAGCAGCTCCTTGGCATCCACGAACCCCTTGATGCTGTCGAGGTTGTGGTCGCACACCAGGAACTTGTTGTGGGGGTGCTCGGCGATCTTCGCCTTGATGCTCTCCTCCCCCTCTTGCAGGGTGAAGTAGATGAGGCTCTCCCGCGCCGTCATGGCGGAAGTGACACCCAAGGACTGGAGCTCGAACACGTTCTCGATGAGCTGGTGCTCCTCGCGCTGGATGACACCGGCTTCGGCACCTGCATCCATCACCGCATAAATATCGTCGGAGGTGATCTCGTCGTTGCGCACCATGGAGATGCGCATCAGCCGGAACAGGCCGTTGGCCATGCCGTTGAACAGCCACACCAGTGGCATCAGCAAGGTGACGCACAGCATCATGGGACGCACCACCACCACGGCGATCCGCTCGGGCATGGTCATGGCGAGGCGCTTGGGCATCAGGTCTGCTATCAGGATGAACATGCCGGTGACGAAGACGAACGAGGCCGCAGAGCTGATCTCGCCAAGCCAGGGCCCCTGATAGAACTCGGAGATAAACGCCTTGATGGCCGGGTTCAGGGCAGACTCGCCCAGGATACCGCCCAGGATGGCGACGGTGTTGAGGCCTATCTGCACCACGGTAAAGAAGTTGCCCGGCTGGGCCTGCAATGCCAGCACCTTCTCGGCGTGGCGGTTGCCCTCGTCGGCCATCACCTGCAACTTGATCTTGCGGGAGGCGGCAAGGGAGATCTCGGAGAGTGAGAAGAACACGCTGCCGGCGACAAGCAGCATCAGAAAGAACAAACTATCGGCAAAACTCATGATTAACCTATTGCTACAGCCGCCTTAGCACAAGACGGCAAACTGGGCCCGGGAAACCGGACCGTGACTCCATCCGGGACTCACACAGGGGCCATATTCTAGCAGAAAAGCGCCCGCCGGGTGGCGTTATCTTGAACTGCCGTGCCATGCAATGAAAAAGGCGCTCAAAGCGCCTTTTTATTCAATCAGGGTTGGATTCCCATCGTGCAGCCGCGACAGAGTCTCCACCCAAGGCGCCCCATCAGCCCTTGCCCAGCAGATCGCTCAGGTCATCGGCCTTGGTGTGACGCACATCCTTGCCCTTGACGTAGTAGACGATGTACTCGCAGATGTGCTGGCAGCGATCACCGACCCGCTCGATGGCCCGCGCCGCCCAGAGCACGTTGAGCACCTGGGGGATGGTGCGCGGATCTTCCATCATGTAGGTCATCAGCTCGCGGATGATGGACTCGTACTCCCGGTCCACCTTGTCATCTTCCTTGTAGACCGCCAGGGCGGCATTCAGATCCATGCGGGCGAAAGCGTCGAGCACGTCGTGGAGCATCTTGATGGTGCGACGCCCCATGTTCTCCAGCGACACCAGCGGTGGCTGGGGCTTGTTGGCGTTGTCGGTCAGCATGCGGGCAATCTTGTCCGCCACGTCGCCAATCCGCTCCAGATCCGTGATGGTCTTGATGATGGCCATCACCAGCCGCAGGTCGGACGCGGTGGGCTGACGCTTGGCGATGATGCGGGTGCACTCCTCGTCGATCGCCACTTCCATGGCGTTGACCTTGTGGTCGTTGGCCACGATCTTGCGCGCCGCATCCAGATCCTGGCCATGGATGGCGGCGATGGCGTCGGTGAGTTGCTTCTCCACCAGCCCCCCCATCACCAGTACCTGGTTGCGCACGCTCTCAAGCTCGGCATTGAACTGACCGGAGATGTGTTTGTTGAGGTTCATATTGTCCATACCAGTAATCCTTGTTGCTCCGATTATGCCTTAGCCGTTGAACTGACTGCCAATCTGTTTGTTGATGCTCATCTTGCTCATCTTGCTCATCTCAATCAGCGGCATCCCTTAGCCGTAACGACCGGTAATGTAGTCTTCGGTCTTCTTCTTGGCCGGGGTGGTGAAGATGGTGTTGGTATTCGAGTACTCGATGAGTTCCCCCATGTACATGAACGCGGTCTGATCCGAGACCCGCGCCGCCTGCTGCATGTTGTGGGTCACGATCACCACGGTGAACTGGCTCTTGAGCTCGTTGATGAGCTCCTCGATGGTGAGGGTGGAGATGGGGTCCAGCGCCGAGGTCGGTTCATCGAGCAGCAGCACTTCCGGCTCGATGGCGATGGCACGGGCAATCACCAGACGCTGCTGCTGACCGCCGGAGAGACCAAAGGCGTTGTCATGCAGACGATCCTTCACTTCCTCCCACAGGGCAGCACCGCGCAGGGAACGCTCGGCGGCCTCGTCCAGGGTACGGCGGTCATTGATGCCCTGCAGACGCAGGCCGTAGACCACGTTCTCGTAGATGGACTTGGGGAAGGGGTTGGGGCGCTGGAACACCATGCCCACCTGACGGCGCAGGGCGGAGACATCCACGCTCTTGTCGTAGATGTTGTGGCCGTGCAGCTGGATCTCCCCCTCGATGCGGCAGATCTCCACCAGATCGTTCATCCGGTTGATGCAGCGCAGCAAAGTGGACTTGCCGCAACCGGACGGGCCGATGAAGGCGGTGACCTGACCCTTGGGGATCTTCATGTTGACGTTGAACAGCGCCTGCTTGTTGCCGTAGTACAGGTTGAGATCCTTCACCTCCAACGCAGTCTGCTCCGGGGTCAGGTTGAGCAGGTCGGTGGCGGTGTGCGGGGCCGAACTCGGTGTTACGTTGATCATCTGTTTACCTCAAATTCTCTTGGTGGCAGCGGGCAAACGTCTTGCCCGCTGCCGGAATATCTGGTTGGCAGGGAAGGTCCCTGCCCGTCTCTGTAATGGCTGGATTAATGTTCCAGCGACCGGAATTTCTCGCGCAGGTGGTTACGAATACCGATCGCCGTCAGGTTGAGGCCGACGATCACCGTCACCAGCAGGAAGGAGGTGGCGTAGACCAGAGGACGCGCCGCCTCGACGTTCGGGCTCTGGAAGCCCACGTCATAGATGTGGAAGCCCAGGTGCATGAACTTGCGCTCCACGTGCAGGTACGGGAAGTTGCCGTCCATCGGCAACGTGGGAGCAAGCTTCACCACCCCCACCAGCATTAGCGGCGCCACCTCGCCCGCCGCACGGGCAATCGCCAGGATAAGGCCGGTCATGATGGCTGGGCTGGCCATGGGCAGCACGATGCGCCAGAGGGTCTCGGCCTGGGTGGCACCCAGCGCCAGCGAACCCTGGCGAATGGTGCTCGGGATCCGGGCCAGCCCCTCTTCGGTGGAGACGATCACCACCGGCAGGGTCAGGATGGCCAGGGTCAGGGCAGACCAGATGACACCGGGGGAGCCAAAGGTCGGGCTCGGCAGCGCTTCCGGGTAGAAGAGGCGGTCGATGCTGCCCCCCAGGGTGTAGACGAAGAAGCCCAGGCCAAACACGCCGTAGACGATGGAGGGCACCCCCGCCAGGTTGATCACCGCGATGCGGATGATCTTGGTCAGGCTGTTCTTGCCCGCGTACTCGTGCAGGTAGACCGCCGCCACCACCCCGAGCGGGGTCACGATGATGGCCATCAGGATCACCATGAAGACGGTGCCGAAGATGGCCGGGAAGACGCCGCCCTCGGTGTTCGCCTCCCGTGGGTCATCGGAGACGAACTTGCCAATCTGGTGGAACCAGTGACCCACCTTGGCCATCAGGCTCATGTCGTTGGGCCAGACCACATCCAGCACCCGGGACATGGGCATGGTCACCAGCTCGCCGCGCATGTCCTTGACAGTGATGCTGTCTCTGTCCGCCTGGGTACGCAGGGAGAAGAGCTCTTTCTCCAGCACCTGGTAACGGTCGTTGAGCGCCTGACGCTCGCTCGCCAGCTCAGTTTTAAGCTGATCGGTCAGCTTGTCATCCAGCTCGGCCTTGCGCTCTTTCAGGCGCAGGCGCTCCAGCTGGTAGTTGATGCTGCCGATGGCCCCTTTTTGCAGGTCGTTGGCTTGGCTTGAGAGGCCGTTGGCACGGGCCAGCACCCGCTGCAAGGCGGGATGCAGATCCGTGGTCAGCTCCTGGCCATCTTCCTTCACCGAGGTGATGTAACCATAGAAGTTGCCGTTGGTGGCGCGTTCAACCATGGCGAGCTCCGCCGGCTGGGTGCGCGATTTGATATCGGTCTCCAGCACCCAGCGAAAATCGAGGTCCACGAACTCCCGGTTGCCGGTCTTGACCAGATAACGGGTAATCTCTTCGCGATCCTCCCCTTCCAGCGCCTGGCCTGCGGCGCGCAGGCGCTCCACCGGCACCAGCTCCCGGTCGTTGATCTCGCCAATCAGGACGCTCTTGTTGCCGCTTGCATCTTCAAGTTGCCACTCATAGATGGGATGGGGCCAGAAATAGACCAGACCACGCCAGCCAATCAGCAACAACAGACCCAGTACGGCCACCAGACTCAGGCTGACGGCGCCCCCCGTCATCCAGATCCAGGGGGCCCCCGATTTAAACCACTTACCCATTGTCGATTCCTTAGTCCTTACAGAGAGCTGTACTTTTCACGCAACCGCTGGCGGACGAATTCGGCCAGGGTATTGAACAAGAAGGTGAACACAAACAGCACGAAGGCGGCGAGGAAGAGCACCCGGTAGTGGGAGCTGCCCACTTCCGATTCCGGCATCTCCACCGCAATGTTCGCCGCCAGGGTCCGCAGCCCCTGGAACATGGAGAAGTCCATGATGGGGGTGTTGCCGGTGGCCATCAGCACGATCATGGTCTCGCCCACGGCGCGGCCAAGGCCCATCATCACCGCCGAGAAGATGCCCGGGCTCGCGGTGAGGATCACCACCCGGCTCAGGGTCTGCCACGGGGTCGCCCCCAGCGCAAGCGAGCCCTGGGTCAGGTGCTTGGGCACCGAGAAGACCGCGTCTTCGGCGATGGAGAAGATGGTGGGGATGACCGCAAAGCCCATGGCGATACCGACCACCAGGGAGTTGCGCTGGTCAAACTTGATGCCCATGTCGTGGGTCAGCCAGATGCGCGAATCACCGTGCATGAAGGCGTTCTCGATGATGGGGCTCAAGGCGAAGGCGCCCCATCCGATGAACAGCAGCACAGGGATGAGCAGGATGGCGTGCCAGCCTTCCGGCAGCCAGGTGCGGCCGCGCTCCGGCAGATAGTTCCACACCAGGGCGGTGAGCAGCATGCCCATGGGCAGTAGGATCAGCAGCAGGATCACCCCGGGCAGGGCCCCTTCGATGATGGGCGCAAGCCACAGACCCGCCAGGAAGCCGAGGATGACGGTCGGCAGCGCCGCCATGATCTCCACCGTCGGCTTGACGTATTTACGCAGCCCCGCCGACATGAAGTAGGCGGTATAGATGGCGCCGGCGACGCCGAGCGGCACCGCGAACACCATGGCATAGAAGGAGGCTTTCAGGGTACCGAACACCAGGGGCACCAGGCTCAGCTTGGCTTCGAAGTCGTTGCTGGCGGAGGTGGACTGCCACACGTACTGGGGCTCGGGATAGCCTTCATACCATACCTGTTGCCAGAGGGCAGACCAGGTTACCTCGGGGTGATCGTTCTCGACGTCAAAGACCTTGAAGTCATCCCCCTGCTGGGTCAACAGCAGGTTGTGGCGAGGAGAGATGGCAACGGCAGCCAGGTTGCCCCCGTCAACCTTCTCGCCAAGCAGCTTGGCTTCGCCGGTGGCATGGAAGAAGTTGATGGTGCCGTCGCTGCCTGCGCTGATGAAGCCCTTGCGAAAGTGCTCGGGGGTCAGCAGGGCGACCGGCGCGTCACCCTTGAAGTCACGGATCTGGGTGAACTGGCGCTTGCCATCCTTTGCCACCTCGAACCACTGGGAGATGACGCCGTTGTCGTTGCCCACCAGCAGGGAGGACGCACCGGAGAGCAGGGCCACCTGGGTCACGCTGGCATTGGGGGCGTTGATCTCCATGACATTGCGCAGGGAGATGTCGCTCAGGTTGTGGATGTCATAGACCGACAGGCGGTTGCCCTCGCGCACGAACAACAGACGCAGGTTCGGGGTCAGCAGCATCTGGTCAACATGGCGTGGCAGGGACGGAATGGTGTAAGTCTGATTGCTCCACTCGATTTCGCCGGAGAGGAAATTCTCCTCACCGCTCATCACCATCAGCACACCACGACCATCTTCGGTCACGGCCGCGGTGGCCATCTTGTCCTTGGTCGCCTCGAAGACCATGCGCGTCAGCGCCTTGCCCTGGGGATCGATTACCACGGGGGTCTCGCCGAAGGGATATTGCAGGCTGGGCTCAATGACGCGCACGTCATTGGGATAGGAGATCTTGAAATAGGGTTGTACCACCTGAGCCTTGCCGTCGGCAAACCCGTAGGCGATGAGTTTCTGGCCTGGCGCAGGCGGCGCGACCGCCGTGATCTCGCCGTTCACCTGCGCCTCGCCAATCACCTGTCCGGTCTTGATCTTGCCATCCGGTTGCACGGCAAAGAATTTGACCTTCCCCTGGTCGCTGAAGCGGTAACCTATCTCGTTTTGCTCCTCGACCCCGAGCCAGGCGGTCTTGCCCTTGATGGGCAGGGTGAAGGAAGCGGTGCTCTCCATGCTGGCGCCATTGAAGATGGGCTTCACCACATAAAGCAGGTAGAAGAAGATGAGCAACAGCGCCACCAGCACCAGGGCTCCCCCTGTGGTGACGCCATATTTGGCCAATTTATCCTTGATCCGGCGTTTTCGACTGCCCGCCATGACCAGATTTAACGATTCCGATGACATGCAAGACCTCAATGTGAGCTAGGCTTGGCGGCATTATATGGCGGATGCATGACAGTTTTGTTACATCAACAGCGGCAAAGAGCGCAGGCTCCATCGGGGGGTGTGGCAGTTGGTATTCGGGGGGAAGCAGGCCGCCGGTCTGGCAGTGAAATAAAAGCAAACGGGGCCATCAGGCCCCGCTGTCATCTTGAGGAAGCGCCTCTTTCGCGGCGAGTCTGGCCGCCTTCTTCTCGGCGCGGCGCCGTTTGAAGAAATCCGACAGCTGGGCCGAGCAGGCGTCGGCGAGCACCTCCCCCGTCAGTGCCACCTGGTGGTTGTGGCGGGGATCCAGCAGGATGTCGAACACAGAGCCTGCCGCCCCCGTTTTCAAATCCCGGGCACCATAGACCACCCGCTTGACCCGGCTGTGGATGAGGGCGCCGGCACACATGCAGCAGGGCTCCAGCGTCACATAGAGGGTGGTGTCGAGCAGGCGATAGTTTTCAAGCTGCTTGCCCGCTTCCCGAAGCGCCATCACCTCGGCATGGGCGCAGGCGTCGTGCTCGCTGATGGAGCGATTCCACCCCTCTGCCACTATCTTGTCCCCCAGCACCAGCACGGCGCCCACCGGGATCTCGCCTATCCCCTCTGCCCTGGCGGCCAGGGCCATGGCATGGCGCATCCAGCGTTCGTCCTCCTCGCGCTGGCTGATCTGTGCTGCAACTTCAGATGGTTTCACGCCCTGATCCTCTCGTCGATATGATGTCGGCTTGCCTGGCCCCTGCACGGCATCGGCCTCGCACTCCCGGATTTCTGCGTCCCGGCTCTGGGCACAGCGGGCCCCTTCCCCCTCGCGCTAGCCGGTAGCCCCCGGCAGAAGATGCTGTCAATGAAAGAGAGGCCAAAGGCCCCGGCGACATCGGAACGCCCCGAGTTGGGTGTTCGCCACCCTGTGCCCGCCTAAGGGGGCGGCGATTATGCCAAAACTCCGGCCAGGGCCCAAGTTGCATCTTGGCTGAACAATAAAGAAGCAGTCGGCATCTCCCTGATAAAAAAGGAGTTGCGCCCGCCAAATCATCCGATTAGACTTCCTCCCCGTCAGCCGAGCTGACTCCGTCGGTGTGTAGCGCAGCCAGGTAGCGCATCTGCATGGGGTGTAGAGGGTCGGAGGTTCGAATCCTCTCACACCGACCAAATTCCCCGAAAATAGCCCAGTCAAACGACTGGGCTATTTTTTTGCCTGCACGCCCGACGCTTGCCTCTTTTTCCTCTCGCCTCCCCCGTTCATCGGGTCGCCGCTTTTTATTGGCATGAATTTTATACAGAACCACTTGAAGCTTTCATAAAGTGCCGCTAGGATACGCAACTTTTCCGCCGGCCATAAAAACAGGGAGGTGGACACTAGGGTGATGGAATCACCGACCGGCTTGCAATCAATGAGGCAAGCATCCATGACCCAAGCTGTTGACTCCCAGCCCGTTCAGCCCCTGATCTCCCCCACGCCCTCCGAGCTCGATTCCGCAGAGCACGGGTTTGGCAGTTCAGTGCACCTCGATGTGATCGATCTCGCCGCCCCGGATGAAGATTACTGAGACGAGCCCGTGCCATAGTGCGGTTCAAGACGCCGGTTTTGCTGTCCGGCACCGCCCTTGACCCCGGCCAACAGACCGCCACCGCAAATAACGACAAAATGCTGGTTTTTCTTAAAAAATCAGTTTAATTGACTATCTGCTGCGTTCCAACCTCCCTCTCCTTCATGGACACGCCTTGATACAAACCTACGTTATTGCTCGTCATTTCCCTCTCTCCTGTTCGCCTTCGCCATTTTGACTCAATTTGACATTTTAGTTTTAAACGCCAGTTCACTACCCGGTTACTTCATAGCCCCCATCCAGGCTGGATTGAACGAAGGCATTTCATACAGCTGTTTTTGCAAAGCTTGGAGTAATGTCGGGATTTGTTTTTGCACTTGTAATTTTATTACGTAATTAATTACATTTTTAACCCATCCCCTCTACCGAAATCCTCCCCCCTGCCGCCCCGGCAACCCAAGAGCATAACCATCTGCAAAGAGCTTTTGCACTAATCACATAAACCCATTTAAAACAGCATCTTAACTATCATCAAAAAACACCTGTTTTAAAAATCAAGTTGACGAATCCGCCATTCTTTTGCACCTTATGAATCGTGTTACCCCGCTGTTACGGGGAGTTTGAAAGAAAGGGATATAGACGTTAGTCGTAGTTAATAAATTCAAAATGTAACTTTTGGAGGAGTACCCACTATGTCGGCACCGGCCCAGACCATCAGCAGCACCCGCCTGCGCATTCAAGGCGAGATGCTTCCCGATTACGCGCAGATCCTGACGCCGGATGCGGTGGCCCTAGTGTCCGAACTGGTGGAACGTTTCGCTCCCCAACGCAACGAGCTGCTGAAGCAGCGAGTCGCACGCCAGGCCCGTATCGATGGCGGCGAGTTGCCGGACTTCCTGCCAGAGACCGCCCATATTCGCGATGGTGACTGGACGGTGCGCGGCATCCCCGCCGATCTGCAGGACCGCCGTGTGGAGATCACCGGCCCGGTCGAGCGCAAAATGGTGATCAATGCCCTCAACGCCAACGTCAAGGTCTTCATGGCCGACTTCGAGGACTCCCTGGCCCCGGCCTGGAACAAGGTGATCGAGGGCCAGATCAACCTGCGCGATGCGGTCAACGGCACCATTGCCTACCAGAGCCCGGAGGGGAAGGCCTATACCCTGAATCCCAATCCGGCCGTGCTCATCTGCCGGGTTCGCGGTCTGCATCTGCCGGAGAAGCACGTCACCTTTGATGGTGCCCCCATTCCCGGCGGCCTCTTCGACTTCGCCCTCTATTTCCTGCACAACCACAAGGCGTTGCTGGCCAAGGGATCCGGTCCCTACTTCTACGTACCCAAGCTGCAGAGCCATCTGGAAGGGCGCTGGTGGAGCGAGGTGTTCGCCTGGACCGAGGACAAATTCGGTCTGCCCCGCGGTACCATCAAGGCCACCGTGCTCATCGAAACCCTGCCGGCAGTATTCGAGATGGACGAGCTGCTCTATCAGATGAAGGAGCACATCGTCGCCCTCAACTGCGGCCGCTGGGATTACATCTTCAGCTATATCAAGACCTTGAAGAATCACCCCGATCGCGTCCTGCCGGATCGTCAGGTGGTGACCATGGACAAGCCGTTCCTCTCTGCCTACTCGCGACTCCTTATCAAGACCTGCCACAAGCGCGGCGCGCTGGCGATGGGGGGCATGGCTGCCTTTATTCCAGCCAAGGACGCGGCAGTCAACGAACAGGTGTTTGCCAAGGTGCACGCGGACAAGCAGCGCGAGGCCGACAACGGCCACGATGGCACCTGGGTCGCCCACCCCGGTCTGGCCGATACAGCCATGGCGGTGTTCAACGCCACCATTCCGGCGGGTGCCCAGAACCAGATCGGCGTGCTGCGCGAGCAGGATGCCCCCATCACGGCCGCCGACCTGCTGGCCCCCTGTGAGGGTGATCGCACCGAGGCGGGTATGCGCACCAATATCCGCGTCGCCCTGCAATACCTGGAAGCCTGGATCAACGGCAATGGCTGCGTGCCCATCTACGGACTGATGGAAGATGCCGCCACCGCCGAGATCTCCCGCACCTCCATCTGGCAGTGGATCCGCCACGGCAAGACCCTCTCCAATGGTCAGGCGGTGACCAAGGCGCTGTTCCGCCAGATGCTGGCCGAGGAGCAGGAGGTGGTCAGAGGCGAAGTGGGCGAGGCCCGCTGGCAATCGGGCCGTTTCGCCGAGGCGAGCGCCCTGATGGACGAGATCACCTGCGCCGACACACTCATCGATTTTCTGACGCTGCCCGGCTACGAGCGGCTGTGAGACCCGGGCCGGTAACGGCCCCCATAACAAGTCAATGGAAACGTGAAATCAATGAAAGAGGGAACTGATATGGCACTGACCCGTGAGCAACAGATCCAGGCTATCGAGAAAGACTGGGCAGAAAACCCCCGCTGGAAAGGGATCAAGCGCGGCTACAGCGCCGAGGACGTGGTGAACCTGCGTGGCAGCCTGCAGCCGGCACACACTCTGGCCCAACGCGGCGCCGACAAACTGTGGGAGCTGATCCACGGCGGCGCCAAGAAAGGCTATGTAAACTGCCTCGGCGCCCTGACCGGCGGCCAGGCGGTGCAGCAGGCCAAGGCCGGCATCGAAGCCATCTATCTCTCCGGCTGGCAGGTGGCGGCGGACAACAACCTCTCCTCCACCATGTACCCGGATCAGTCCCTCTACCCGGCCAACTCCGTCCCCTCCGTGGTGGAGCGCATCAACAACTCCTTCGCCCGGGCCGACCAGATCCAGTGGGCCAACAAGGTTGGACCAGAGGACAAAGGCTTCATCGACTACTTCCTGCCCATAGTTGCGGATGCGGAAGCCGGTTTCGGCGGCGTGCTGAACGCCTTCGAGCTGATGAAGGGGATGATTGAAGCGGGCGCCGCCGGCGTGCACTTCGAAGATCAGCTCGCGTCCGTGAAAAAGTGCGGCCACATGGGCGGCAAGGTACTGGTCCCGACCCAGGAAGCGGTGCAAAAGCTTGTCGCGGCTCGCCTCGCGGCAGATGTCTGCGGCACCACCACCCTGGTGATCGCCCGCACCGACGCCAACGCAGCGGATCTGCTGACCACGGATGCCGATCCCTACGATGCCGGCTTCCTGACCGGTGAGCGCACCTCAGAAGGCTTCTACAAGGTGCAGGCCGGCATCGAGCAGGCCATCTCCCGCGGCCTGGCCTACGCCCCTTACGCCGACATGGTGTGGTGCGAGACCGCCAAGCCCGATCTGGACGAGGCGCGCAAATTTGCCGAGGCCATCAAGGCCCAGTACCCGGACAAGATCCTGGCCTACAACTGCTCCCCGAGCTTCAACTGGAAGAAGAACCTGGACGATGCCACCATCGCCCGCTTCCAGCAGGAGCTGTCCGACATGGGCTACAAGTACCAGTTCATCACCCTGGCGGGTATCCACAACATGTGGTTCCACATGTACGAGCTGGCCTACCAGTACGCCCGTGGCGAGGGAATGAAGCACTATGTCGAGATGGTGCAGCAGCCGGAATTCGCCGCCGCCGAGCGGGGCTACACCTTCGTGGCACACCAGCAGGAAGTGGGTACCGGTTACTTCGACAAGGTGACCACCGTCATTCAGGGCGGCCAGTCGTCGGTGACCGCGCTGACCGGCTCCACCGAAGAAGATCAGTTCCACTGATAGACAGTGCCCCGTGAGATAGCAAAACCCCGGCCTGAAGCCGGGGTTTCGTTTTATTCGTGGCCTCGGCGTTGCCGAGCCTCAAACCAGCCTGACGGGCTCAGAGCTCGAGGATCTCTTTGACGAAAGGGATGGTGAGCTTGCGCTTGGCGCGGAAGGAGGCGTTGTCGAGACGATTGAGGGTGGCAAGCAGGGTGCGCATGTCGCGGGAGAGGCGGTTGAGCAGGAAACGGCCCACGTCGATGGGCAGCTTGAAACCCCGCAGCTCGGCGCGCAGTTGCAGGGCGCTGAGTTTGCCCTCGTCGTCCAGCTCGTCGAGGTGGAAGCTCACACCCCAGTCGAGACGGGACGCGAGATCCGGCAGTTGCAGCCCCAGCTTGCGTGGCGCGCTGCAGCCGGTAACGATGAGCGTCCCCTCCCCCTTCTCCTTCCAGCGATTGTAGAAGTCGAACAGGGCCCGCTCCCACAGGGCGTTGCCGGCGATCGCCTCCAGGCTGTCGAGACAGACCAGGGGCAGGCTCTCCAGTGCATCGAGCATGCTGGGGTCGAGCTGTTCGAACTGATCGAGGGAGAGATAGGCCGCCGCCGCGTCGCGGGCGTTGACCTCGGCGCAGGTGGCATGGAGCAGATGGGAACGGCCCGACCCCTTGGCTCCCCAGAAATAGAGGAAGGGCGAGCCCTGACCGATGGCCGCATTCTTGAGGGCGGTGATCAGATGGGCGTTGTTGCCGGGATAAAAACTGACGAAGGTTTCATCATCCGGTAGTTGTACGGCTAAAGACAGTTGGGCCGGTTGCTTCACTCGTTGGGCTTTGACTGTGATATTTGCGGGCAAGTGTATCACCAGCGGGGCAGATAGAGAACCGCCCGGACCATGCCGGGCGGTCAGGATCCTTCCCCGGGATCAGGGCTGCGACCATTGATAGCGCAGGCCGCTCTCGTTGTCCTCCACCTGATGCAGGCGGCTCTCCAGTTGCAACCCCCTCACCAGCTCGGCCTTGTCCCCCTGCAGCGAGAGGTTGAAGGTCACCTTGTCCCCTTCCAGCTTGCCGATGGCCACCTTGGTGACACTGGCCATCCCCTGCAACAGCTTCTGGATCTGGATCATGCCATCGATGTCGGACAGCCCCTCCACCACCAGGGTCTGGCTGGAGGCGACACCGGAGAGACGGGTACCGTACTGCTGCACCAGCCAACCGGCCAGGGCATCGGCAAAGCCCTTTGCCACCTCGGCCTGGGTACCTGAACCCGAGCCCTTGGTCAGCTCGGTCAGCTCTCCTGCCTGCGCCCCCGGCTTGGTCCCATAAAGACCCCAGTCGATGCTCCAGGCCTCCCCCTCAGGGCTCAATTTGCCGAGCACCACCATTTCGGCGCCGTAACGCTGGCTTGCCTTGAGCACGGGATCGGCAAAGCGGCCCCAGACATCGGTGGCATTGACCGCCATGTTGTCATCCAAGTCCATCAGCGGGAGACTGACCGGCAGCCCCATGGCCTGGGTCTGGGCACGCAGCGCCTCGGACCAGCCATCGCCGGACTGATCCGGCAGAATGCGCCGCTCCCCTTCGTCGACCACCAGCCAGATGGCGACCTGCGGCCGCACCGGGCCAAGCAGGGCAAACTTGCTCTGGCCGACCAGGGCGTTCACCTTGGCCACATTGAAATCCGCCTTGAGAAACTTGACCGAGCCGATGTCCTGATAGCTGTATTGCTGCACGTAATCCGCCGGCGCCGCCAGGGCCTTCACCACATCCGGCTGGGTGAGGATATCGCGCTTGCCCGTCACCTTGACAAGCACATCCCCCAGCGCCTGGGACTGGGCGGCCGTCATGTCTCCACTGGTGGGAGCCTTGCCCTGATAGAGGTCGGTTACCTGGGCGGCCGACACCACGAGTGGCAGACAGCAGCAGAGGAGAGTCGCTAAGCGTTTCAGCATAAAGAAGATTCTCGAAATGGGGGATGGTGCTTATGGTAGCGGCAAGGCGCGCATGGCAGCAAGCAAAGGGGGGGGGGAGAAACAGCGGAGCCGGCAGGATGCCGGCTCCGTTTGCGCGCCTTGGGCGCGGCGATGGGGTGATGCTTACTTGGTGCCGAAGATCTTGTCGCCGGCATCCCCCAGACCCGGGACGATATAGCCCTTCTCGTTCAGCCCCTGGTCGATGGAGGCACAGAACAGCTCCACGTCCGGGTGAGCGGCTTCCAGCGCCTTGATGCCTTCCGGCGCGGCAACCAGCACCAGCACCTTGATGGACTGGCAACCTTTCTTCTTGAGCAGATCGATGGTGGCGATCATGGAGCCGCCGGTGGCCAGCATGGGGTCGATGACCAGGGCCAGACGCTCTTCGATGTTGCTGACGATCTTCTCGAAGTAGGGGACAGGCTGCAGGGTCTCTTCATCGCGATAGATACCGACCACGCTGACGCGGGCGCTCGGCATGTGCTCCAGCACGCCGTCCATCATGCCAAGACCGGCACGCAGGATGGGCACGACGGTGACCTTCTTGCCCTTGATCTGGTCGACTTCCACAGGGCCGTTCCAGCCATCGATGGTCACTTTTTCGGTTTCGAAGTCAGAGGTCGCTTCGTAGGTCAACAAACTGCCCACTTCCTTGGCCAGTTCACGGAAACGCTTGGTGCTGATGTCGCCTTCGCGCATCAGGCCGATCTTGTGCTTGACCAGGGGGTGTTTGACTTCAACGACTTTCATTATTATCTCCTCTAACCGGCGCCAAAAAAATCGCGGAATCATACAACAAAAGCCACGGCTTGTAGAGCTTTTCGATTCAAAAACGCGCAAACGATTTTCTTTCTGGTTTTTCATGCCCGCTGGTAGAATACGCCCCGAATTTTACCCTCCACTTCTTTATATGACGGGGAATACGCGTGACTGACAAAACCTCACTGAGCTACAAGGATGCTGGCGTAGATATCGATGCCGGCAATGCACTGGTTGAACGTATCAAGGGCGTGTCAAAACGCACTCGTCGTCCTGAAGTCCTTGGTGGTCTTGGCGGCTTTGGGGCCCTGTGTCAAATCCCTGCTGGCTACAAGGAACCGGTACTGGTCTCCGGTACCGACGGGGTGGGCACCAAGCTGCGTCTGGCCATCGACCTGAAGAAGCACGACACCGTGGGGATCGACTTGGTCGCCATGTGCGTCAATGACCTCATCGTGCAGGGCGCCGAGCCCCTCTTCTTCCTCGACTACTATGCCACCGGCAAACTGGACGTGGACACTGCCGCTGCCGTGGTCACCGGCATCGGCGCCGGCTGCGAACAGTCCGGCTGTGCCCTGGTCGGCGGTGAAACTGCCGAAATGCCTGGCATGTATGAAGGGGAAGATTACGACATCGCCGGTTTCTGCGTCGGCGTGGTGGAAAAGAGCGAGATCATCGACGGCAGCAAGGTTGGCGAAGGGGATGCCCTGATCGCCCTGGCCGCCAGCGGTCCCCACTCCAACGGCTTCTCCCTCATTCGCAAGATCCTGGAAGTCTCCAAGGCCGACGTGCAGCAGCCGCTGGGTGACACCACCCTGGCCAACGCCCTGCTGGAGCCGACCCGCATCTACGTGAAGCCCGTGCTCAAGCTCATCAAGGAGTGCGAGATCCACGCCCTGTCCCACATCACCGGCGGCGGCTTCTGGGAGAACATCCCGCGCGTGCTGCCCGCCAACACCCAGGCGGTCATCGACGAGCAGAGCTGGCAGTGGCCGGCGGTGTTCAGCTGGCTGCAACAGGCAGGCAACGTCACCCGCCACGAGATGTATCGCACCTTCAACTGCGGCGTCGGCATGATCATCGCCCTGCCGGCGGATCAGCTGGACAAGGCCCTGGCCCTGCTCAAGGCCGAAGGCGAGAACGCCTGGCACATCGGCCACATCGCCAAGGCGGCCGATGGTGAGGAGCAGGTCATCATTCAATGAATGATCGGATCAACGGCCAGATGACCTCCCCTATGAAACGCATCCTCGTCCTCATCTCAGGCAGCGGCAGCAACCTGCAGGCCATCCTCGACGGCTGTGCCGGCGGCAAGATTGCCGGTCAGGTGGTCGGCGTCATCAGCAACAAGGCTGATGCCTATGGCCTGGTGCGTGCCAGGGAAGTCGGGGTGGCAACCGCCATCCTGGCCCAGCAGCAGTTCGCCAGCCGGGAGGAGTATGATGTCGCCCTGCTGGCTCTGATGGCGGATTATCAGCCGGATCTGGTGGTGCTGGCCGGCTTTATGCGGATCCTGAGCGCCGACCTCGTGCGTCACTTCGCGGGGAGGATGATCAACATCCACCCCTCGTTGCTGCCGAAATACCAGGGTCTGCACACCCACCAGCGCGCCATCGAGGCCGGTGATGACGAGCACGGCGCCAGCGTCCACTTCGTCACCGAAGAGCTCGACGGCGGCCCGGTGATCCTCCAGGCACGGGTCCCCATCTTCGAAGGGGACAGTGCCGACGAGGTCGCCGCCCGAGTCCAGGTACAGGAGCACAGCATCTACCCCCTGGTGGTGCAGTGGTTCTGTGAAGGGCGCTTGCAGATGCGAGAAGGGTCTGCCTTCCTCGATGGCAAGCAGCTTGGCCTGGCAGGCTATGCCAGCGAGTAACCGCTAGCAGCAGTAAGACACAACAAGGGAGGCTCAGGCCTCCCTTGTCATTTCCATCGACCAGCGCAATGGCTGTCATCACGTCCGATGACGCCGCTGCGCGGCTAATCGGCCCTACACCGGATTGTCGATATCGATAAAGGTCACCTCCAACCCGTGTACGGTGGCGAGCCACTCTCCCAGCGCCTTGACGCCGTAACGTTCGGTGGCGTGGTGGCCTGCGGCGTAGAAGTGCATGCCCATCTCGCGGGCGGTGTGGATGGTCTGCTCGGAGGCTTCGCCGGAGATGAAGGCATCGATGCCCTGCTCCGCCGCCTGGCTGATGTAGCTCTGACCACCGCCGGTGCACCAGGCCACGGAGCGGATGAGCTCGGGACCACTGTCACCACAATGAAGCGGCTCGCGACCGAGACGCTCGGCAATCAGCTTGGCAAAATCGCTGCCGCTCATGGGCTCCTCCAGCTTGCCCACCATGGCGACGCTCTTGCTGTTCCAGGGTTCGAGCCCGCGACGCACCTTGATGCCGAGCAGCTTGGCAAGCTGGGCGTTGTTGCCCACCTCGGGGTGCACGTCCAGCGGCAGGTGGTAGGCAAACAGGTTGATGTCGTGGGTCAGCAGAGTCTTGATGCGGCGCTGCTTCATGCCGGTGATCTGGGCCGGCTCGCCGCTCCAGAAGTAGCCATGATGGACCAGGATGGCGTCAGCATCAGCGGCCACGGCGGCATCGATGAGGGCCTGGCTGGCGGTGACGCCGGTCACCACCTTGCGAATGCGCTCGCGCCCCTCCACCTGCAGGCCGTTGGGGCAGTAATCCTTGATGGCATGGGGTTCGAGCAGGTGGTTGAGCAGGCTTTCCAGTTTACGATGAGAGATCATGGGGGTCTCCTAGCTGGGCTCCCCACACACTGTGCGGGGAGCCGGATTCCGATCGTCAGGGCCCATGATAATCGAGCCGGACCGGCAAGGCCATGCGCCTGTCAGGCCTAGGCGGGCAGCTCGATGCCGGCGTCACGCATCTGGGCCAGCTTGTAGCGCAGGGTGCGCGGGCTGATGCCGAGCTTGTCGGCCACCGCTTTGCGACTGCCGTTGCACTCCTGCAGGGTGTCCAGAATGATCTGGTGCTCCTGCTGCTTGAGTTCGCCGCCGAGCCCCTCCCCTGACAGCCGCTCGAGCGGCCGCACCAGGGTCTCGTCCGTCTCTTCCAGGATCAGGTGCTCACAGTCGATGAGGCCGTCTGGGCAGAGGATCAGGGCCCGCTGCACCACGTTGTCGAGCTCGCGCACGTTGCCGGGCCAGGGGTGAGCCATCAGACGCTCTCGGGCGTCCTCTGCGAGCTGCGGCGTCGGCAGCCCCATCTGGCTGGCATGCAGCGCCAGCAGATGCTCCGCCAGGGGAAGAATGTCCCCCGGGCGCTCCCAGAGCGCCGTCCAGCGCAGGGGAAAGACGTTGAGGCGGTAGTAGAGATCCTCGCGGAACAGCCCGTCCTGCACCGCTTTTTTCAGATCCCGGTTGCTGGTGGCAATGACCCGCACATCGAGGGGGATCATCTTGCGACTGCCGAGCCGCTCCACCTCTTTCTCCTGCAAGACCCGCAGCAGCTTGGCCTGCAGCCCCAGATCCATCTCGGTGATTTCGTCGAGCAGCAGGGTTCCTCCCTGAGCCTGCTCGAACTTGCCAGGGCACCCCTGCACCGCACCGGTGAAGGCGCCCTTCTCATAGCCAAACAGGGTCGCTTCCAGCATGTTCTCCGGAATGGCGGCGCAGTTGATGGCGACGAAGGCCTGCTCTGCCCGGCTGGAGTGGTCGTGAATGTAGCGAGCCAGCACCTCCTTGCCCGTCCCGCTCGGTCCGGTCACCATGACGGTGGCTTCGCTTCTGGCCACCCGGGTCGCCAGCTGGAACAGCTCCGCAGTCCTGGGGTCCCCGTACACCACGGCACGCTTCTCCACCTTCTGGGCCGGCACATAACGGCTGACCTGGTTGAGCAGCACCTCGGGAGAGAAGGGCTTGGCCAGATAGTCGATCGCCCCCTCGCGCATGGCGCGCACCGCCCCGTCGATGTTGGCGTAGGCAGTCATCAGGAGCACAGGCACCTGGGGATATTGCTGGCGGATATTGGCGAGCAGGGTCAGACCATCCATGCCCCCCATCTGGATGTCGGAGATCACCATGTCAAAGCGCTGACGGGACAGAGCAAGCAGGGCCCGCTCGCCGCTGTCCACCTCGCGGCACTCATAGCCACCGAGCAGCAGGGTATCCACCAGCGCCTCGCGCAGGCCGTTGTCATCTTCCACCACCAGAATGCGAGCCTGGGTCATGCCACACCTCCTACAACCAACATGGCCTTGTCGAGAATCATCTTCACCGGCGCTCCGGCTTTTGCGCGCATCATGCCACGCCCCCCAACTGAACCTGTTGCTGATGCAGGGGGAAGGACAGGGTAAAACAGGTGCCCTCGCCAGGGACCGAGGCCACGCTTACCTCCCCCTGATGGGCTCGTACCACCGACTGCACCACCGCAAGACCGAGGCCCGTGCCCTGGGAACGGGTGGTAAAGAAGGGTTCGAAGATCTGGTTGAGCAGGGAGGGGGCCATCCCCTTGCCGTTGTCGATGACCCGCATCTCCACCCGGTTGCCGCTGCGTACAGCGCTCACCAGGAGCGAATCGGCACCGGCCTGCCGGGCGTTGGCGATGAGGTTGTTGATGGCCCCCGCCAGGGCACTGCTGTTGGCAAGCAGACAGAGATCGGGCTCAGGGGCCTCCAGATGCAAGGCGCAGCCCTGCTGCTGGCAGAAGGCTTCGGCCCCCGCCTGCACTTCCGCCAGCAAGCCCTGCACCGAGAGGGGCGCCACCACCTGGTTGTCGCCATTGCGGGCAAACAGCAGGATGTCGTTGATCTGTTTTTCCAGGTCTTGCAACCTGGCCATCAATTTTTGCTGGAACTGGCTGCGGGATTCAGGCTTGAGGGTGCGGTTGGCCAGGTTGGCCGCATAGAGCATGGCGGCGGAGAGCGGGGTGCGGATCTGGTGCGCCAGAGAAGCCGCCATGTTGCCAAGGGCGGAGAGGCGCTTCATGTGGTTGACCCTGTCCTGCAACTGGCGGGTCTCGGTCAAGTCGGTAATGAACACCAGTTGGCCGGTCTGATCCGGCAGCGGCTGGGTCGACAGCTGGACCCGACGGCCGTCTCGCAAGGAGATCTCGTGACCGTCATCCTCACGGGGTTCGAAGCAGCGGGCGATGATCTGGCGCCAGGAGAGGCCTTCAAGTGGCTCTCCCAGCAGCGCCAGGGCGGCAGGGTTTGCGCGGGTGATCAGCCCCTCGCCATCGAGCAGCAGCACGCCGGTCGGCAGCGCCGTGAAGATGGCGTAAAGCTGACTCACTTCATGTGACTGGAGGGGGGCATCCTGCTGCAAGATTGTCATAAAGCTGACCTCAAACTGGCGATTGAGTCAGCTTATTCAATTTCCATGCCAGCAAAATAGACGTTATTTATCAATGCATTGGGTCAATGCGTCAAAGCATTGACCTCAATTGTCCTTGCTCATGCCGTACTTCTTCATCTTCTCCACCAGGGTGGTACGGCGCATGCTGAGCAGGTCGGCGGCGCGGGCCACCACCCCGTCCTGGCACTCCAGGGCCTGGCGGATCAGCTCCACCTCGAGATCGGCCAGCATCTCCTTGAGGTTGACCCCCTCCTGGGGCAACTGCATGGGCAGGGGCATGGCGATGCCGGGATCCAGCTCTGGTGGGGACTGAAACACGGCAGCCAGGGCGTCCCGCTCGTCCATCTCGGTGAGCCGTTCATCTCGTGGCTCGCAGGGCAGCAGGCGATAGCGGCCGGGCAGATCCGCCACATCGACGATCTGGTTCGGATAGAGGATGAGCAGGCGCTCGATGAGGTTGGACAGCTCGCGCACGTTGCCGGGCCAGGCGTACTGCATCAGGGACTCCATGGCGCGCTGGGTCAGACGGATGATCCCCTTGTGCTGTTCGGCATGGCGATTGAGCAGCTCCTGCAGCAGCAGCGGGATGTCGTCGGCCCGATCCCGCAGGGGGGGCGTCTCGATGGGGAACACATTGAGGCGGTAGTAGAGATCTTCGCGAAATACCTGGGTGCGGATCATGGCTTCCAGATCCCGGTGGGTCGCCGCGATCACCCTCACATCTGCCTGGACGGCCTTGCCGCCCCCGACCCGGTCGAACTGGCGCTCCTGCAGCACCCGCAGCAACTTGACCTGCATCGGCAGCGGCATGTCGCCGATTTCGTCGAGGAAGAGGGTGCCCCCCTGGGCCAGTTCGAAGCGGCCGCGCCGGGCGGCAATGGCACCGGTGAAGGCCCCCTTCTCGTGACCGAACAGCTCGCTCTCGAGCAGCTCCGCCGGAATGGCGCCGCAGTTGATGGGCACGAAGGGGCCCGCGCTTCGGGCAGACAGCTCGTGGATGGCGCGAGCCACCACCTCCTTGCCGGTTCCGGACTCACCGAGGATCAGTACGTTGGCGTCGGTCTCGGCCACCTGGCCGATGAGACGGCGCACCTCCTGGATGCCCCTCCCCTTGCCCACCAGCAGGCGCAGCAGGGTCTGACCCTTGTCGTGGGTCTGATGACGGGGATGCAGGGAGATGAAGGCCTGGCAGAAGTGCAGATGACGGGTGAGGGACTCATAGGTAAAGGGCGCCTCGGCCACCCCGATGAAGTTGCTGCAACCATGGCTCGCTGGCATCAGGGAGAGAAAGGGCAGACGAGGGTGGGCGGCAAGCAGCTCACTCAGGGCGCGCTCGCGCAGTTCCCCGGCCAGAATCCCCTGCAAGGGCCCGGCAGTCTCGATGGCCACATCGAGATCGCTCTCCACCACCTCCTGCCAGGGGATCCCCATGAAGGAGAGCACAGTCCCCAGTTGCTGGCGCCGCACATCATCGGCATCAACAAGCAGCACACCCATAGCCATCCTATCCATATTTTCACACCTGACGCCAAGTTATTGTTTTTTAAGTGCTTATTCAAACCAATTTCGCACAGTGTCATAAGGGGGACAAAGTGCCAAAATTCTGGCGGATTGTCAAAACTTGTCGCATCCTCCCGGACCCTGGCGGGACGGGGATCACGCTTCCAACCAGATTGAGTATCGGATGAAAACCAGCGAAGGGAAAAGAATGACGCCGACAGGGGGCGGCGTCAGAGGAGGGATCAGTGCTTCACGCTCTCCTGGGGAGCGGCATAGCGGCACTCGGGAAACCGGCTGCAGGCGAGGAACAGGCGACCGGCATGGGGACCCTTTCGTGCTTCCCGTGCCACCAGGGGCGCGGCACAGCGGGGGCAATGAGGGGTCGTCTCCCGGGGCTCCTCCTCATCCGGATCGAGGAAGGGATTCTCCCCCATCAACACGGGCATTGCCTCTTCGGCCTGGGGGGGCGGCACCTGGGGCTCCCTGGCAGCCCCCGGGTGTGACGTGCCCAGATCGACACCATCGAGCAGCAGCGGGCTGAAGGTCGGTTCGCGGCGCTCGCCGGGCAGCAGGTCATCCACCGGCGCCGTCGTTCTCGCCAGCAGGGGCAGCAGTTGCTCCCGCAACTCGTCGACCTGGTAGTGGCTGCTGGCCGGGATCTGCAACAGCGGCAGACCGGCGCCATCGCAGGCCGCCTTCAGGAAGAGATCCCGCGCCTTGCGCTTCTGGTGGCGGTGCCCCTCGTCATCCAGCTCCACGGCACACAGGAAAGAGAGATCCGCCGGGTGGCAGAGCAGAAAATCGAAGTGCTTCTCCCCTATCTTGCCGAGCGCCTGCTGGCGCTTGCCTTTGCCAAGGTGCGCCTCGGGCGTCAGTACATAGGAGGCTCGTACCTTGGCAAAGACACGGGCCTTGTCCCCCACCGCCTGATCAAGCACCCCGAAGAAGGTGCGCTCCGCTGGGCTCATCAAGGTTTCCTGCAGATCATAGGGCTCGGCCTTGCCCCCTTTCTCCCTGCGCCAGACGATCACCAGCAGGAGCAACCCCAGCAACACGGCTCCCGATACGACAAGGCTATTCATACACGCACATCCCGTTTACAAGACAAATTCAGTTCACACCAGAGGAAGGGGCACACTCTACCACGGGGAAAGCGACTCAGGCAGCGCAGAAATCAAGCCCGTCCCGGCATTCGCGTTTTTTCACTGAATTTGCGCAAGGCGGGCTTCATATGGCCTGTCACAGCAGGCACAATGCTAGAGCCCATGGACGTTCTGGCGCACTCCCCGTCACCGCCAGGCGTCAACGGACCCCACGCAGCCCCATTCAAGGAGAGCAGGATGCAAAAGCAATTGGTCGTCACCGTGATCGGCGCAGACAAACCCGGGATCGTCGAGAGCCTGGCCGATACCATCACCCGGCAGCAGGGCAACTGGCTGGCCAGCTCCATGAGCGAGCTGGCGGGGCAATTTGCCGGCATTTTGCACGTCGCCGTGCCTGACGAGCATTACCGCAGCCTGTGCGAGGCCCTGGTGATGCTGCCTGGCCTCACCGTGAGCTTCGCCGAAGGGCAGCTCAGCCCGCAACCGGCCCATCAGGTGATGCTGAGCGTCACCGGCAACGACAGACCGGGCATCGTCCACGAAGTGGCCAGCATCCTGCGCCAACTCAACATCAACGTCGCCGACCTCACCACAGGTTGCGAACCTGCGCCCCACTCAGGCGCCCCCCTCTTCTATGCCCACGCCCTGGTGGCCCTGCCGCCGCAGCTCGAGCTGGACGATCTCGTCACGGCCCTGGAGTCCCTCTCCGACGACCTCGTCGTCGACATCGATCAGGATCTGAGCGAATAGTGTCGCCTGTCATAAATTTGTCATGGTTTGACGCCATAACTTCCGCGCAGACGCAACCAGAGCAAAGAGGCACCAGATGAGCACCGACAAGCAGTATGAAGAGAAAGAGCTTAGCTGGCTCTCATTCAATGAACGGGTGTTGCAAGAGGCGATGGACAAAACGGTACCCCTCATCGAGCGGGTCCGCTTCCTCGGGATTTTCTCCTCCAATCAGGACGAGTTCTTCAAGGTACGGGTGTCGGACGTCAAGCGCCGCATCCTCATCAACGAAGTCCACGGCGGCGACGACGAGGCCAAGGTGCTGCTGCGCGCCATCCAGCAGAAGGTGATGGCGCTCGGCGAGGCGTTCGACAACACCTACAAGGAGCTGCTGATCGCGCTGGCCCGCCACAATATCTTCCTGGTGAACGAAAGCCAGCTTTCCGAGTCCATCCAGCAGTGGCTGCGGATCTTCTTCCGGGAAAAGGTGCTGCGCCACATCATCCCCATCCTCCTCAACAAGGAGGTCAACCCGGTCAAGTTCCTGAAAGACGAGCACACCTATCTCGCCATCGAGATGAAGAAGAACGGCCAGGTGATCCAGTACGCCCTGGTGGAAGTGCCCACCGACGATCTGCCCCGCTTCTTCCAGCTACCGCCGGAGGGCACCCGTCGCAAGAAGCAGATCATCATCCTGGACAACGTTATCCGCTTCTGTCTGGACGAGATCTTCAAGGGCTTCTTCGACTACGACGAGATTGCCGCCTACGCGGTCAAGCTGACCCGGGATGCCGAATATGACCTCTCCGACCAGCTGGACCTCAGCCTGGTGGACAAGATGAGTGACGGCTTGAAACAGCGCCTCACCGCCATGCCGGTGCGCTTCGTCTACGAGCGGGAGATGCCGGCGGCCATGATAAGCTTCTTGAAGCTCAAGCTGCAGATCAGCTCCTACGACGCCATCATGCCCGGTGGGCGCTATCACAACTTCAAGGATTTCATCGGCTTCCCCAATGTGGGCCGGGATTATCTGGAAAACCCCAAGCTGCCGGCCCTGGACTGCCGCGACTTTGACGGCTTCGTCAACGCCTTCGACGCCATCGCCAAGCAGGACATCCTGCTCTACTACCCGTACCACAAGTTCCACCACTTCACCGAGCTGGTGCGCCAGGCGGCCTTCGACCCGGCGGTCAGCGCCATTCGTATCAACATCTACCGGGTGGCCAAGAAGTCGCGGATCATCCACTCCCTCATCGACGCCGCCAACAACGGCAAGAAGGTGACCGTGGTGGTGGAGCTGCGCGCCCGCTTCGACGAGGCAGCCAACATCGACTGGGCCAACATCCTGACCGACGCAGGCGTCAAGGTGGTGTTCGGGGTGCCCAGCCTCAAGATCCACTCCAAGCTCTGCCTCATCACCCGCCACGAGAACGGCGAGGCGGTGCGCTACGCCCATATCGGGACCGGCAACTTCAACGAGAAAACCGCCAAGATCTACACCGACTTCTCCCTGCTGACCCGCCATCCGGACATCACCGCCGAGGTGGAAAGCGTGTTCGAGTACATCGAGTACCCCTATCGGCGCTACAAGTTCAACCACCTGCTGGTCTCCCCCATCAACAGCCGCCGCCAGCTCTATCGCCTCATCGATAACGAGCTGGCCAACGCCAAGGCGGGGCAGCCCAGCGGCATCACCCTCAAGATCAACAATCTGGTGGACAGAGACCTCATCAACCGGCTCTATGCCGCCGGCCAGGCCGGGGTGCCCATCCAGATGATCATCCGGGGCATGTGCGCCCTGCGCCCGGGGGTGCCGGGTCTGAGCGACAACATCCGGGTCATCAGCATCATCGACCGTTTCCTCGAACATCCGCGGGTGATGGTGTTCCACAACAAGGGCAATCCCCAGCTCTATATCTCCAGTGCCGACTGGATGAGCCGCAACATCGACGGTCGCATCGAGGTGGGCACCCCCATCTATGACGAGCGGCTCAAGCAGCGCATCCTCGACATTCTCGAGCTACAACTGAGTGATACCTGCAAGGCGCGGGTGATCGATGCCGACCAGAAGAACGAGTACGTGAAGCGGGGCAACCGCCGCAAGGTCCGTTCCCAGGTGGCGATTTACGACTACCTCAAACGCATAGAGTCAAACCATGGACAATAGTCTGTACGCCGCTGTCGATCTGGGCTCGAACAGCTTCCACATGGTCATTGCCCGCCTCACCGAGGGGCGGATGCAGATCATCGATCGCATCAAGGAGCGAGTGCGCCTCGCCGAAGGGATGGATGAGCAGCGCCGCATGTCCCAGGAGGCCATGGCGCGCGGGCTGGACTGCCTCGCCCTGTTCGCCGAGCGGCTCACCAACATCAAGCCGGATCAGATCCGCATCGCCGGCACCTACACATTGCGCCGCGCCAGCAACGCCCGCGACTTCGTGCGCGAGGCGGCCAAGGTGCTCAACCACCCCATCGAGATCATCAGCGGCCAGGAAGAGGCCCGCCTCATCTATCAGGGGGTCGCCCATACCCAGCACATCGAGGGCCAGGTGCTGGTGGTGGACATCGGCGGCGGCAGCACCGAGCTCATCATTGGCGAAGGGTTTGAGCACAAGGCGCTCACCAGCCGCAAGATGGGCTGCGTGAGCTTCACCCAGAGCTTCTTTGGCAACGGCAAGCTCGGCGAGAAGGCCTTCAACGCCGCCGTGTTGGAAGCCCAGCATCAGCTCGCCCCCATCATCAACCAGTACCGCAAGCTGGGCTGGCAGAGCTGCCTCGGCAGCTCTGGCTCCATCCGCACCGTGCGCGACGTGTTGCAGGGAGAAGAGTGGACCGATGGTGCCATCACCCTGGCGGGACTCGAGCGGCTGAAGGAAGAGATGCTCAAGCACAAGCGGGTCGACCAGCTCAAACTGGCAGGCCTCACCGAGGAGCGTCAGGGGGTCTTTGCCGCCGCGGTGGCCATCCTGCTCGGGCTCTTCACCTCCCTGCCCATCGAGCGGATGGAGTACTCCGACGGCGCCCTGCGCGAAGGGCTGCTCTACGAGTTCGAGGAGCGTCTGCAGCATCACGACATTCGCGAACGTACCGCGCTTGCGCTCAGCACCCACTATCGCATCGACAAGCGCCAGGCCACCCGGGTAGAGAGCAGCGTCCTCTCCCTGTTCGACGCTCTGAGCGGCCCCTGGGAGATGCCGGAAGAGCCCTATCGCGCCATCCTCGGCTGGGCGGCGCGGCTGCACGAGATCGGCCTTGCCATCAACTACAGCGGCATCCACAAACACTCCGCCTACATCTTGCAAAACACCGACCTGCCCGGCTTCAACCAGGACGATCAGGCCCTGCTGGCGGCCCTGGTGCGCTTTCACCGCAAGGGGCTCAAGCTCTCCGAGCTGCCGGCCCTGCCCAACCACGACGAGCAGACGGTGCTGCGCTGCATCCGCATCCTGCGCCTCGCGGTGGCGGCCCACCACAGGCGTCAGGACAACCTGCTGCCCGAGTGGAACGTGCAGGCCGCCGGGGATCAGCTGGTGGTCACCCTGCCCCTGGACTGGTGCGACGAGAACAAGTTGCTGATGCAGAACCTGGAAAAGGAGCACCGCTACTGCCACGAGCAGGGCTGGCCCCTGCTGTTCCAGCTCGGGTGATCCGCCCCTCTGTGCAAAAAGGCAGCCGATGGCTGCCTTTTTTGTCTCTTGCCCTTTCCTACTGCAGATCCGGCAGGATCAGCTTGGCTATCTCGAAGTAGATGATGAGGCCGGTACCGTCCACCAGGGTGGCGATGAAGGGGGCGGAGACCACCGCCGGGTCGATGCGAAAGCGACGCAGCACCATGGGGATCACCGAGGCGACGGTGGCGCTCCAGAGCACGATGGCGACGATGGTCAGGGTCACCACCATGCCGATCTCGGGCCCCACCCCCAGGCTCCAGGCCCGCACCCAGGCCGCCAGCGCGATGGCGGCCGAGATGAGCAGACCGGTGGAGATCTCCTTTTTCAGCACAGTGCCGAGGTTTTTCAGGCTCACCTCCCCCACCGCCATGGCGCGCACTATGGTGGTGGTGATCTGGGTACCGCTGTTGCCACCGGTGCCGATGAGGAGCGGGATGAAGAAGGCCAGGGCGATGGCTGCCTCCAGCTGCTCTTCAAAGGCCCGCAGCACGGTGCCTGTGTAGGCTTCCGCCACGAACAGGATCAGCAGCCAGCCCACCCGCTTGCGCCACAGCTGCCAGGGGGTGGCCTGCAGATAGGGAGTGTCGAGTGGCGAGGAACCCCCTTGCAGCTCCGCATCCTCGGTGGACTCCAGCTCCAGGATGTCGGCGGCATCGTCCACGTGGAAGACCCCCACCAGACGCCCCTGATCTTCCACCGGCAGGAGCGAGAGGTCGCGGTCAATGAGCAGGCGGGCCGCCAGCTCCTGATCCGCCCGGGCGTTGATGCGCACCGCCTCCCCCTCCATCAGCTCCCCTACCGGCAGCAGAGGATCGGCGATCAGCAACGACTTGAGGGAGACGCTGCCAAGCAGGCGCTGCTCGCCGTCAACCACATAGAGATGACCGAACAGCCTGGCCTGATCCCAGGCCCCGTGGATCAGCTGCTTGGCGCTTTCCACCGTCGCATTGGCCTCCACTGCCAGGTATTCGTGGCGCATGTTGGCCCCCACCGACTCGTTCGGCCAGGCCAGCAGTGACTGGAAGGCTTTACGGGCGGGGTCTGGCAGCCGGGCGAGCAGGGTCTTGCGATCGTGCTCGTCGAGCCTGCGCAGGATGGCCAGCAGGTCCCGACGGGCCAGGGTGCCCTGTAGTATTCCCACGATGCTGCCATGCAGCCTGAGCAGCAGATGGCCGGCACACTCCGCCGGGAGGGAGGCGAGCAAGGACGCCCCTTCCGGCATGGAGAGGGTATCGAAGATGCAGTTGAGCTCTTCCGGGCGCAGGGTCAGAAGCTGATCGGCACGGGCCACCGGATCCAGGTTGTGCGCCAGCCAGTTGCGCAGGGCAACCGGGTCGAGCAGTTGATGACGATTGAGCAGGGTGTGTGTTTTCTTCATCACAGATGTCCTCATGTGATTTCAGGCGAACCTGAACGCCTCCGGCACCTGGCCGGATGCAACGGCAAGAAAACAGCAATTTGATTGACGAGTAACAGGCAGGAAATGACGCCGTCCGGCGTGTTTTCATCCCCACGTACCAGCTTTAGCACTGCATAACGTATCCGGCATGCCGGAAGCCACTTGGGTTGACACCTTAATCCGATGAAAACTGTCCTGATCTTGGGCGTCTCTGGACGTCGTGAGATCAGTGGCCTGTGTTTATGCAGGAGCCTCGCCTAACGAGATGCTGCGAACATTGATTGCACGGCGCTACCGTGCGGGCGGCATCATCTGCCCAGGCGCAGGTCGAGTCAAGGCAAACGGGCCCCTGGCAACGGGTTGTTACAAATTGGCCGGACGGTGGGCCCTTCATGAAACGAGGCTCTCCCGTGCGTGGCACGGGGGAGCCTGCGGTCAACGGACGAACGTCAGCGGATATAGTCGAAGAGGGTCAGCTTGCTTATCTTGCTGAAGGCGAGCTGGGAGGCGCTCATGGCTGCATCCTCCTTGGAGAGGGCCGCGATCACCTCGTACATGTCCGCCTCGGACACCTTGGCCCGCGCCTGCTGGTTCAGGGTGCTGAGTCCGTCGTTGGAGCTCATCACCTGCTCCAGGCTGTTCATCCTTCCCCCCAGCTCCCCCAGTCCCCGGTCTATCTTGGTTCTGGCGTTGCTCATGTGGGTGGTGGCATCGGAGACCGCCAGCTGGAAATCGCTCTCGGACAGGGTCGGATCGCGCATGGCGGAGATGAAATCGGACATGCCATTGAGGATGTTGTCGTTTTTCGGGGTATCCAGCACGAAGTTCTGGGTCGCCGACCCCGCAGGGAGGTCGAGGGTGAGCGCCAGGCCGTTGAAGGGGATCTTGTTGCCCGCCACATAGTCGCCGCTTTGCAGCAGGGTGCCACCGCTGTCACGGATCTCGTAGGTGTCCGGCGGCCCGGCCAGGGTGCTGACCGCATACTGGTTGCTCGGCAGGGAAGCATCATAGTTGTTGCGATAGAAGCTCTCGAAGTTCCCCTGATCCGCCACCGACACCTGGATGTTGCCACTGGCGGCGCTGGCGGTGCGCCGGGTCGCCACCATCTCGAACAGATCGAAACCGGAGTCGTTGGCCGGGATCTGCACCGTGGGAGAGACCTGGATGTTGCGCTGCCCCGTGTCCCCCTGGAACACATAGTTGCCGCTGGCATCCTTGACGAAGGGCTGGGTCTTGCTCTGATTGCCGCCGAAGATGTACTCCCCCTGGGAGTTCTTGCTGTTCATCAGGTCGAACATCTGCTTTTGCAGCCCCTCCAGTTCGCTCGCGATGGCGTTGCGCTCCTCGGAGCCCATGGCGGAGTTGTTCGCCTTCTGGATCAGGGTCTGGGCACTCAGCATGGCGTTGTTGAGGGAGGTCAGCACCGTCTCCTCGTGGCCCAGGCTGTTCTCCAGCAGGCTGCCGTTGACGCCGTACTGCTTGAAGAGATCGATCTCCTTGGTCAGCGCCATCTTCTGGCTCATGCCGGCCGGGTCCTCCCCGGAACGGGAGAATTTATCCCCCGTCATCAACTGGTTGTAGGCGGTGTTCTGGCGCTCGCTCACCTTGCTCATGGAGGCAAGGTTGCGGTCATAGATCATGTTGGTGGTGATGCGCATGACTTACCTCACGGAGGAGAGCAGGGTGTCGAAGATGGTCTTGGCGGTGTTCACTATCTGGGCCGAGGCCGCATAGGACTGCTGGAAGCGGATGAGGTTGGCCGCCTCCTCCTCCAGGTTGACGCCGGAGACACTCTCGAAGATGGCGGTACTCTGGGTCAGCTTCGCCTCGTTGGCCTGCAGCAGGGTCTTGGCCTGACTGGTCTTGTTGCCAATGCCGCTCACCAGACCCGAGTAGGCATCGTTGAAGGTCATCTTGTCGTTGCTGGTGGCGGCGTTGTTGTTCTTGCGCACCAGCTCCTTGTTCTGCAGCTCCGCCAGCGCCAGGCCGTTGGCGTTGTCCGCAAAGCCGTCCTTGTTGTAGCTGAGCGTGAAGCTGTCGTTGGCCTCCACCTTGCCGGTGATGCTGAACTCATAGCCCGGGCTCTGGGTCGGATCGGCGTAGACCTTGGGCCCCCCCAGGGGGCTCTCGAGGGCGGCCATCAGGTTCTTTCCCTTGCTGGAGGCGGGGGCCACACCGAGCAGGTTGTTGTTCTTGTCATAGACCTCGTAGTTGCCGCTGCCGTCGATCTTGATGACCTGGGGGGCACTCGGGTCCAGAGTGTTGGTGCCAAAACCCGAGCCCGTGCCGGTGTTGTAGACACCGCCCAGCGTTATCTCGCCCGAGCCCAGGTTCTGGGATCCCTTGTCCGCCTTCAGGGGGGATGCCAGCGCGATATCCTCGGGACGGGTGATCGCCTGCTCCAGGTTGGCAGCCGCATTCCGGGTGGGTTGCAACAAGATCTTGTCACCCGCGACCGGAGTGCCGGAGAGATCGATTTCGATGCCGTGCCCCGCCACCTCGAAGGTGGCTGGCGGCGTGGTCCCCGTGGCGAGCGAGGTACGCTGCCCGCTGCCGTCGATGGAGAATACCTCGTAACCGGTGGCGCTGTTGAACCGCACCTCGTAGTCGAAGGTGGTGACCTCGCTCCCCTTGCCGGGGACGAAGTTGACGCTGGCCGCCCCGTTACCCTGGTTGCTGGCGTAGGGCAGCCCCTGGCTTCCCTTGAGGGTGAAGAGATCCCCCCCAAGCTCGTTGTCGAGATCCATCCCCAGCCGGTTCTGCTGGTTCATGGCATCCCCCAGGGCGACGGCCAGCTGCCCCAGCTCCCGCTTGGCGGGCTCCAGATCCCGGCGCGCGGTGAAGAGGCCACCGATGGCACCGCCAATATCCTGGTCGTTGATGCTGGCCTGGTTCTTGCCCAGGGTCAGCTGCAGGGAAGGCTCACGGGAATCCGGGTCCCCCGGCACCACCTTGAACTGGGCCACGCCGCCATCGAGCACCAGGGAGTGCCCTGTGCTCATGTTGACCAGCATGCTGCCATTGGGCTGGGTCACGGTGCGGATCTCCATCTTCTCGGAGAGCTGGCGAATGGCCTCATCCCGCTGATCGAACAGCATCAGGTTCTCTTCAGGGGAGCCCTGGGTGCGGACGATGGCCTGGTTCAGATCGTTGATGCTGTTCAGCAGGCTGTTCACCCTGTCCGTCTCGTCCCCTATGGTGGCGTTGATGGTATCGGACTGCTTGTCGAGCTGGGCGGAGAGGGTATGGAATCTGTCCACCATGCCGCTCAGTTCACTCAGGGTCGTCTTGCGCCCCCCGATCTCGGACGGTGACTCGTTGGCGGTGTGGAAAGCCTTGAAATAGGAGGTGATGGTGGTCCCCACGCTGTTGCTGGCATCACCGAGCAGGCTGTCGAGTCGGAACAGTTGATCGTAGCGGGTGTTGGCCGCCTGATACGCGGACGTATCCCGGCGCACCTCGGCCTGGGCATAGGCGTTGATGATGCGCTCGCTCACCATGTCGCCCGTCCCCAATCCGACGGAATTGGTGTAGATCAGGGTGCGTTCACGTACATAGCCCTGGCTATTGACGTTCACTATGTTGTTGCTGGTGGTCTGCAGCAGTCGCTGCTGGGCCAACACACCCGAGGTCCCAATTCCAAGCAGATCGCTTGCCATAGCTTACAGCTCCATCTCTGTGTTCCTGTCTGCAATGTTGCCGGGCGTCGAGTAACCGGCGATGGCATCACTGCGCAACACTTGTTTAAGTTTCCTGGCGTACTGGGGATCGGTGGCATAACCGGCCTGCTGCAACGCCTCGAAGTAACGGTCCGGGCTGTCCACCTTGGCCAGCGCCCCCTTGTAGCGACTCCCAGAGGTCAGGAAATCCACGTAGTCGTTGAAGCTCTCTTCAAACGACTCGTAGGAGCGAAACGCCGCCTTCTGGCGCGAGGCCACCCCTTGCTCGTATTCCAGGGTGCTCACCACCGCCTTGGGGCCTTCCCAACGCGGATCGGCCTTGATGCCGAACAGGTTGTGCGTCACGTTTCCGTCTGCATCCTTGATCACCCGCTTGCCCCAGCCACTCTCAAGGGCGGCCTGGGCCACCAGCACCGCCGGGCTCAACCCCAGCTTGTCCGCCGCCTTCTTGGCCAGCGGCATCAGCCTGTCGACGAACTCTTCCGGGCTGTCAAACACCTTGGCGCTGCCATCCAGGGCCGAAGGCCTCTGGCTGCTGCCCATGGGCGGCACGGTGCGGTGGGGGCGTCTTGGCAGGGCCAGCGTACGCTCGGCCCCATTCAGCTCACCCTTCATTTCGTTATCAGCAAAATCTTTGCCAACTTTGGAGGCAGCAATCAGATCGTTGGAGGCACTGGGGGGTTGATAGGGCTTGTAGACCCGCTCGGTACGCTGGGGCAGCTTGAGTACCCGGCCATCCTGATGGGTGAAGGTCTGCTCGGGTGAGAGCTGCCTGGCCACCATCTCGGCAATGCCCAGCCCCCCCTTGCTCGACATGTCGGCAACCCGCTGCTCGTCCAGCATCCCTTCATAGAACTGGGTGTAGCTGCTGTTCATCGGGTTGCCCTCGGTGAGCACCGAGTTGGCCTGGCGCATCCCCTTGAACAGGGTCTGGGTGAAGATGGATTCGAACTGGCGGGCGGCCGCCATCAGGGCCCCTTGCTTCCCCTCCTTGCTCAGGCTCATCTGGCGCAGTTTGTCCAGGTTCTGGACGTCCTGCACCATGCCAATATTGATACCGCTCTGGGTGTCGAACTCTGCCATAACCTACCTCTTTGCCGCCCGTGGCAACCGCTTGCCGCTCACGAAATTACAGAATGACCAGTTGGCCCTGGATCGCGCCCGCCTGCTGCAGCGCCTCCAGGATCGCCATCAGATCCCCGGGGGCGACCCCCACCTGGTTCACCGCCCGCACCAGGTCGTCCAGGGTCGCGCCGGTATCAAGCTTGAACATCCGACCGGGATCCTGCTGCACGTTGATGGTGGAGTTGTTGGTGACCGCCGTCTGCCCGCCAGCGAGCGGATTGGGTTGGGAGACCTGCTGGTTCTCGGCGATGGTGACCGTCAGCCCACCGTGGCTGATGGCCGCCGGGCGCAGCTTGACCTCGCTGCCGATGACGATGGTCCCGGTGCGCGAATTCACGATGATCTTGGCGGACTCGCTCGCCGGGTCCACTTCCAGGTTCTCGATGGTGGAGAGGTAGGAGACCCGCTGGGCCGGATCCCTCGGTGCGAATACCTTGATGGAGGTGGCGTCCATCGCCTGGGCGGTGTTCGGACCCACCAGATCGTTGACCACGTCCGCCAGACGGCGGGCGGTGGTGAAGTCCGGCCGGTTCAGGTTGAAGGTGATGGTGTCGCCCTGGCTGAAGGAGTTGGGAACCTCCCGCTCCACGGTCGCCCCGTTGGCGATGCGCCCCACTGTGGGCGTGTTCACCACCACCTTGGAGCCGTCCGCCCCTTCGGCCCCGAGGCCACCGACCACCAGGCTGCCCTGGGCCACCGCATAGACGCGGCCATCCAGCCCTTTCAGGAAGGTCTGGAGCAGGGTGCCGCCACGCAGGCTCTTCGCCTCGCCGATGGCGGAGACGGTGACGTCTATGGTCTGACCCGGCTTGGAGAAGGGGGGCAGATCCGCGTGGATGGCTACCGGTGCCACGTCCTTGATCTTGGGCTTGATGTTGTCAGGCACCTTGATGCCGAAGTTGTTGAGCATGGTCCTGAAGGTCTGCTCCGTGAAGGCGTTGTTCTTCTCCCCCGTGCCGGGCAGGCCCACCACCAGACCGTAACCGATCAGCTGGTTGCTGCGCACCCCTTCCACCGAGGCGAGGTCCTTGATGCGGGATGCGTGCGCCAGCCCGAAGGGCAGCAGGCAGCACAGCAGGGCAAGCAGACGGAATCGGTTCATGACATCTCCTAACAAAACCTTCCTGATCTAGGGCCCGTGAACGCCCCGGACTCTTGAGTCTTAAATGGGCCACCAGGGGCCGTTGAAGAAGCTGGTGAGCCAGCCCTGTTCCTGGGTGTTCGCCAGATCCCCGGTACCGCCGTAATAGATACGCGCATTGGCCACCCGCTGGGAGGAGACGCTGTTTTCCGAGCTCACGTCCTCCGGGCGCACCAGACCGGTGATACGGATGTATTCGTTGCCATTGTTGAGCATGATCCACTTCTCGCCGCGCACCAGCAGGTTGCCGTTTGGCAGTACCTTGACCACGCTGACCGAGATGTTGCCCTGCAGGCTGTTGCTCTGATCCGCCTTGGCCTGCCCCTTGAAGGCACTGTTCTGGCCGATGGAGGCCGACAGATCGTAGGGCCCCGCCGTGACCGGCACGCCACCTAGGGTGACGGGGTCGAGCGCCAGCTTGTTGTCCTTGCCGCTCTGGGTGTTGGCCTTTTTCGACGCCGAGGTCGACTCCGCCAACTGGATGGTGATGATGTCACCCACCCGGTGCGCCTTGATGTCCGAGTAGATGCCGTTGACCTGCTCGGGCTGGAAGATGGCGCCGGTCGGGCGCACCGACACCGGCTCCGACTCCCCGTAGACGGGGGCGAAATCCGGGTCATCCGGTTTGGCGGTATTGGGGGTACTGGTGCAACCCGCCAGCGTCAGCAGTCCCAGCATCCATATGGCTTTCATCATGACACTCCTTTCATCAGGTCCGCTGGGTCAGGAAGGACATCATGGAGTCGACGGCGGAGATGACCTTGGAGTTCATCTCGTAGACCCGCTGAGCCTGGATGAGATTCACCAGCTCCTCGGTCACGTTGACGTTGGAGGTCTCCAGCATCCCCTGCTTGATCACCCCCAGCCCGTCCGCACCGGCAGTCCCCTGAATGGGGGCGCCGCTGGACTGGGTCTCGAGGAAGAGGTTCTCCCCCATGGGCTGCAGGCCGGTGGGGTTGACGAAGTCCGTGGTGTTGATCTGGCCCACCACCTGGGATTGGCCATCCCCCTTGAGCTGGACGGAGACCTGGCCATCCTCCCCCACGGTGACGCTCTGGGCGTTCTCGGGGATCTGGATCTCTGGTTGCAGCGGGTAACCGTTGCCCGGGGTGACGATGGTCCCCTCGTCGTTCAGGGTGAACTGGCCGTTACGGGTATAGGCGGCGCTGCCATCGGGCAGCTGGATTTCGAAGTAGCCGCGACCGCTGATCATCAAGTCAAGGGAGTTGTCCGTGGTCTGGACGTTGCCCTGACTGTGGTTTTTCTGGGTGGCGACCACCTTGGCCCCCGCCCCCAGCATCAGGCCGGAAGGGAGCTCTGTGTCCGCCGAGGAGCGACCGCCAGGCTGGTTGATGTTCTGATAAAGCAGATCCTCGAAGATGGCCCGCGCCTTCTTGTAGCCCACTGTGCTGGCGTTCGCCAGGTTGTTCGAGGTGACCGAGATGTTGGTCTGCTGGGCATCGAGGCCGGTCTTGCTGATCCAGAGTGCAGGATTCATGGGGTGCTCCTTGATTAGCTGATACGCAGCAGCTGGGTTTGTGCCTCGTCGTTCTCCTCGGCGGTCTTCATGATCTTGACCTGAGTTTCAAACTGACGTTGCAAGCGAATAAGGTTGGTCATCTCGTCGACCACGTTGACGTTGCTCCCCTCAAGGGAGCCGGCGATCAGGCCCACATCCGCAGACGCGGCCTCATTCTGGCCATCCTTGCGGCGAAACAGGCCGTCCTGGCCTTTCTCCACCGCATCTGCCGCCGGGTTGACCAGCTTGATACGCTGGAAATCTTCCGGCAGGTTGGCGGCTGCCCCCTCGGGACGGCCGCTGATGGTACCGTCACGATTGATCTCAATTTTCTCCATGGGCAGGGGCAGCACGATGGGCTGACCGGCATCATCCACCACATTCAGACCGGTGGAAGTCTGCAGATTGCCGGTGGCATTGAGCTGCAGGTTGCCCATGCGGGTATAGGCTTCCGCACCGTTGGGATCCTGCACCGCAATCCAGCCCGGCCCATCGACGGCAACGTCAAGATCCCGACCCGTGGTCATCAGCATGCCGTGCTGCAGGTTCTGGCCCGGCCGCTCGGTCATGGCGAACACCCGCGTGGGCAGCCCTTCGCCAAACGCCTGCATGCTGCGCGCCTGCTCGAAGTCGGACTTGAAGCCAATGGTGTTGGCGTTGGCAAGGTTGTTGCCACGAACAGCCAGGCTGTTCATGTTCTCCTTGGCCCCGGACATGGCGATGTAAAGCAGGTGATCCATGGGATCCTCCGTCAAACAGATGACTCTCACAGCTCAACTGCAAGTTGAATGCCAATAGAGATGACGAAGACGGAATGAAAGGAGGAAATGAGGCGGGACGGAAATGACAAGGGGCGCCGAAGCGCCCCTGCCAACTACCCGCCGTCTTAGCGGATCTGCAGTATGTTCTGCTGCAGGGAGCTGTTCACTTCCAGGGAACGGGAGTTCGCCTGGAAGTTGCGCTGGGCAGTGATGAGATCGACCAGCTCGGTGGTGAGGTCCACGTTGGACTGCTCCAGTGCCGACGACTTGATGGAGCCGAAGGTGCCGGAGTTCGGGGTGCCGGGCAAGGCATCGCCAGAGAGCAGGGACTGGCGCCAGGAGGTGTCGCCGACCTGGGTGAGCCCCTGGGCATTGGCAAACTTCGCCATGGCCACCATGGCCACCTTGACGGTGGTGGCGTTGCTGTAAGTGGCGGAGACAATGCCATCCGCCCCGATCTCCACCTTGGTCAGGCGACCGACGGTGGAGCCGTCCTGGGTCAGCTTGCTCACTTCAAAGGGGGAGGCGTACTGGGTCACGGTACCAAGCTTGAACTCAATCTCCTGGGTGCCATCGGCGCCATTGGTGATGATACCGGCCCCTGTCGCCCCCAGGGGTTCCGTCTTGATGACCGCCGGGGTGGTGGGTGTGACCATCTTGCCGGAGGCATCGAAGGTCACCCGGGCGCTCAGGGGAGCCTGGCTCAGACCGGTCGCCATGGTGGTGGCCGTACCGCCTACGATGTCGATGGGCTTGTCCCCTTCATAGAGGTACATACGCCAGGCAGTCGGCACCGCCGCTTGGGTAGGATCGGCCGGATCCGCTTCCTTGGTGAAGTACTGGGTGATGGTGTGTGGCTCGCCCAGGGAGTCATAGACCACCACGGAAGTAGAGGAGGAGTAGGTGGTCGAGTCCGTGGGATCGAATTTGGAGGCATTGACATCCATCAGCGTTTTCGTGCTGGAAGGCAGGTTGAAACCAGCCTCGACCGTCGTGGTCTGCACCGGCTCACCGGCCTTGTCCGGGATCTGGATGGGCTTGGTAGCGTTGATGCTCACCGCCTTGGGGGTGCCATCAGAGTTGATCTCGTACCCCTGCAGATAACCGCCGGAGTTGCTGACCATGTAGCTGCTTTCATTGAGCTTGAAGGCGCCCGCACGGGTGTAGGTGCGATCCAGGTTGGTCAGGCCGTCCGAGGTCACGAAGAAGCCGTTGCCCTGGATGGCGAGATCCAGCGCGTTGTTGGTGAATTGCAGCGCGCCCTGGTGGAACTGCTGGGCTACCGCGCCAGTCGCCACCCCGTTGCCGACCTGGGTCTTGGCGTTGACGAAGATGGAGTTGGCATAGACGTCGGCAAACTCGGCACGGGACTCCTTGAAGCCGGTGGTATTGACGTTGGCAATGTTGTTCGCGGTGACGTTCAGGTCTTTTTGAGCCGCATTGATGCCGCTGAGGGCATTGTTGAATGACATGTCTTTCTCCTTAGATCACTGCGTTAGAGGACGAAGCCGACTGGGTGGTGGTCTTGCCGGTCGTCGCGCCAATTTCCAATACATCGGTCAGGTAGATGCCACCCAGTCCCTTGAGTTTGAGGGTGCTGGGGTTGGTGCTCGTTCCCAGGGTGACGCTCTCCACCTTGGCGTAAGTCAGGGCGGGGACGCTCTCCGACTTGCCGTCGACGGTGGCATGCGCCTCTATCGAATATTTGCCGCTCTTGGCCTGGTTGCCGGACTTGTCCTTGCCATCCCATTCGAAGGCCACGTTTCCCTTGTGGCTCCCTTCGATGGCGAACTCCCTGATGACCTGGCCGCTCTCGTCCTTCACCGTCACCTTGATGTTGCTGCCGCCATCGCCGGTGGCGATGACCCCCGTGAGGGTCCCCCCCTTCTCCACGTAACCCGTGTTGGACGGGATCAGCACGTTCTGTCCCACCAGCGCGGAGGCCTGCAGCGCCTGGCTGGAGGTCATCAGGCTGTTGAGGCTCTCCATCTGGGTGGAGAGGCTGCTGATCCCCTGAGACGTCGACATCGAGGTCATCTGGGAAAGCATCTGGGCGTTGTCCACCGGTTTGAACGGATCCTGATAGGAGAGCTGCATGGTCAGCAGCTTCAGGAAGGACTCCTGATCCAGCTCCTTTTTCTGGGTACTGGTGTTGACCGTACTGGTCTGGGCCGACGTTGTCCGGTTCACGCCCAGCAGGCTGTCATAGGTATCTGCCACTTATGCTCCCCCCTCTAGGGCGTGCCCACTGGGCCGATTGTTGCCGCCTGGCAGGCGATCACGGGTCACTCTCATCCGGGTTCACCTCTGTCAGGACTTGCCCAGACCCAGGGTCTGCTGCAACATTTTCTTGGCCGCATCGGCCACTTGGACGTTGGTCTGGTAGCTGCGCGACGCCGCTATCATGTCCGCCATCTCTTCCACCATGTTGACGTTGGGCTTGAAGATGAAGCCATCCTTGTCCGCCATGGGGTGATTCGGGTTGTACTCCTTGAGCAGGGGCGCATCACTCTCGACGATGCCCTTCACATCCACCCCGACCGAGGCCTGCTTGTCGGACATGGCCTGATCCAGCTGGGCGGCAAAGACTGGCCGCCTGGCGTGGTAAGTTTTTTCCACGCTGGAACTGACGCTGTCAGCGTTGGCCATGTTGCTCGCCACCGTGTTGAGGCGAACGGACTGCGCGCTCATGGCGGAGCCTGCAATGTCAAAGACCTTGAACAAACTCATCCTTGCTCTCCTTTCAGTGCCTTGAGCAGGCCGCTTATCTTGCCGTTCATGAATTCGAGGGAGGCCTGGTATTCGAGGCTGTTGCGCAGAAACTCGCTGCGCTCCTGCTGCACGTCCACCGTGTTGCCGTCACCGGTATCCGGTTGCAGGGGATTGCGGTACTGGGTAGACCCGGGCGCATCCATCTGCAAGGCGAAGTGCTTCTCGCTGGTGGTGCTGAGCCCGAACCCTTGCCGGCTCTGGGCCTGTTGCAGCGCCTGGGAGAAGTCGATGTCACGGGCCTTGAAGCCCGGTGTATCCGCATTGGCGATGTTGCTGGACAACACCTCGGCACGCTTGGCGCGCACGCTCAGCGTGTACTGGTGAACACCAAATGCCTTGTCGAATGAAATTGCCATAGCACACCTCCTGCTTCACGAATGTTTAGCAAGAGGTGTGCCAAAGAGGGATATAAGGAGGGTTATTTGACCTTGTAGACGATGCCGGGGTTGCAGCGGATCATCTCGAACTTGTCGGTGAGACCGGCCAGGGACTCCGAGGCCCCCAGCATCAGATAGCCGCCAGGGTTGAGGCTGCCGGCGAACTGGTTGAGGATCTTGGACTTCACCTCGGGGGCGAAGTAGATGAGCACGTTGCGACAGAAGATGATGTCAAACTTGCCGAGCAGGCTGTAGCTCTCCAGCAGGTTCAGGGGACGGAAGCTGGTCAATTTTCTGACACGCTCCGATACCCGCATCTTGTTGTCGCCGCAGGGCTCGAAGAACAGCCGCTTGCGCTCGGGGGAGAGGCCCCGGGCCAGTGCCAGGCTGTCATAGACCCCCTCCTTGCACTGGTTGAGCATGGTGCTGGAGATGTCGGTCCCCACTATCTGCACCCCGCCCGGCAGGGTGCCCGGTCGCTTGACCTGCTGCTCCAGCGCCGTCATGGCAATGGAGTACGGCTCCTGCCCGGACGAGGAGGCGGCGGACCAGATCTTGATGGGACGACCGCTCTTGCCGAGTTCGGGTAAAATCTTGTCGCTCAGCAACTGGAACGGATAGGTATCGCGAAACCACAGGGTCTCGTTGGTGGTCATGGCATCCACCACGGCCATCTTGAGTTCCCGCTCGCGCACGTTCATCGCCCGGGTGACCAGATCAGACAGACTCTCGATACCAAACTGAGTCATCAAGGGCGACAGGCGGCTCTTGACCAGATACTGTTTGTTGTCACCCAGCACTATGCCGCTCTGTTGCGCCAGAAAATTGCTGAATTGCCTGTATAAGTCGTCCGAAAGTGTCTTCATGCAGTTGTTCTTCTTGATTAGAGAGCGCCTTGTACGGCCTTGGCCAATTCATCCGGCTGGAATTTGGCAATGAAATTGTTCGCTCCGACTTTCTGCACCATGGCCTGATTGAACACCCCACTGAGGGAAGTGTGCAGGATAACATGCAAATCCTTGAGGTTGGGATTGTTGCGGATCTCGGCGGTGAAGGTATAACCGTCCATCTCCGGCATCTCGATGTCCGAAATGACCAGGGCTATCTGATCCTTGATGGGACCGTTCTTGGACATCTCCAGCAACATGTTGAGCGCTTCCCGTCCATCCTTGGCCAGCACGCACTGTACCCCGATAGCCTCCAGTGCCCGTTGAACCTGCTTGCGCGCCACCGAAGAGTCGTCCGCAACCAGCACGGGACGCCCGTGAGGATTGCGCTCCACGCTTGCTTCCACCAGTTCGGTGGACACCTCGGTGGAGACCGGCGAGATCTCGTTGAGAATGCGCTCCACGTCCAGGATCTCCACCAGCTCACCATCTACCTCGGTCACCGCCGTCATGTAGTTGATGCGACCGGCCCCTTTGGGTGGCGGCAGGATGGACTCCCAGTTCATGTTGATGATGCGCTCGACCGAGTGGACCAGGAACCCCTGAATGGAGCGGTTGTACTCGGAGATGATGATGAAGCACTTGGAGAGGTCCTGGATGGGGCGCTTGCCCATCGCCATGCTGAGATCGATCACCGAGATGGTCTGGCCACGGATATGTGCCACGCCGCGAATGCAGGAGTTGAGCTTGGGCATGACGGTCAGAGGGGGACACTGCAGCACCTCGCGTACCTTGAATACGTTGATGCCAAATCTTTGACGTCCATTGAGACGAAACAACAGCAGCTCCAGCCTGTTTTGTCCCACTAGCTGGGTTCGCTGGTTGACCGAGTCCAGAATACTCGCCATAAACACTCCCTAAAAATGCTTGGCACTGATCGTGCATGTCATTATGCATGCACATTGGCTTGCATCAGATCATCGTTGTTTCAACAATCGAATAATTCTGGAGCAAGCATAGTTAACTACGGTGGTATACGTGAATAACTTATCGACCGGTAAGCAAAAATGATTAGTAGACTTTTCCTTATCTTACTGCCGTTTTGCAGTCTGTCTCACGCCATGGCGTCCGAGGTCACCGACTATCTGCAAGAACAGGCACAGGCGTTCGTGCTCGACCAGCTCGATATTCCCCTCGATGCACAGGCCGACGTCAAGGCCGGTACCATTGACGAGCGCCTCCCCCTCACGCGCTGCGAAGATGCCCTCACCATTTCCCTCCCCGCCAGGATGGAGATCCGTCGCAACACCACCGTCTACCTCAAGTGCGAGGGAGAGAAATCCTGGGATCTCTATCTACCGGTCCGGGTCAGTATCCAGAAACCCTATGTCACCGTCACCGTCCCGGTTGCCAAGGGGGACATTCTGAGTGAACCCATGCTGACCCTGGCATACCAGGACCAGACCCTGATCCGTGGCGACTACCTTACCGACCCGACCGCCCTCATCGGGGTACGCAGCAAGCGTGAGCTCAAACCGGGCCAGCCAATCAGGCTCACCCAGGTATGCGTGGTCTGCAAGGGGGACCAGGTCACCCTGAGCGCCGAAAACAGCAGCATGCAGATCAAAACCATGGCCCGCGCCTTGCAAGATGGCAGCTTCGGAGACATGATCCGGCTTGTCAACACGCGCTCGGGCAGAACGGTGCAAGGCCAGGTCAGTGCAGTGGGCTCCGTGATTGTGACATTCTGACACATGAATGCACTGCGCAATTTTTTTCTAAAGTTCTGACCGCCGTCACCGATACACAGGTAAGCGAACAGTAAAGCAGACGAAGGTAAACCTTATGGCTATCAACAATATCAACAACTTGGCTAACAACCGCCTGCAAAACAGCGGCAGCAGTCAAGGTGTAGCCACCAAGCCGGCGACCTCCAGCGAGGGCAGCCGTGCGACCACCGTCAAGAGCGACTCTGTCTCCTTGACCAGTGAGGCGCAGCAGATGCAGAAGACCCTCAACACCGCCTCCACCGGTAACGAGAGCCGCGTCGAGAGCCTGAAGAAGGCCGTGGCCAGTGGGGAGTACAAGGTCAACAGCGAAACCGTGGCCAGAAAGATGTTCAGCTTTGAAGCCGATCTGGATAAACGGTTGGGATGATGGACCTCCCTTCGCTGCTGCGCGCTCAGGACGACAACCTCTCCCAGATGCAAGGCTTGCTGGCAGAGGAGTTCGACCTCCTCAAGGCTCACCGGGCCCTTGCCTTGCCGGCACTCGCCGATCGCAAGCAGCAACTGCTGGTGGCCATCGAGACGCTGGACAAGACTCTGGCGGAGCTACCCGACCTGAAGCAACAGCTGAGCGCCTTCCCGACCCAATTGCAGGCCCTTCAAGCCAAGCTGGAAGCCTGCCAGGAGCAGAACAATCTCAACGGACGTCTGCTCGAACTCAGTATTGTCTCCAATCGCCGTCTCGCCAGCTTCCTCAGCAAGCTCAGAGACAGCAGCTCCCTGACCTATGACGCCAAAGGCAATACCCGCTCAGGCACCCGCTCTTTCGGGATCAAGGCCTGATCTCCTCTCCCCCTTCGGGCTTCCTCTCCTTTTGGGCCCCTAGTCAGAGCACCAGCTGCATCAGGGTTTCTCCATCCTTGCAGGCATGAATGCTCATGCGGCCCTCGTGATATCGCCCATAACTGGCCACCCACTCGCTCCTTGGAAAACAGATAGACCCCGGGTTCATCAGGATCATCTCTCCTTCCTGACATAGCACAGGCACATGGGTATGACCGCTGATGAACAGGCTCCCTGCAGGCAGGGGCACGTTGCTGGGCTCATAGAGATGACCGTGGCTGACAAACCAACGCCGCCCATCCACCAGTAGCTGGTTGTAGGGCGCCGTGATGGGGAAGTGGAGCAGCATCTGGTCCACCTCCGAATCGCAATTGCCACGCACCGCCATGATGCGGGGGGCCAGCTGGTTGAGCCTTGCAGCCACGGCAGCAGGATCATACCCCGCCGGCACCGGATTGCGCGGCCCGTGATTGAGCAGATCCCCGAGCAGCAGATAGTGATCAGGCTGCCAGGGAGCGAGTTGCGCCAGCACCTGCTCGAGGGCAGTCAGACTGCCGTGCAGATCCGAGATAATAGCAATCTTCATTCCACACTCCTCATGGCTGGCTGAAATAGAGATCCTTGGTGGCGATGGCGCCCTTGAGGTTGCGGCTCGGCAAGCCGCGCAGTGCCGGGTCCACCAGTCTCATCTGGTTGTAGTGATAGACGGGGATGACGGGCACCTCCTCCATCAGCAGTTGCTCGGCCTGATGATAGATCCCGGACCGAACGTTGGCATCCAGGGTCTCGGAGGCCTGCTGCAGCAGACCATCGAAGACGGGGTTGCAGTAGCCGCTCTCGTTCTGGGGATCCTGGCAGCGGAAACTGCCAAGCATGGACGACGGCTCGACATAATCACCAAACAAAAATGAACGAGCCAGCATGAAATCACCACTGTTCTTGGCCACCTGATAAGCATTCCACTCCATGTTGTTGAGGGAGACTTCTACCCCCAGCGGTTTCCACATGGCCGCCACCGCCAGAGCCAGCTTCTTGTGGTTCTCCGACGTGTTGTAGGTCAGTGTCAACCTGAGAGGATGGGCGCTGTTGTAGCCTGCCTGGGCCAACAGCGCGGCTGCGCGGGCCAACCGAGTTGACTGGTCTTCCCGGGAGAGGGGGATATCCAGTTCGTCATAACCTGGCATGGCGGGCAGCAATGACCAGGCAGGACGTTCTCCCTGGCCGCTCACCTTCTCGGTCAGCAGGTAGCGATCAATGGCCATGGAGAGCGCTTGGCGCACCCGCACATCCTGCAATTCAGGGAGATTGAGATTGAAGGCATAAAGATAGGTGCCAAGCAGCGGCAAACCCCAGATCCGCTCCGGTGCCTCCTGCATGGTCTTCTGGTAGTACTCCAGCGCCACCTTGTTGGTGAGCTGGATCTCCCCCGCTTCGTAACGCAGCCGCTCCCCATGCTGGGAAGCGAGCGGCAGGTAGGTCACCCGCTGGATCCGGGTATGGGCGTCATCCCAGTACTGGGGGTTGCGCTCGGCTTCGATGCGCTCGTTCACCACCCAGCTCGCCAGCTTGTAAGGGCCATTGCTCACCATCTTGCCTGGCTGGGTCCACTGCTTGCCAAACTGGGTGATGACCCGTTCGTTGACCGGCACGAAGGGACGCTGGCTGACCAGTTGCAGGAAATAGGGAACGGGACGCTCCAGGGTCACTTTCAGGATCTGGTCGCTTTCTGCCTCCACCCCCAGGGCATCGAGATCGAGCGCACCGGCATAAATGGACTGGGCATTGTTGATGCCGGTCGCCAGCAACAGGCCAGCGGAGGGGGAAGCCTGCGCCGGATTCAGCAGCCGCCGCCAGGCGTAGACGAAATCCCGGGCTGTGAGGGGCTCGCCGTTGGACCATTTGAGCTGGGGACGCAGAAAGAAACGCCACACCAGTCCATCCTCGCTGGTCTCCCAGCGCTGGGCCTGGGCGGGCACTATCATGCCCTGTCCATCCTCGCTCACCAGCCCCTCGAACAGGTCCACCAGCACCACCTCCCCTGGGAAGCCGGAGCGGATCAGGGCCGGATCGAGGGACTCGGGTTCGGCGCCATTGCCTTTGACCAGGGTTTGTCTATCTGAAATGTAAGTCTGCTCAACCACGCTACTAGCCAGTGACGGCGGCACCGCCATCAACCCAAGCAGTAAGGGAGATAGCCAGCGACGGGCTGGCCTGACGGCGAAACGGTAAAACATACATTAACCTCGTTCAATTCTTTTGACTGCAATAGAGAGAAGGCCGGCGGCGCGCCTGGAAACGAATGCATGATGCCGCGCTTGTTATCCCCGAAGACGGCCCGTATTGTATCGGGCCTGCCCGATAGAGGGAGTCTTCCGGGCTATTTTTTTCATGGTTTTATGACGACATAGCGGCCACGGGTGCGTGCGACAGCAAGAAGGCACGCTCCCCTGCCCCGTAAGCAATCGGCCCGGGGTGATATGTCGCCTGTAGGTCCGGTTGTCGTCTACCGTTTCAGGGGTCTTTATGGGTTACGAATGGCTGGCGCTGGCTGCCGCCAGTTTATGGGCGATCGCCGCCCTCATCTCCGTCAAACAGGCTCGCCATCTGGGGGCCTTTGCCTACAGCCGCTGGCGGATGTTCCTGGTCAGCCTGATGCTGGCCAGCGCAAGTCTGGTGACGGGAGGCTGGCAGACCCTCACCGAGAGCGCCCTTCCCCTGCTGGCCCTCTCCGGCCTCATCGGCATCTTCGTCGGCGACACCGCCCTCTTTGCCTGCATGAACCGACTCGGCCCCAGGCGCAGCGGTCTGCTCTTCTCCTGCCACGCCCTCTTCTCCGCCCTGCTCGGGCTCTGGCTCTTTGGCGAGCAGCTCGATGGTTGGCGCCTGCCGGGCGCCTTGCTGGTCCTGGCCGGGGTCATGCTCGCCATCCTGTTTGGTCGTCGTGGCGACAACCCGCAGAACGAATGGGAGCAGGTGCGCGGCCGCCTCGTGGTCGGCATAGCCCTTGGCCTCACCGCAGCCCTGTGCCAGAGCCTCGGAGCCATCATCGCCAAGCCGGTGATGATGAGCGGCACCGTGGACGCGGTGAGCGCTTCCGGCGTGCGCATGGGCAGCGCCCTCTTGGCACACTGCGTCTTGCGGGCACTGCGCCTGCCGCTCGCCATGCCGCACAACCCCATCAACCGGCAAGTGCTCGGCATGATAGGCATCAACGGATTTCTGGCGATGACGCTGGGAATGACCCTGATCCTGGTGGCACTGCGTCAGGGAGATGTGGGCATGGTGGCCATCTTGTCTTCCACCACGCCGGTCATTCTGCTGCCCTTGCTGTGGTGGCACTCGGGGATGCGTCCCTCGCTCCCCGCCTGGGCCGGTGCCCTACTCGCCACCCTGGGCACGGCCCTGGTGCTCGGAATGGGGAACTGAGCCCCGTCTCTCCTGCAAGAAGGAAGGACCAACACGCCCATCGGCGGCACTGAGCCGCCGATGCTCCCCCGTGCCGGACAGGGAGAGAGGCGATCGCGCCCCTAGAACAGAGCCACTTCCTCTTCGGTCAGCTCCCGGTATTCCCCCGGTGCCAGCTCATCGTCCAGAGCCAGATCGCCGATGCGTTCCCGATGCAGCCCGATCACCTTGTTGCCGATGGCGGCGAACATCCGCTTCACCTGGTGATACTTGCCCTCGTGGATGGTCAGGCGTGCTTCCCGCTCGTCCAGGATTTCCAGCTCCGCAGGGCGGGTCTTGTCGTTCTCGTTGCGCAGGTAGATACCGTCGGCAAAGAGCGAGATAGCCTCTTCACTCACGGGATCAGCCAGCCAGACATGGTAGGTCTTCGCGCACTCGTGCCGGGGCGACGTGATGCGATGGGACCACTGGCCGTCATCGGTGATCAGCACCAGCCCGGTGGTATCGAGATCGAGGCGCCCCACCACGTGCAGTTTGCCCATGGCCGGCTCGTCGAGCAGGTGGAACACGGTGGCGTGATCCGGGTCCTCGTTGGAGCAGACATATCCTTCCGGCTTGTGCAGCATGAAGTAGCGATTCTGCAGGTTCAGGGTCAAGGTCACACCGTCAAACTCGATCTGGTGTTGCTCATTGATGTGAAAGGCGGGCTGCTTGACCAGCACGCCGTCTACCAGCACTTCCCCCTGACGGATCAGCTTGCCCGCCTGGGAACGGGTCAAATCGGAGCAATCGCAAAGAAATTTGTCGAGCCGCATGCAAAAACCTCGGAATCCATCATGATTGGGGGCGACATTATATCGGTCAGACCCGACAACACCAGTACTAAGCGACAGGGACTCAAGATGGCGCCTGACGCCATGATGTGCCAGTGATAGACTGCCGTCAGCAGACCGACATCACACATAATAATAAGCCCAGGATGTACCCATGAAGCCGACGAAGTCTCACCCCATCATCCCCGTCAGCCAGTTGAAACCTGGCATGTATGTCATTGCCATTGCCAGCCAGACCGGCGCCATGGAAATTGCCCAGACGGGCATGGTGACCAACCCTCAACAGGTGGAGGCGCTGATCCGGCGCGGCGTGCTGACGGTGCGGGTGGATCTTGCCCGCAGCAAGCTGCCGGGAGGGGGCACGGCAAGCCCGGCGGATGTGGTGACAAACGGGGCGGGCTCCTCTCGTCAGATCGGCAGTAGTGAAGGGCGCGAGCTCAAGATCCGTCGGCTCTATCAGGAAGCGCGCGAACTGCAAGGCAAGTTCATTCGCCATCTCAAGGCCGGAGAGCCCATCGACATCACGCCCCTTGCCGCCGTGGCCGAAGAGATGGTCGATACCATTTTCACCCACGGCGATGCCATGCTCTGTCTGGCGCGGATCCGTGCCAAGGATGCCTACCTGATGGAGCACTCCATGAATGTCGCCATCCTCCTGGCGAACTTCGGCCGCTACCTGGGGCTGGATCGCAGCGTGCTCAAGGAGCTGACCCTCGGTGGCCTGCTCCACGATGTGGGCAAGATCATGACCCCGGACGAGGTGCTCAACAAACCGGGCAAGCTCACCGATGAGGAGCTGGAGGTGATGCGCGAGCACGTCATCCACAGCCACGACATCCTGGCCGCCACCGCCGGCATCACCCCCATCATGCTGGAAGTCGCTTCCAATCATCACGAACGGATCGATGGCACCGGCTACCCGCGGCGCCTCAAGGGGGATCAGCTCTCCCTCTACACCCGCATGAGTGGCATCGTCGATGTCTACGATGCGGTGACGGCAGACAGGGTCTACAAACAAGGCATGCAGCCTACCCAGGCGTTTCGCATTTTGCTCAAGGGGGTTGATCTGCATTTTGATGCCGACCTGGTGACCAAATTCATCAAGTGCATGGGGGTCTATCCGGTGGGCACCCTGGTGCAGCTCTCCAACCAACGTTTGGCTGTCGTAATGCAACGCAATGAACAACAACCGCTCAAGCCCGTGGTCAAGGTGATCTATCACGCCGGTCGTCGACACTATCTCGATGTGCAGTGGCTGGATCTCGCTAAGAAAGGGGTTCAAGAGACCATAGAGAGCACGGTGGACCCCAAGGAGTTTGGCATCAACCTGGCCAACTTCGTCTAACCTGTCCGGCTTGTTGACGGCTGCTCGCGGCAATGGTGTTCGCTGAGCCAGCGCACCGCGCGGCGCAAGTCTTCACCTTGACATCCTCCCCCACCTTAGCGCTTCGCGTCACAGGAGGGGGATTCCCATTACTGGGTGATAGCTGCTCGCGCAGTACCGGGTTCCTGCTTCATCGGGCGGCCTGATTGCACCACGCCTCCACAGGCTAAAACGGCGTGTCCCGCCGCTAAAATATTGCGAGCGCCGTTCACATCGGCGTTCGCCTCATAACCACACGCAGCGCATTTAAACTGGCTTTGCGTCTGGCGGTTATCCTTCGCAGTATGCCCACAACAGGCGCACTGCTGGCTCGTGTAGGCCGGGTTTATCGCCAACACCTGACCGCCTCGCCATGCCTGCTTATATTCGAGCTGGCGGCGCAGCTCAAACCAGCCCTGATCTAATATCGAACGATTCAGCCCTGATTTTGCCCGGACGTTGCGCCCCGGCTGGCTGGTCGTGCCCGCTGCTGATTTTGACATGCTGGCAACCTTCAAATCCTCAATGACGATCATCGCGTGGTTTTTGCTGATAGTCGTTGTGACCTTGTGAAGGTAATCGCGGCGGGTATTGGCGATATGTGAATGCAGCCGCTGGATCTTGGCTTTTTGTTTCTTCCAGTTGCTGCTGAACTTTACCTTTTTGCTCAACTGGCGTTGGAGCCTTGCCAGCTTGGTCTGATTGGTTTTGAAGCTGTTGACGGGCTCAAACACCGTGCCATCTGACAGGGTTGCGAGCTTGGCGATCCCCGCATCCAGCCCGACCATTGAGCCGGAGGGGTGAATTGGCTCGGACGTCTCCTGCTCGACCTGAAAGGAGATATACCAGTGCCCGGCTGCTTGGCTGACGGTCGCGTTTTTAATTTTCCCTTCAACTGGCTGGGACTGGCGAAACTTGACCCACGCCAGCCCGGCAGGCAGCTTCACTCGACCCTTTTCAAGGCGGCAATACTTGTCGAAGTTGACGAACCGGATAGCGTCGCGGTTGTCGCTTTTTTTCTTGAATACGGGTGCCTTGGCGGCGAGTTTCTTATCAAAGTAGCGCATCCACGCGCCATGCAAATCCTTGAGCTTCTGCTGGAGGTTGTCGGTATATGCCTCGGCCAGAAAGGCCATTTCTGGGTCTTTCTTCCAACTGGTGAGCATCCTGTTCAGCTCAAAGGCAGAAGGCAGTTTTTCGCCAGCATCCAGAATGCGTTTGGTTTCTGCCAGCCCGTGATTCCAGACATAACGAGCACAACCGCCCAACTGGCGCAGGCGTTGCGCTTGTTGGGCTGTCGGTTCGAGTCGGAACTTGTAGGCTTTCAGAATTTGCATTTAGCGCTCAGTGTGTAGCATTATCGCCATATCTATTAAGCCCGATTGAGTGACAGAATGCAATTCACTAAAATTAATAAATCACGCCATGCGGCCTACGTTTTGCACGTACATTTGGTGTTTATTACCAAGTATCGAAAGCCGATACTGGGGGATCTGCATCACGCTTCATTCGGTCAGTGTGCGGCAGAGGTTTGCAGAGATTTTGGTGCGGAACTGAAAGAGTGTGACGGAGAGGCTGATCATGTTCACATGCTGATAGAGTACGCGCCAACGGTGCAGCTATCGGTACTGGTGAACTCGTTAAAGGCGGTCACATCAAGGCGACTGCGTAATGAATTTCTGGACTTGAGAGGTGCTTACAGCAAACCCGTACTCTGGTCACGCTCTTACTTTGCGGGCTCTTGCGGCGGAGCACCGTTGGAGGTGATCAAGCAATACATTCAAAACCAGCGGGGCTGACGCCCCGGCGAAATTCCCCTCCCACCTACGTCGGAGGGAGTCCCCTTTCGCATTTAAGATGGGGCAGCAGGGTATGGTCGCTCATGGAATACCTCCGGTTAGCCATCGACGCCAACCCGTCAATCGGGGCGCTCACTTTTTAGCTTAGCCCGCGCTCGCCCGGTGTGCAGGTAGACACCTGCGCCCTTGACGGTGCCCACCCTGTAGCAGGTATGCTCGACCCCTTCGGCGCCCTGCCGTGCGGGCGCCGCTCAAACAAGGATGCCGCATGCAAACCAAGGACAAGTGTCTGGCCGCCCTGGTCATTCTCTGCTGGGGACTCAACTTCGTCGCCATCAAGTGGGGGCTGGAAGGCATCCCCCCACTGCTGCTGGGAGCACTGCGTTTCGTCGGAGTCGTCTTCCCGGCCATTCTGCTGGTCCCCAGGCCTGCCATGCCCTGGCGCTGGCTGCTGGCCTATGGCGGTGCGATCAGCCTGGGCCAGTTTGCCTTCCTGTTCTGCGCCATGAAATTCGGCATGCCCGCCGGCATGGCCTCCCTGGTGCTGCAATCCCAGGTGGTCTTCACCCTGCTGTTCGCCATGATCTGGCTCGGAGAGCGCTGGCAGCCCCACCACTGGGTGGCACTGCCGCTGGCGGGAGCAGGTCTTTATCTCATTGCCACCCATGGCGAGGGCAACCTCACCCTCATCGGGTTTGTGCTGACGCTGTGCGCAGCCGCCTGCTGGGGCCTTGGCAACGTCATCAATCGCCAGATAGGTCTGCGCTATCGCACCTCTCTGCCGAGCCTGGTCGCCTGGGGCGGGCTGGTGCCCATCCTGCCCTTCTTCGCGCTCTCCTGGCTGTTCGAGGGGCCCGAACTCATCGCAAGCAGCCTGCTCAACATCCGTTGGCAGGGCGTCTTGTGCGTGCTCTATCTCTCGTTTATCGCCACCTGGCTCGGTTATGGCCTGTGGGGGAGGCTGCTGATGCGCTATCCGGTGGCCCAGGTTGCCCCCCTCTCCCTGCTGGTTCCCTGTGTCGGCATGGTGGCCGCCGCCCTGCTGCTCGATGAACACCCCACTCCCCTGCAATGGCTGGGCTCGGGTCTGGTGTTGCTCGGCTTCGTGGTGCATCTGCTGGGGGGCAAGATGCGCTTCTTGAAGACCCAAACCGAGGATTGACCTCGCCCGGGAAACTTCCCATCATGGGTCAGGCCCTCTTGGGCCCACCCCGTTATTTCGGCAGGATGCCATCATCAGGAGAGCAAGGACATGCGTCATCCGTCATTTTCGATCATCCCCTCTTTACCAGGCATCATGCGGGTCATGGCCATGCTGCTCCCCTTCTGCTGGAGCCCGTTCGGCTGGAGTGCCACCCTGCCGGCAGATCTCAAATGGGAGAACAACGACACCGATCCCGTCTATGCAGACCCCGAGGCCAAGCGAGGCGGCACCTTCCGGGATTTCATGTCGAGCTTTCCGCTCACCTTGCGCAAATACGGGCCGGATTCCAACGGCGGCTTTGCAGCCTACGTGCGCGAGACCAACCTGCCGCTCCTGAGCACCCATCCCGTGACGCGCAATCCCATCCCCATGCTGGCCAACCAGTGGGCTTTCGGCGCGGATAACAAGACGCTCTATTTTCGTATCAACCCCAAGGCCCGCTGGTCGGACGGCCAGCCCGTCACTGCGGACGACTGGGTCTTCACCCTCAAGATGATGCGCAGCAAGGAGATCAACGACCCCTGGTACAACAACTACTACAGCACCCAGATAAGCGAAGTGACCAAGTTTGACGATCACACCCTCGCCATCACCAGCGGCACCGAGAAGAGCCGGGAAGATCTGCTCGAAGCCCTCCCCTTCACCCCGGAGCCCAGCCACGCCATCAAGCTGACCGCCAACTGGGTCAAGGAGTACAACTGGAAGGTGCTGCCGGTCACCGGCCCCTACCAGATTGGCGAGCTCAAGAAGGGCAAGTCGGTTACCTTCGACCGGGTCAAGGATTGGTGGGGGAACGACGAGCGCTACTTCCAGCACCGCTTCAATCCGGATCGCATCGAGATCAAGGTGCTCAGGGATCAGAACATCGCCTGGCAGCACTTCCTGCGCGGTGAGCTCGACACCTTCCCCCTCGTGATGCCCAACTGGTGGCACGACAAGAGCAAGACCGCCGAATTCGAGAAGGGTTATATCGAGCGGCTCTGGTTCTACAACCAGACGCCTCAGCCCCCCATGGGGCTCTATCTCAACACCGCCGATCCCTTGCTGAGCAATCTCGACGTCAGACTCGGCATCCAGCACGCCCTCGCCCTGGACAAGATGATCGCGACTTTGCTGCGGGGGGACTACCAGCGTCTCAACACCTATGGCTCGGGCCAGGGAGAGTTCACCAATACCGACCTCAAGGCGCGCCCCTTCGATCCCGCCCTTGCTCGCGAATTCTTTGCCAAGGCGGGCTTTACCAAGACCGGACCGGATGGCATCTTGCGAAACGACAAGGACCAGCCCCTCTCCCTCAGCATCACCTACACCACGGCGGAACATGCCCAGCGTCTCACCCTGCTGCGGGAAGAGGCGAAAAAGGCGGGGCTCAACCTCGAGCTCAATCTGATGGATGCGTCTGCCGGCTTCAAATCCATGCTGGAGAAAAAACACCAGAGTGCCTGGATGGCCTGGAGCGGTGGTCGTTATCCCGCCTATTGGGAACACTTCCACAGGGTCAATGCCAACAAGCCCCAGACCAACAACATCATGAACATCGATGACGACAGGATCTCGGCCCTGGTGGAGCAATACGACAAGGCGTTCGATTTCGGCAAGAAGGCCGACCTCTCCCGCCAGATCCAGGAGCGACTCTATGAGCTCGCCAGCTTCGTCCCCGCCTATCAGGTGCCCTATACCCGGGCCGGCGCCTGGCGCTGGATACGCCTGCCCAAGGTGCCGGCAACCCCCCAGAGCGACTTGCTCTACTGGCCCCTCGACGGCTCCAACTCGGGTTACAGCTTTGGCGGCCTGCTCTGGATTGACGAAGCGGCAAAGGCGCAGACCCGGGCCGCCATCAAAGGGGGGCAGACCTTCCCGCCAGTGACCATCACGGATACCACCTACCAGCAAAAATAGGGCAGCTGGCACCGTCAGCCCTAAAACAAAAGACCCCGCACATTGGCGCAATGCTGTTCACTTAAGAGAATTTGAGTTCCAGTCCACGTAGTATCAGGGCTAAAAAATGAGGGAGGCATGATGCCTCCCTCTTTCTATTGCAAGCCACGCTGGATAAAGGCTGAAGGAACATCGACTGGAAACAGCCTTGCTCCCCCAACTCAAGTCGCATTTATGAATAATTAGTCAAAAATGTGCTTATCTGAACAGCATTGCGCACATTGGCGGGGTCTTTGTTACAACCGGGATGGCACCAGGCAGAGGGCATTCAGCTGCGTTTGGCCTGCTTTTGCGCAATGGCGTCGGCGACGTCGGCCGGGTCCAGCACAATGCCTTCCTGATCCGGCGTCGGGAACACGGCCACGCAGAGATCATCCTGCTCCATGCCGTCCACCCAGCGATCCAGCCACACCTTGAGGGTGATGGACTGCGGCTTGCACTCGGCCCACTCCCCTTCGGCCCAGGCCTTGGCGTAGTCGGGATGCGGCCATACCGGGATGCAATCTTCCTCTTCGGTCGTCAGCATCATGACGCCGTGTTCGTCGGTCAGGACAAACAGCTCTTCGTGCTCGACCAGCTTGCTGATGAAGTGATCAAAGCGGTAATCGGCGTTCAGTTGCAGCGCGGCATTGCGCTCGGTGTCGCTAAGTTCATAGCTCATCGGTCAAGTCTCTCGTTCAATAAAGGGCGACATGTTCACATCTTGCCGACCCCTTGTCCAGCAGGAGTAATAGGTCATCCGTCTTTCCATCGCCTCACCCCAGCTCGGGGGTCAACAGCCGGAGTCCCGCGGTCTCACCCAGTCGCTCCCTCAGCCAATAGGCGGACTCCACTTCCACAAAGCAGAGCTGATCCCGCCCCGCAGCGACCCCCACCATGATCTGCTCAAGCCGTGCTTGCTGGGCGGCACTCCAGGCAGCAACCAGCTTGCCGCCATGGGCCTCGTCCACCACCTCGCGGCGCAGCTCGAACAGGTTATCGGTGATCGGGCTGTTTATCTTGCTCGGGTGGCGCCAGTACATCTGCAGGTTGTCCAGCATCTCCTCATCGTAACTTGCCAGCGCATCGAGCTCCGGCGTCTCTTTGCTCTGGGCCGCGAATTCACACCAGCCTGCCGACAAGGTAGCCAGACTCTGGGCATCCTTGCCATGCTGACGCAGGGTTGTCACGTCTTCCCCACGAATGGCCGGCAGCCAGAGATCTCCTTGATGTTGCGCTAGGAGAGGGAGCAGCAAGGAGGGAGCATAAACAGGAAAACGGGGACCCAGAGAGTGCAGCAGAGAGACCAGAGTGACAGTGATCATGAGACGCGCCTTGAACAAGATGACCTGGCATCACGCCTGGTCATGAGGGTGAACGAGGGTGCCATTCTAGCATGTTTGCCTTGCTGGGGGCGTTTGCGTCCAGCCGGACCGGTGATAGATAGCGTCCAAAAAAGCAGCGTTTGAACCAGAGCGGCCCCGATAAAGGCTAATTGTTTGAGCCAGCGCCCACTAAAGAGGCACCGGGGATGCTAGGTTGCATACATCTTTAGCGTAAGGAGTGCATCCATGAGTGGGATCAACCAGGTTTCTGACGATTTTGTGAATGAGCTGAAAATACTGGCGTGTTTTGATCCGGCCAACATGAGCCTGGGGATCAAGCTGCGCAGCGACATGTCGGAAGCGCTTTGCCAGGCGGCAGCGCGCCTGCACAGCCAGGGCCTGATCACCGCGGCAGATGGCGGCTATCTGACCCCTTTCGGCATGACCATGCTGGAGCATCTCCAACACCTGCTGGTCGCACTCAAGCCGAATTGAGCGGTTGTGGTGCCCAGAGCGAGAAGTTGAGCAACTCCCAGCGCTCTCCTTGTCGCAGCAGACAAGCAAACAGCAAAGGACCTTCGGGTCCTTTTATCTTGCCATCGACCAGCCACTCCCCCGCCCGTTTTGGCACCGGCTGTACCCTGATCTCATCGGGTTTCACCGCGTTTCCCAGACGAACATGTACAAACTGTTGGCACACGGACACGGCATCATTCACCGCAGGATCCGGCGTTGGCGGGCTGGCCTGACCGGTCAACGCCACGGTCAGCAAGAGGGAGGAGAGCAGGGTCATGACGCGTATTGAGAAGCCATGAAAACAAAAAGCCGTGGCACCAGAGGTACCACGGCTTTCTTAAATTCTGCAAGAATTACAGAGCAGTTACGTTCTCAGCCTGCGGGCCTTTTTGACCTTGGGTCACAGAGAACTGTACGCGCTGACCTTCAGCCAGGGTACGGAAGCCGTTACCTTGGATGGCGCTGAAGTGAACGAAAACGTCCGGGCCGTTTTCTTGCTGGATGAAGCCAAAACCTTTGGTTTCGTTGAAAAACTTAACGGTACCGGTGATCATGTTAGACATATCTTTAAACCTGTATTCAAAATAATTACTTATGCTTTTCAGCGGGTAAAGCTCAAAAAACGGGATTACTTATGAACAACAGGAAAAGATGTAAAACATCATATTCATTGACATAACTATCGCCTTTTCAAGCTGGTTAACATTATACGTGCCTTTGTCGATTACGCAAACAAATTTGTACCCCGCCAGCGGCGGGGTACAGCGGGTCAGACCTGTGCCGACTCCAGTGCCTGGACCAAGGCTTTGAGGAAGCGAGCCGCCTCTCCACCGGTGCAGGCTCTGTGGTCAAACGTCATCGACAAGGGAAGTGCACGCACCGGGCGCGCCTCACCGTGGATGAACACCACCTTCTCGAACAACTTGCCCGCACCTATGATGGCCACCTGGGGTGGTGTGACGATGGGGCTGGCGTAACGGCCAGCGATGGCGCCAAAGTTGGTGAGGGTGATGGTTGCCCCCTGCAGCATTTCCCGCGGCACGGCACGGGCCTTGACATCGGCGATCATCCGATCCAGTCCCTGCCGTATGTCAGCCGAGTCCCGTTCAGCCACGTTCTCCATCACGGGCACATAGAGCCCATGCTTGGAGTCAACCGCGATGGCCACATTGACCTCCCTGAACAGACGCCGCGACAGGGTCTCTCCGTCAAACCACGCATTCATGGAGGGTTCGGCCCGACACGCCACGCCCATCGCCTTGATAAGGCGCACAGTCACATCTTCATCCGGGCGCCAGTGGCGCAAGTCCACTTCGTCGGTGATGCTCACCGGCACCACAGTCCGGTGCGAGAGCTCCATCGCCTTGGCCATGGCCCGGCGCGAGCCTTTCAGGAATTCGTTGCCGCTCTCCTGCTGGGCCTCGAACGCCTGCTGCACATCCTGCTCGGTCACCATGCCAGCGCTGCCGGTTCCCTTGACCTTGTCGATATCCAGCCCCAGTTTTTGCGCCAGCAGACGGACCGCTGGCATGGCTTGCACCAACGTACCGCCGGGCGCCATGGCCCCCACCACGAAATGATCCTCGATATGCTGCTGATGGGCGCTGACCTTGCCAACGACGGTGCCGTCATCCTCGCCCCCTTCAAACTCCACCAACGGTGCCCCGATGTGGAGGATGTCCCCCTCCTGCCCGCACAATCTGGCGATGACCCCGGCCACCGGCGAGGGCACATCCACCAACGCCTTAGCCGTCTCCACCGACAGCAGTACCTGATCTACCTGCACCGTATCACCGGCGCTCACCTTCCACTCGACGATCTCGGCCTCGACCAGTCCTTCGCCCAGATCCGGCAATTTGAAAAATTTCATGACCTGCTCTCCCTCTGCTGGGACATCACCAAACATTGACAGACACCATGGAGCCCTGTGGCCCAGGCACTTGCGCATCCGTACCTGTCGCGCGTCATAGCCACTGGTTCTCCATCAGTTGCCGAGCTGCCTGCGCGATCTCCTGCTCGGTGATGAGGTAATACTCCTCGTTGCGATAGTAGGGGACGGCGGCATCCACGCCGGTGAGGCGTCTTGGCGGCGCCTTGAGGGCAGTCATCGCCTCTTCGGTCACCTGGGACACGATTTCGGCCCCCACCCCAAAACTGCCACAGGCTTCGTGTACTACCAGCAACCTCCCGGTCTTGCGTACCGAGGTCAGGATGCTCTCCATGTCCAGGGGTTTGATGGTGGCAAGATCCAGCACCTCGCACTGGATGTCCTGCTCCGCCAGCAGGTTCGCCGCCCGCATGACTTCCTGGATGCAGGCTCCCCAGGCCACCACAGTGATGTCCCGGCCGGGACGCAGGGTAAAGCAGACATCCAGCGGCAGGCCGATGCCGTCATCCACCACATCCGACTTCATGGAGCGATAAATGCGATCCGGCTCGAAGAACATCACGGGATCCGGATCCCGAATAGCCGACAGCAGCAGGCCGTAAGCTCGCTTCGGGCTCGAAGGGATAACGACCCGCAGCCCGGGGATATGGGCAAACAGGGCCTCGACGCTCTCGCTGTGGTGCTCGGGCGAATGGATGCCGGCGCCGTAGGGGGAGCGGTAGACGATGGGACAGGTGACACGGCCACGGGTCCGGTTTCGCATCCGTGCCGCCTGGCAGATGATCTGCTCCATGCCCGGGAAGATGAAGCCCTGGAACTGGAACTCGGCCACGGGTTTGAGCCCCTGGGTCGCCATGCCCACCGCCACTCCGGCGATGAGCCCTTCGGCCAGCGGCGTATCGATGACCCGCTTGAACCCGAATTTATCGCGAAGCCCCACTGTGGCGCGAAACACACCGCCGTTGACCCCCACATCCTCCCCCAGTACCACCACATCAGGATCGCGTGCCATCTCGTGGTGCAACGCCAGATTGATCGCTTCAAGCAGCGTGATATCGCTCATAGTCCCTCCCCGCTCTGCTGCATGCCCTTGGCGATGATGCGTTGACGCTGGGCAAGATAGGCCTTCGGCAGCTCGGCAAACTGGTAATCGAGCAGGGTCTCCGGCGCCTGGGGCGTGATGGCCTCGTAGGCGGCAACGGCGCGTTCCACTTCCCGGCCCGCCTCTGCCAGCAGTGCCTGTTCCTGCTGCTCATCCCACCAGTCCCGTTCAAACATGAACTGGCGCAGCCGCTTGACCGGTTCCCTGGCCCAGGCCGCTTCCACCTCGGCGCCGTCACGATAGCGAGTCGCATCATCGGCGGTGGTGTGATCCCCGAGCCGGTAGCTGACGGCTTCGATGAGCGTCGGCCCCTTGCCGCTGCGAGCCCGCTCGACGGCGGCGCGGGTCGCCTCATAGACCGCCACCACGTCATTGCCGTCCACCTGGAGGCTGCGCACCCCGGCCCCTATGCCCTTCTGGGCCAGGGTGGGCGCGCTCGACTGCAACTTGCGCGGCACCGAGATGGCCCACTGGTTGTTGTTGATGATCATCACCATGGGGAGATGCCAGACACCGGCACAGTTGAGCCCCTCGAGGAAGTCTCCCTTGGACGTGCCGCCATCGCCGATGGTCACCACGGCGACCCTGGGCTGGTTGCGCAGCTTGAAGGCGGCCGCGATGCCGGCAGCATGGGTGATCTGGGTGGCGATGGGAACGCAGATGGGCAAGTCTTCCGACAACTCGCCATCGGCCTTGTAGAAGACACTGCCCCGTTCATCGCCGCCCCAATACTGCAGGTTCTGCTCCATTGGCACGCCCCTCACGTAGAGAGTGGGCATGTCCCGGTAGTAGGGCACATAGACATCCTCTGGCTGCATGGCGAGCCCGACCCCGATCCCCACCGCTTCCGCCCCGAGATGGGAGGGAAAGGTGCCGAGTTTGCCGGTTCGCTGCAGTGCTATCGCTTTCTTGTCGTAACTGCGCACCATCACCATGTTGCGGTAGAAGGTGTGCAGCATCGCCTTGTCCAGCCAGGTCGGCAGTGTCGCGACCGGGCGCCCCTCCTCATCGAGGTAACGAAGGAAGGGGATGTCGACATGGGTCATAACTGGCTCCTTGCCGTTGTCAGCGTCACCACCATGAGGTGACATTTAAAATGTAAACAACATGTTAACCAAAGGGCAACGAGATTCATCCAGGTAAGACCAGTAGAAACTTCTTTTATTTTCGAAGGTAATCGGAATTTTCGGCGAGCATAAACAAAGAAGGGAGCCTGTTCAGGCTCCCTGTCATATCGAGTTCGGGATCACGTCCATCACCGCCATGCTGCTTGCCACCGCCCGTGGCGCAGGATCAGCATGACAAAAAGGCGTCAATTCACTCCCACAAACGGGTGGGTACCACCAGCAGCATGGTGCGCTGTCCGATGGCCACGTTGGCGTTGGGGAAGACCACCGCCTCCCGCGGTTTCTCTACCCTGTATTGCCGATCCCCATCTTCTGCCAGCACAAAACCCTGGGGAAATTCGGTGAAATTGTCCACATCGCTGGCAAACAGGAAGCGGAACTGCTCCGACTGCTTGTTGATCACCCGATCTATGGCAAAAAGGGTGAAGTCATCGGCTCGCCATGGCTCGAGGGCCACCTCATCCCGGGTCACCAGCTCCTGCAATGTCTGGCGCACCTCGATGAAGCGGGTCATGTCGTTTTCACCGAAGGGCCGCACCTTGCCCAGCTCCACCGTAAAGGCATGGGCACCGTGCTGGTGCGAGCTGTAATAGCTGAAGGTGGTGGTCGGGCCGCTCGAGAGCAGTATGGTGCGCACGCCGCAGGCACCGAGGAAACGTACCTGCTCCTTGCAGTGGGGGCGTTCGTGGGGGAAGGGATAGACGGCAAACTTCTCGTGGCGCGAGCCGCGAATGGCGGTATGGAGATCGTAGTGGTAACGGGGCCTGGCCGAGTCGGCAAAGAAGCGGCTCACATACTGCTCCAGACGCATGGCGCGGATGCGCTCCCGGTTGCACAGCCCCTCCCCCTTGCTGTGGGCGCCCGAGAAGAGGCGGTTCATGTTCTCTTCCACCTCCCTCACCCCCTGGTTCATGGCGGCGGGGTTGCCAAAGAGGAAGAGCACCCGGTGACGAACCTTGAGCTCCTCTGCGAGCAACCGGGTCAGCAACTGGTTGCAGATCTCGATGGGGGCTGTCTCGTTGCCGTGGATGCCGCAGGAGAGGACGATGTCCTTGTGCCCGGGTTGCCCCGCCTCGGAAGCGGGTTCCAGGCAGATCACGCCGGTATCCCACACGCTCACCCGGGTACCGTCGGTCAGATTGAAGGCGAAAGGCTCGAGCTGCCACTCATGGCGGCGCGTCAGGGCCAAAAAGTCATGCTGGGGAATCATCCGTCTCACCCTTTAGTCTGGAATGCCATGGCCGGATTATACGCAAGGCAACCGGGCTTAAAATCAGTTTTTAAACAAATTCAAACAGTAAGGATACAAAAGTGGCGAGAATGAGTGACAACTCATGCAACAGGATCAAGCGGGGGGAAACACGGGAGAGGGAAAGCGGTGAACGGGTATCGGCAGATGAAGACAGCATGCCTTCGGCAGACGGATGGGCAGCATGCCCCTGGGATCAGCAGAAAAACAAGGCATCCATGCCCGGCTGATCAACCACGCCAGAACGGCTTGGTGGTCTCTTGATAGCGGTCGGCTTCGTTCAGACCGATGTCCTTGAGCAGGTAGGCGGGCAGCTCGGAGAGCTGGCGACGGCTGCGGCTGCGTTCCAGCCAGGTCAGGACGGTCATCTTGACGCGAGCAACCAGATTCGATTCGCTGGAATGCTGGTAACCGGCTTCGGTATAAGTCATGTTGGCCATGATATGGCTCCTCTCTCTCGTTCTGCGCAAGGCTCGGATTTGATGCGCAAAGCTTAGTCAGGGCGGGGAGGTGCCTCAATTGACGAATTTTGATACATGACATTAGTAAAAGTAATGGTTGATATCGCCAGGGCAATAACCATAACCATATGATTTTAAAATGAAATAATGCTGAAACTTTCCCTCTGGCAGCCTGGCAGCATTTTCTCCTGTGCCACCCACTTCTAACTATGCACTTTCCCACGCTAGCTATGCACGGCACGACGCCGAGTCAGCAGGGTGCAAACTCTCGGCCACCAGGGTTTGTTAACAAATAGATCGCAACAAGATCGTTATTTAACAAAAAGATACGAACAGGCAACCTGAACCGGATGCCCCCATGTCACCCCCATCGTCAGGGTGGCACCGGACACTTGGCACCCTGCCATCATACTGGTATGGTTATTTATACAGTGGTTTATCATGCTGCCTCCCCACGTTGTCCCAATATCATGCTGAACAAGGGAGCGGCACACACACAGGATCTGCCGATGGACACCTTTACCCCCACCGCCGCCCTGCGTCAACAGATGGCCCTGCTGGAGGCGTCGCTGGCACGCCTTGCCCGGCAACTGGGCCAGCTCGACCTGCTGGAGGCTCATGTCTATCCCCTCCCGGCCGTGGCCCAGGGGGAAGAGCATGAGCCCATCGAGGCCATCGAGGTGGGCTATCTCTCGGGCGAGGCGGCCCTGGCCGCCACCCTCGCAGCCTTTCAGGACCACAGCGCCCGCCCCGGCTGCTCCACCAAGGCGACCCACCGTCTGCCCGGCTGGCTGCGCTTTCCTGCCGCCTGCGCCAGGGTGTTGGCCCCCGTCATCGAGGAGATCAACGCGCACAAGCTCGCCTTCAAGGCCATGGTGCAGGCGGCGGGCGGGCGGGACGAGAAGTTCGAGCTGGTGCACGGCGCCCTGCCCGGCGTCATCACCCTGCAGGTCTATCGCAAGCTGACCTGGCTTCAGGGGGATCTGCATTCGCTGGGCTTCACCTGGGCCGACAAGCAGAGCATCAGCCGCCTCAGCCGGGAGCAGGTACTGGAGATGCTGGAGCGCAGCCGCCGGTATGTACCGGCGCTCTTTGACAACGAAGAGTGGAGCAAGATGGTGGATCAGGAGGTATACGACATTCGCCGCCTGCCGGCGGATGCCGCCCTGCGGATCCGCAGGCCGGTCAAGACCCACCCCATGATCAACCTGCTCTGGCAGGACAGGGAGCCCCGCAAGCAGCAGATCAAGGCGAGCCTTCCCCTGCTGCTCTGCTCCGATACCCAGCCGGCCGTCACCCATCTGGGCCACTACCCGCCCAAACTCCGCCAGGCACGCCGGGATCGCAAGATTGGCGGTGACCCCATCATAGAGCGGCTGCACCTCTACCTCTATCAGGGGTAGCGCAGGCTCGGCACCGCCACAAATGACAAGGGGAGCATCACGGATGCTCCCCTTGTCACATCGGGCGACAGCCCATCGCCGTCAGCTCATCAGCAGTGCCCGCAGGCTCTCCACATCCAGCCCCTTCACCTCGGACTGGCCGCTCAGGAGGCCGTCGGCCAGTGCCCGCTTCTCGTCGTGCAACGCCACTATCTTCTCCTCCACCGTCTGCTCGCACACCAGGCGATAGACGGTCACCGGCTGGGTCTGGCCCATGCGGTGCGCCCGATCGCTCGCCTGATCCTCCACCGCCGGGTTCCACCAGGGATCGAGGTGCAGCACGGTGTCGGCCTGGGTCAGGTTGAGGCCCGTGCCCCCCGCCTTGAGGCTGATGAGGAAGAGCGGCACCGCTTCGTGGCGAAAACGCAGGATGGACTCCTGACGGGACTTGGCCGAGCAGCCCCCATCCAGATAGCAGTAGTCCCACTGCCGCTGTTCGATACGGCTGCGCAGCAGGCTCAGCAGATCGACAAACTGGCTGAACACCAGCACCCGGTGGCCACCATCGATGGCTTCGTCCAGCAGCGCCATCGCCTCGTCCAGCTTGCTGCTGGTCTGGGACCACTCCGGCATCACCAGCTGGGGGGAGCAGCAGAGTCGGCGCAGCCGGGTCAGGCCGCTCAGCACATGCATCAGGGCACGGCCATCGGCACTTTGCACCTGCTGCACCACCTCGCGCCGGGTAGCCTCGTAGAGCTGACGCTCCTCGGGGGAGAGGCTGATGTGATGGATGATCTCGGTCTTGTCCGGCAGCTCCGTCAGCACCTGTTGCTTGAGGCGGCGCAGGATGAAGGGGCTGATCACCGCCCGCAGCATCGCCATGTGCTGGGGATCCTTGACCGCCTTGCCAAAGCGGCGCTTGAACTCCCCGAGGCTCCCGAGCAGGCCGGGATTGATGAAGCTGAACAGGCTCCACAGCTCCCCCAAATGGTTCTCGATGGGGGTGCCGGAGAGGGCGAGGCGAAAATCCCCGTCGAGCTGGAACAGCAGCTTGGCGCGCTGGGTACCGGCATTCTTGATCTGCTGTGCCTCGTCCAGCACCATGCTCGACCAGCGGCGGGACTTGAGCGCCTGGGAGAGACTGCCGAGCATGCCGTAGTTGACCAGGACGATCTGTCCGGCCCTGGCCCCCTGGATCAGGGTCTCCCGCTCGGCGGGATGGTCGAACACCACCACCTCGAGCTCGGGGGCAAAGCGGGCCACCTCCTCCTGCCAGTTGGTGACCACTGACTTGGGCACCACCACCAGCGCCGGGCCCAGGTGCTGACGCATGCGCAGCACAATGAGGGCCTGCAAGGTCTTGCCCAGGCCCATGTCATCGGCCAGACAGGCGCCGAAGCCGTGATGGGCCAGGGTCGCCATCCAGCGTACCCCCTCCTTCTGATAGTCCCGCAGCGCCGTCAGCAGCTCGGGGGGACAGCTCACCTCCTGCTGCCACTCCTGCTGGAGATTCTGCCAGGCGGCATCCCCCTCGGTGGTGATGACGGAGAGCAGGCGGGCCAGCGGATAGGCCAGCTTGTTGTTGATGCGCTGCTCGTTGTCCAGCATGGCGCCGAGCACGGTGAGGCGATCCACCAGCTTGTCGCTCAACATCAGGCTGGTCTTCTCATCGAGCTGCACCGTGCGCTGGCCCGGGGTCAGCTGGCGCAGGATGAGGCGAAGATCGAGGATCTGGTGCTCGTCCAGCGAGAGCGCGCCCTCCACCTGGAACCAGTCCTGACGCCGCTCGATGCGCAGGCTCAGAGCCGCCTCATCAAGGCTCTTGAGGCGGGCGCTGTCCTGGTGCCAGTGCACTACCACACCGGCGTCCACCAGCTCGGGCAGGGCGTTGACCAGGGTGAGCGCCTGCTCCCCGTCCAGCTTCCACTCGTTGCCGGGCAGGCCGATGGGCAACTGGTTGCGAAGGCGTTGGGCATCGTCCTTCTCGGCAGCCAGATCCCGCTGCCAGTAGTGATACTCCCGGATACCCTGGCGCACGATGGCCTCCCCCTTGCCCAGAGGCAAGGGAGGCAGGTCCCCCTCCCGGGTCACCAGCTGAACCACGAGCTGCCCCTCCTGCCAGTCGAGCAGGACGGAGGGAACGCCGGGCCAGGGGGCCAGCTCGGCGTTGCCTCTGAGCCCCGCCACCTGGCTGTGCCAGGGGAGATCGGGGATCGCATCCAGCGTGCGTTGCAGCTCCTCGAGCCCGGCCGGCGGCAATGCCGGAATGGCCTCCAGGGCCGGTAATCTGTCCAGCAGCGCCTGCGGTGTCAGAATAAGCTGCCACAAATCCTGAGCCAGGGGGACGATGTGCGCACCGCGGGCGGCGGGAGCAGGATGTAGTCTGGCGCTCATGCCCTCCCCGCTCTGTACCAGTTGCAGCAGGGGGGCGCTGACGGCCAGTTGCAGCTTCTGCCCCTTGGCATTGAAGAGGCGAGGATGGTTTGCCAGGGGCACCCAGGCATCCCGGGGCAGCTTGCCCATGTTGCGCGGCAGGGTGCGCACCAGTGCCCAGTCAGCTTCGTCCAGCAGGCTGGCGTACTGGGTGGAAAGCAGGGCCGGATCGACCCTTCGCCCGGCGGTCCACTCCCCCTTGGTGCTCTGCTTCTGGATCTTGCACTCAAGCTCAGGCCCCTCCGCGTGGAGCAGCCAGACCAGCCGCTCCCGAGGCTTGCGCACCCCACTCGAGCGTCCCAATCCCTGCAGCCAGTTGAGCCAGCTTGCCGAGGCGGGGGCCTTGCCTTCCCCCTCGGTGGCATCCTCTTCCTCTCCTTGAGCAGGACGCAACGCGCGCAGGGGCCAATGGGCGGCCTCCCGGCCCAGCAGGAGTCGCAGCAGATCCTGGCAGAAGGCCATCAGTCGATGCCGGGGCTCGGCGTCCAGCACGTGGGAGAGGTCCCACTTGTGCAAGATGGTCACCTGGGGGCTCTGCTCGCCGTGGCGCGCCAGGGCGCAGAGATCGAGCCAGAGGTAACCCCAGTGGAGCTCCTCCAGCGGCAGTTGCAGGGTATCGAACAGGCCGACCGCCTGGCCGTGGCGATCTCCGGCCCACTGCCCCAGCAGATCGGCCAGCAGGGGGGAGTGATGGCCCAGACTGCGCTGCCACTTCTTGCGCTGCTCGCTCCCCTGCACCGGATCTGCCTGTTGCAACCAGCCGAGCCAGAGCAGGGCGCTGAACATCCGGGGCCAGGGCGACGCCTCTTGCCCCTGCCACTGGCCAAGCGCCCCCAGCAGCCGCTCGGCCAGGGGTTGCTCATCCCCCTGCTGCGCCAGTTGTTGCAGTGCAGGCCAGTGAGTGGTTACCTCGCCGCCAAAGGAACCGCAGAGCCACTCCCATTCTCGGGCGCGAGCCTGGATCTGGCCAGAGAGCGCCGGGGAGCAGGAGGCGACCAGCGTAGCCAGCGGCCAGCCCTCGTCAGGCTCTGCGTCAAGCAGGGCCTGCAAGGCGAAGTGCTCGAGCAGCAGGGCCTGCCAGGCGGGGCTGGAGCCTGCCAGCAGGCGGGGAGCATCGGGGAGATCCAGGAGGCTCAGGAGTTCGGCACTCTGGTAATAGGCCGGGATCTGCCCCGCGTCTCCCAGACAGAGCTCGCGCACCACCTCCTGTGCCCGCTCCAGGCCCGTGACCGAGGGGATGCGGGACCACTGCGGCATGGGGCACTCCCCCGCACGCACCGCCAGGATCAGGGTCAGGGTTCCCTCTGCCGTCAGACTCCACTGCTGCTCCGTTCGTTGACGGACAAGCCCCCACTGCTGCAACTGATCGAGGGTGTCGAGCAGCGCACGCCCGGGTGCGCCCGGGGCATAGAGGGTGTCTTGCAGGTAACGAGTGCTGGCGGCGCGCTGCAATTGCAGCTCGCACAGCAGGGCATGGCAATCTGAAGAGAGGGTGAAGGCTGACATCAGAACTCACGGGCAAGTGCAAAGGCGGAATTTTAACGGGAAAGCGGCGGCGGCTCGACCCTTAAGCGCGAAATAGTGCAAAAAAGCTAGCTCCTTTGATGGGTACGCGAGCGACAGGGCTGACAGGGCACTCGCCCTTGCCACCGGGCAACGGGCCGCAGGAGGGGCGCGGTCATCAAAAAAGGCGCCGCAGCGCCTTCTGGAAACAGATTGTTGGCTCAGCCTTCCAGCCGGGCCAGACGGGCTTCCAGCCCCTGCAACTGCCCCTTGAGGTGCTCGACCTCTTCTTCGAGCGCCGCCAGTCTGTCTGCCGCCGGTGACACAAGGTTGCCAGCGGGCGCCGCGTCGGCCAGCGCCTGCAGATCCACCTCGCCACTGAACAGGTGCGCGTAGCGGGATTCCCGCTTGCCCGGCTCACGGGGCAGCTTGACCACATAGGGCCCCCGCTCGATGAGGGTGGCCAGCACCGCATCCACCTCGGTCACATCGTCAAAGCTGCACAGCCGGTTGGTGCGCGAACGCAGCTCACCCGGGGTCTGCGGGCCACGCAGCAAGAGTTCGCAGATGATGCCGAGCTCCTGGGCCGAGAACTTCAGCTCGCCGAACTCGGTATTGCAGAAACGATGCTGATAGCGGGGCACCCTGGCGTTGAAACCGGCGGTATTGACCACCAGACGGCGGCGGATCAGCTCGTCGATCACGGCGCGAATATCCAGCTCGGCGAGCTCCAGCACGGGTTCCCGGTTGCTCTTCTGGTTGCAGGCATTGACCAGTGCATTGAGCGAGAGAGGGTACTGATCCGGCGTGCAGATCTCTTTCTCAATCAGGCAGCCGATCACGCGGGCCTCTAATGGGCCTAGTACTATCTCCATGTCATACTCCCTTGCCAAACAAGACGTTAAGACGGTTATCTTAGCCAAGGCGCTTGCGCCGTCCAGCAGATAACCCCATTTTTGCGAGCCGATGAAACCCTTGCTGCAACCTTGTACAACAAAACGGCTGCGGTGCGCGGCGATGTGGACGGATGGCCAGGAGCCTCTTTGGCAACAAGCCCCTCCCCCTTCAACGAGGCGGGCACAAAAACCATCACGGCCGCAAAGGCGGCCGTGATGGTTGACAGATTGAAACGCCCCTCATGAAGAGGGCTTGCGCTCCAGGGTCGCGGCCACCTTTCTTGCGGCCGACACGGTGAGCAAAGGCTCACCCGGATAAAGCACCAGGGCCTCGGCCCGCAGGCGATCGGCCTCCTCATGCCTCCCCAGGGCATTGAGGGCGATCACCATGTTGGCGTAGATATTGGCCCGCGGGGTGTGACGCACAAACTCCTGCCCCCAGTCGAGATAGGCCTCTAGCTCGGTTTGGTTGTTGGCCCGCAGCCCCACCGCCAGCCGCACCGCGTTGACGTCGAACTCCACCCGGGTCAGCCAGGCCATGGGGTTGACGACCCGCAACAGCAGGGCTGGCTCCTTGTAGCCGCCGCGCTCGTACTTGGTCACCACCCAGGCGGTGTGAATGGCCGTCAGCATGAAGGGCACCACGACCAGGGGAATGGCGATGGCAGCGAAGCGCAGCAGCAGCCAGGGGCGACAGACATACTCCCGCCAGCTGGCCTGGCCTGCGGCCTGCCTCCCCTCCTCCACCTCGGCATCCAGCACATGGATGAGCAGCAGCAGGGCCCACCAGAGGGCGATGGCGTGGTAGAAGGGGTATTCGGTCTGGGTATGCAGCAGAATGGGGGTCAGCAGCGCCAGCAGGGCCAGGCCCTGGTGCCAACCGGCCTTGCTCAGCCGCCACAGCAGGGCGCCCCCCATCAGCAACATGCCGAGCATGGGGGCTATCCCCCCCTCCACCGCCCAGTAGAGGAACTCGTTGTGGGGGTGGTCGAGGTTGTATTCGATCTGCACCATGGCCGGGTTCAGCGCCTTGTCGGCCATATAGTGCTGCAGGAAGACGGACTCGAAGCTGCCGTAGCCCCAGCCGGCCCAGGGGGCCTCGGCGATCAGCTTGGCGGCATAGGGCCAATAGATGGATCTCATGCCGCCGGATTGGTAGATCTCCAGCCCTCGCTTGGCCCCCGAGAATCCATAGAGGGAGAGCAGACCCAGGGCAATACCCAGCCCGACCAGCGCCAGGGTCCGACCCAGCAGCCGCTGGCGATAGAGCTGTGGCATCAGCAACAGCAGGGAGAGCAGACCACCCAGCTGACCCACCCGGGATTGCAGCACCACCAGCAGCACGCTAGCGGCCACTATCACCCCATAGCGCAGCCCCATCAGCCCGGCATTGGCCTGTCCCCGCCTCTCCAGCCAGACGGCCAGCGACAGCCCGGTCGCCATAAAGCTGGCCATCACGTTGGGTTGCTGGAAGATGCCGTAGGGACGGTTGGCCTGAGTGTCGTAGCCTATCCAGTTGCCCGGCGTCAGCAGGTAGAACTGCACCAGGCCGAGCAGCGCCTCGATGGCGATGGCCCCGAGCAGCAGGTAGAGCAGCCTGTCGCGGGCCGAACGATCCAGTCGCCACTGGTAGAGGCAGGAGAGGAACAGCAGGCCGGCGAAGAGGCCCAGCAGCCGGGGGATGGCGTAATCCTTGAGTTCAAAGCCGGGATAGGCCATCGGCAGCCACAACAGCATGCCCCCCAACCAGAGCCCCACCTGCAAGGGGGACGTCACCAACTGCTGGCGCAGCGTCACCTGCCACAGGCCGAGGGCGATGACCAGGCTGGCGAAGATCCAGCCCCAGGCATTGAACGGCAGATAGAGCCCGGCGCCCCCCGGGTTGTGCATGAAGAAATGCATGCCAAGCAGCCAGTAAAGCGCGCTGACTATCGCCATGCTCCTCGTCGTAGCCATCATCTTTCGCCGCCCCTTTCGCTCATACCGATCAGTCCCTCTGCCATGCCTGAAACTGTGCCTGAAAAAGAAAAGGGGGCCTATGCCCCCTTTGCTTATGAATGAATACTATACCTGTTCCGGCCTGCGAAACGCATGGCGTACCAGCACTATCCCCACCCCCAGCATGCCGCCGAGCAGGGTAGCCAACACCACGATCAGAGGGCGCTTGGGTTTGTCACGGCTAAGAGGTTCTTCCGGTGCATCCAGATAGGAAAACGGACGGAAGCTGATCCCATCCAGAGAGATGCGCTTCAAACGTGCCATCTGCGCCTGCAACTGCTGCAGTTCTGGTTGGTAGAGTGCCAAATCTAGGGATTTCAGCAAGGTCAGTTTTTCTTCCAAGCCCTTGGAACCCAGCAAGATGGAGAAACGTTCCTGGCTGCCGGTCCTTTCCAGCGGTGCACTCACACCCGCCGCCTTGGCAACGCTGCTCGCCAATGTTATCTCGAAGATCTCCTGCTGCAGCGCCCGCTTGGCCTCCTCCTGCATCACGGTATAGCGCGTGTTCATCTCTTCCAGTTGCAGATCACGTTGAGCATCTAGCCGCTGGATCAATTGCTGTTGTTGCAATTTGACGATATACCCGACATATCCTTCCAACATCGCCAGCGAAGCCTCTGCCGTGGGGGCAGCAAAGGTGATGGCTATTCCCGGCTCCTCGCCCTTCTTGTCTACAGGCTGAGCTGTCACCAGTTGACCCCAGTCGCGCAGCCAACGGCTCTTAGCCCTGTCATCCAACCCTAATTCTTTTACTTGTTCAGCGAACAGGGAGCTGGCTTTTAGATAATCACGTCGGTTTTCATAGGCGTTGAACTCCAGCACAAACTCCTGATGGAGACTTTTTCCATCCGGAAATCCTGTGAGTCCCAATGCGGAGGCTTGTGCCGATATCTTTTGCATCGGTAGCAAATCTTCTGGCTTGGGCGCGGTGATAACCGCCTTGGCGGACCATTGCTGAGGTGCAAACAGAGCATAACCAACCCCCACTGCGGCAAACAACGCGGTGACGATCAGGATCAACAATTTCTGGCGCCACAGCAGCAGCACCAGCTCGCGCAGATCGATTTCATCGGAGGCGGTCTGCCAACCTTGCGGCAAGGGGGCATCCACGCTTGTAGTGATCTCTTTAGGGGTCATAACGACTCTCGGTTCCTTATCAATTCAGGGAAGTAATAAAAGGCGCCTGACGATCTTTGTCAGACAAGATCAGGGGCATATTTTCCAAAAGAGGCCAGCTAATAGCCAGTGCGGGATCGGCCCAGTTAATGGCTCGCTCAAACTCGGGGCGGTAATAGTCGGTGCATTTATAGAGCACCGTTGCCATTTCGCTTTGCACATAAAAGCCGTGCCCAAAACCTGGGGGGATCCAGAGTGACATGGGCATATCGGCACTGAGTTGCTGCCCAACCCACTGCCCATAAGTAGCGCTCCCCTCCCGTAGATCGACCGCCACATCGAAGATGGTGCCAGAAATAACTTGCACCAATTTCCCCTGTGGCCGCTCAACCTGATAATGCAGCCCGCGCAGCGTTCCCTGACGGGCGCGGCTTAGATTGTCCTGCACAAAGACAAAATCACCGCAGTTGTTTACAAATTCGTGCTGGCGAAATAATTCCATCAATTCACCGCGCTCATCTTTATAGGTGGCATGGCGAATTAGCTTCACATCAGTAATAGCAAGAGGCTCAAATATCATCCGATTATCTGTACGTTATGGATGTCAAGTTATTGTTCTGCCGAATGGCTTATATCCCCCCATCCGAGAAAAATAACTTCCAATCAAGTAACTTTGACGGCGAGATAGATAAAGGGCTTGCCCAAATTGGCTGCAAGCCCCAGTAGGTAGGAGTAGTCACATGAATAATCAGCGAGCCCCAAAGCCAGTCAATATGGTTCGGATGGTCTTGAACACAATTAAAACATCCAACCAAAGCGAGAAGTGTTTGATGTAATAAAAATCATGCTCGATCTTGATACGGGTATCATCGGCATCGGCGGCATAACCATGTACCACTTGCGCCCAACCACTGATCCCCGGCCGCACGATATGACGATACATATAGAAGGGGATCTCTCGCTCGAATTTATCGACAAAGGCGCGCTGCTCCGGTCTTGGGCCAATCAGACTCATATCCCCTTTCAGCACATTGAAGAACTGCGGCAACTCATCGATGCGCAACTTGCGGATAACTTTACCCACCCGCGTCACCCGCATATCGCCCGCTTGGGCAAACTGTGCTCCCGCCTTTTCTGAATCCTTGCACATGCTGCGGAATTTATAGATGCAAAAATCCTTATTTCCCCTGCCTACCCGATTTTGCAAAAACATCACCGACCCCGGACTTTCCAGCTTAATCAGAATGGCGGTGACCAGCATAATGGGGGAAACCAGCGGGATAGCAATAAGTGAGGCCAATATATCGAGCACTCGTTTGACAAAAGAATAATGTGGAGACGGCAATAAAGAACCCAACTGGTTCTCATGCAAATGATCCACTTTTACACGGCCAGTCAATGATTCATAAGCCTGCTTGATATGGTAAACGGGGATATGAGAGAGCGCACAACGCGCCAGAAAGCGCTCCCAGTCACCTTCCAAGGCAGGATCTCTTAAATCGGCAACGACGGCATCATATCTGACTCCCCCCATATCGGGTTTATCCAACTGACGCCACTCAACCCCATCAATATTCATCAGCGTTTTATATTCACCAACGGGAATTACCGCATACTTTAAGCGTCGATAGCGACGGCCAATAAAATAAGCGGCCCAGCAACCTAACATGGTCAGTAAATACGACTCAAAGATCATCTGACGGCTATAGTCGAGACGAGTAAAAAGCAGTACCCCAACTAATAAACCATACATCGCCGTGACTGTCGGGAGCATATAAGCAGCCGGACTAGCACCGGGGTAGCGCAGAAAGCGATACAGCATGGTCTCTATCAATAAAAAGGTAATAAATACCCCAACTAATGTATTCACACGGGCAGGATCTAAAGAGAGCCAGAACTCCCATCCCCAACGATCCAGTGCAGGTGCCAAAACGGAGACGACTGCACCAAAAAACAATAGAAGAATAGGATTAAATAAAGCACGCTCATACCAGCGTGAGTGACGGCGTTGATACTTCAACTAATCCCCCTAGGAAAAATGATAAAAATTACCATGCTGTTGTTCAACGTTTAAGAGCATTATTGACATAACAAAACCAATAATAGGCACTTTTAAATACATTAAAACCAAGTTGTTTCCTATATATATTCCATTGCCATATGCTTGCTCTCAATTTATTTCCAGATAGCGATTTTTTTGCAACTCTATAGTAAGCCAATACCTCTTGAATGCAATAAGCCTGCTTTGATTTTTTAATCAGATCAAGCCACATTATATAATCTTCATGGCCTTTTTTTTCTTGATATATTTTACCAAGAGTAACCTGATTATAAACACCTGTCAGATTTCCAATTTTGTTACCGCACAACATATCATTATAATTAAATTCTTCAGGATGATTTCTTATTGAGAGAGTATTATAAATTTCACCAGAAAATACTTTATAGTTACTACAAACAACGTCATATCCAGACTCTAAAAACTTCAGTTGATACTCCAGTTTTTTTTCAACCCAAATATCATCACTATCTAAAAAAGCAATATATTTTCCTCTGGCAGCCATAATACCTGCATTTCTTGCCACGGCCACACCGCTATTGACTAATAATTTTATACACTCAATACGCGGTTCATTCTTGGATATTTCCTGAATAATCTCGTAAGAATTGTCCGTTGAACAATCATCTACTACATACAGACGCCAATGGGGATAAGTTTGACTAATTATGGACATAATGCTAACTGATATATATTCAGCCGCATTGTAGCATGGCATGATAATAGAGAAAGTTTCACTATGTTGCTTTGTCATAAAATAATTTCACATTTCTTGATATAATGTGGAGCCCAAAATACTGCATTAGATAAATCAACATGTCCTGCGATATATAGCATTTTCATTGTTACTTCCTATATTTTATAAGCCCATTCACAGCATACCAGAAGAAATACCATATACTACTTATAAGATCTAACCCCTCTACATCACGATATAATCGCCACTGATAATAAGCAGCATTGAACTTATTTTGTGTCATGCCGCTATCAGTTCGATAATAAGCCAAAACTTGGGGTATACCATGGGCGACATCACAAAGCTTAAGTAATTTCAGCCACAGTCCCATATCCTGACGCTTACGAATTAACAACATGGTTTGGCGGCCTAATACTTCGGCATTAAACATTGCAGTGAGGCACCCTATTACACACCCACGTAGCAATTGGTTATAATTTACCCTAGTAGGGGGCATTATTACCCCCCAAAACCAGTATCAGAGAACTTTTGATAAGCAGTGTAGCTAAAAACCACACCTGTTTGTTCCATATATCGAACTTGAGTATTGAGCTTATTTGGCAACCAAAGATCATCAGCATCTAAAAAGGCAATATATTTACCCTTTGAACGTCTAATAGATTGATTGCGAGAAAAGCCTGCACCTGAGTTAACCGAATTAGTTTCGACGGTTATTCTCGGATCATCCTTGCAAAATTGACGAACTAGCTCCACTGTATCATCTGTTGAACCATCATCGGTAATTAACAATTCCCAATGTGAGTAGTTTTGTTGCTGCACACTCTTAATACTGCTTGCAATAGTTGCAGCAGAATTATAAGAAGGCATAATAATAGAAACTAAGACAGGGGGATAAGTTTTATTTCCCTTCATTAAACAAACTCTATAACACTCAAAAAAATAATTAAAAAGAGATAGCACTCACTCTATTTAATAACTCATCAGTCTTTTCTTCCCAAAAAATATCTGGCGTGTATTTGCTAAATGTTTTTTCTTTTGAGGAAAAAAAATTATTTATTTCATTAGTAATATCGGCAACATCAAACTCATTAACTATCACAGCACTTCCATTTATTTTACGAATTTCCTGTGCCATCATTGTTTTTTTTGAAATTATGGGGGATTTAGAAAAAAGAGAGCTTTCAAAAAACTTATTTGAAATAGCGTATACAGCATTAAAATCTAATGTTGGGTATGCTGCCCAAACTAGATCTGTAATTTTATATATATACGGCAAGTCCATTTGTGAATATCTGCCAAAAAATAAAACTTTCTCTATCAGTTGTTTTTCTTTTACATATTCTCTTAAAAAAGGCAACTCTGGACCATCACCAAATATTAAAATCTTAACATCCACAGAATGCACTGTATCGATCATATTAGCAAGAACATCTCTATATCTAACAACACCAATCCATGAGATGAAATTTACACCATTAGCTTTTTCTTCTTGCAATGAACTTAACCATGCCGGGCTATTTGATAAAGAATTTATTATTTCACGAGATGGGTAATTTTCAAAAATCATCACATTTTTATGATTGTATAACTGAGTGTAATATCTTGAGGCTAAAATCAAAAGATCGACTTTTTTTAAACAACGTTTCTCGATAAAAAGCAACACTTTTAAAACTAATGGGTTGCGTGATGTTGGTAAATCTAGACAGTCATAGATAATTTTAGCTTTTGATCTAAAGAAAAAATTAGCTACAACAAAACAAAGAAGAGAATCCCAATGACTTAAAAACAAAAAATCAGGATTTTCTTTTTTTAATGTTTTGTAAATGTGCAAAATAAATGTTGGCAAACAACATAATTTCATTAGTTTATGCCCATATCCAATATCTGACCTTAATATATAAGCATCAGTATCATCATTAATTTTACCATTGGCATTCCTACTCCACGCTATAACCAAGGATTTAAAATTTTTGGATAGCGTCTTTTTAAATTTTTCCGTTCTAGTATTGATGGGATACCCAGTATCAACAAAAATAATTTTTAACATACAATCAACCTATTTCAAATATATCTCATATGGCTGCGCTGTGTATGCTAGCGCAGATATATATGCCGCATAAATACAAGATAAAAAAAGTGACATTGCCCTTTTTACTTTAACTTGCTGATAAAACATTTGATTGTAAATCTCACAGATAAAAGGTATTACTATGACCCCTGTGATTAAGTATAAAAAACTCAAACGCAAAGACATAATTGTTGAACTTGAAAATAATAGCATGAACAGAATACCGATGCAGAAAGTTTTGCATAAATTAATATGTAATGAATTATAGATTTTCCCCCTAACAAGCCAGATAAAATAACAAACCAATACACTTAATAAAATTCTAGGATCATACATTTTCATCGGATATCCATAATCAGTCGATGAAATGTAACCTATTATTTTACTGGACACGTTCCCCAGCCCAATGGTGTCAAATATATTGGATAGCAATATTAATGGATTGATAAAGATACAAGACAACAAGATAATCAGAATGGCAATAAGCAACTTTTGAAGGTTAATTCTCGTCATGAAGACAACTAGCAAGCTAATTGCAGATGTATGAAAACTAAGTGACAAAGCAAAAAAAAGCACCGCTCTAAAATAATTTCTTTTAAAAAAAGAAATTATAAAAATTAAGCCGAAGGCTGCTGCTACTGAGCTTCTGGATGCTTGCATGCTCATCGTAAGAACAAAAGGATACCAAATTAACAATGATAACACTCGATAGCAAGAATATTTATATATAACAAGAGCGATAGGGAATATTGACAAAAACGCCATTGCAAAAATTATAAATTGGCCATCAAATTCTAATTGATTCCCGACATAGGATAAATATCTAAAGCCTACTTCAGCATGCATGCTAACGTTAAATATATCATCAAATGTTTTTATTTGTTCATATAGCCTGATATATTCATAATAATCACCTGTACCAGTCCCTCCTTCACGCAGCCCCACAAATAAAATCAGAGAAAAAATAAGAAAAAGGAAAATAAATTTTTCTGCCTTTGATTTATCAAAGATAGACATCAAAAAGAATGAAAAGGGGAGTATCAAATAATAAATCATTTAATAAATGCCATTGTGAATCTCTACGTAAAATCAGTGGCCTGCTTTTAAAGCATTCAATATTAAGGTTCTAGTATCTCCATCCCCATATGGATTGTGTGCAAAGCTCATCGCTTGATATGCATCGGTATCGTTGAGTAATTCAGTCAAACTGGTGACTATTTTATCTACATTAGTGCCAACTAGTTTAACTGTACCAGCAGAAACAGCTTCAGGTCGCTCTGTGGTATCGCGCATCACTAAAACAGGTTTACCTAACGATGGCGCCTCTTCTTGAATACCACCTGAATCGGTTAAAATAATATGAGCACGCATCATTAAATAGATAAACGGTAAATATTCCTGCGGTTCAATCAAAATGATGTTATCAATGCCTCCCAAAATGCGATTAACTGGTTCACGAACATTGGGGTTTAAATGCATTGGATAAACAATTTTCACATTAGAATTTTCTCTGGCAGTAATCGCAAGTGCTTCGCAAATCCGCTCAAACCCACCCCCAAAACTTTCTCGACGATGCCCAGTGACCAGAATCAACTTTTGCTCCTCATCTAGGAATGGGAACTGCGCAGCAAGGCTTGTATTTAATTCTTGATCTTTTTCAATCTTCTCTTTTACCATCAATAATGCGTCAATTACCGTATTACCCGTTACAAATATATTTTTTTCATCATACCCCTCTCGCAATAAATTAGCCTTTGATGTTTCTGTCGGAGCAAAGTGATATGTCGCTAACACTCCTGTTAATTTACGGTTAGCCTCTTCCGGCCAAGGCGAATAAATATCGCCGGTGCGCAGTCCCGCTTCAACGTGGCCAACCGCAATTTGCTCATAATAAGCAGCTAAACTTGATGCAAAAGTAGTAGCTGTGTCACCATGTACCAATACTACATCCGGCTTAAATTCCTGCAATACAGATTTTAGCTCCAATAAAATGCGCGCAGTAATATCATTTAACGTTTGACCAGACTTCATCAAATTCAAGTCATAATCTGGGGTTATTTCGAATAATGACAATACTTGATCCAACATTTCACGATGCTGAGCTGTTACGCATACCTTTGACTCAAAGCGACTATCCGCAGCCAATGCATGAACTAAAGGCGCCATTTTAATCGCCTCTGGACGGGTACCAAACACAATCAATACTTTCATTTTCACACCCTATGATGCTTGATGATGAATAAACTTTAATTCAATATAATATAATATAATATAATATAATATGAAATTAAATGAACTCTCTATACTTAACATTAATTTTGAGAGTGAGCTACCATCTTATTAGCCTTAACTACCAAACGAAATATCATATATTTTTTTTATTGACTTTATATATGTTAGATTGTGTTTAATGACCGCCATTGATATTAACCTAGCCATTCTTATAAAGAAAAACATGACAATATTAGATTTGCTTTTTTGTGTTAATTTATAAAACTTAGCCCTCCCAATTTCCATATTTATAATTTTAAAGTCAGAATTATTCGATGTAGTAACGCTACCTATATGTACGGCGAAAGACTCTAGCAAGAGTTTTATTTTTTTTCCTCTTTCTTTAAATCGCCACATCAACTCCGTCTCTTCAAAATACAAGAAGAATGACTCATCGAAACCATTCGTTTTTTCATACATTATCCTAGACGTAGCGAAAAGTCCCCCACACACATAATCTACATCTAATAACAGTCCATTGTCAGATGGAGGGGCAATTTTTCCAATCGCATAATTATTAAAATATTTTGGTGATATTCTATGAACAAAAAACAATTCTAATAATTCCCCCTTCAAAGAAGGGAAGTTTCCATGGGTATAAGTTGGGTTGCCTAACTCATCGACAAAATTAAACCCCAATACATTCCCATCGTCTAAATAATCAAGCTGACTATCTAATGTGGATAGTATATTTTTCAAAAAAATAATATCAGGATTAACAAAAAGTAATATATCACCAAGTGCATTCTTTACACCGATATTGCAGGCTGCACCAAATCCTACATTACGTTCCGATTTAATATATTTCACTGTTGAACCATCAGCGACATCAATAAAATCAGGATGTTGCGATGAATTATCGACAATGATTACCTCATAATCTTTTCGCTCACCGAGATATTGATATAATGATGCAATCATTTTCAATATGTAAGCGGAGCATTCATAATTTACAACTATTAGAGAATATTTAATGTTCATGGCTCGCTCATTTATTTATATCGATGAGTATGTGTTTTATATTTAAAAATATGCATGTAGCCCATACTTAAGACACCCAATAGCTCCGAAAATGTAAGTGAGGCGATGGGACCAAGATAGCCAACAGCAAGTGTTAACGGTACAATCGATATTGAAAAACAAATTAAGACGATTGAATTGCTGAACGTTGTGATTTTTTCAAGATTATTTGGAATGCTTATTTGTGTATCAATAAATACTGCGGAGGCAGTAACCAGCATGCACAATCCACAGAAAATAACGTCTATAATTGAAAAGGCATATTTATCTGTTGCGATGAAATTTAATGCAGGGACACCTACCAACATCAGACCAAGAAAAATAGATGTGATAAGTATTACATAAAGCTTTACGTTGTTTTTAATATACGATAAGCCATCAATATTATTTCTCTTCGCTATTGATATAGGCATCCACAATCGGCACACCGTTGTTGGTAACATAATAGATGCATTGAGGAGTTGCTTTAAAATGCTAAGAGCAGCTAGCTCCCCCTTAGAAAGAAAAAGACCAACCAATAATTGATCTATATATTGATAGCATACTCCAATCGACGAATTTGTAATAAAACTTTTCGCTTTAAATAAAAAATCGAAAAAATCTATTTTATTTTCAAAAATAACTGATGGGCGTATATGAGTTGAGACATATAAAAAACCTATGAGATTAGTCAATAAATAAGAACCAGACATTATCGATGCATACACAATGAATTTTTTCTCATCATTTATGCACAACACTATAGCTATTAGAGTAATCAATTTTACGAACAGAGATCTGTAAAATATTTCTTTATATCTTTGGGTAGCGTAGAAATACCATTCGAAATTAATAAAAGAAAAAATAATTGGCAATAGAAATATTCCTGATAGCGCCATGCTGGTTGCATTTATATGTATCAGAAATAGCATTGTAACTATATAAAAAAACACACATGATAAAGACAGATATAACTGTAATTGCAGATTTTGTGATAAGCATACAGTTTTACTTATACCTGATTCAATTTTTCTTATAAAGTCTCGAATAAAAAAAGGTTGTACAGACAACACAAATAACACATTAAAAATCTGATAAACTACGTTTACGAAAACATACTCACCATATTGTTGGTTTGAAAAAACCCGTAATACAATAGGAATTGTTAATATAGGAAATATTACATTAAGAATGTTGTATGCTAAAGAATAGTTAAATGGCGCATTAAACTTATATTTCATTTATAATCTCTTCAATTTTAACTTTAAGGTTAAAATTGCTATTTATATAATTAAGTTTCTCTTCATGCTGCTTCTCGAAAAATGCATCATCAGATGTAATAGTGTTAATTAAACTACTTAATTCTACTACATTGTCATGAGGGATAATGACACCATATTTTCCTTCCGCCGTTATATCATCAACACCACTAACAGGTGTTGATATAATAACGTTACCAAAATATGCAGCTTCCATCATCGCTAAAGAGAATCCTTCATAGCGAGAGCTCATAAGAAAAAATCGGCTTTTTCTATATATATTGATGAGAGAATGTCGGTCTATATTACCAAGAAATTCTATTGAATTGGCATCAGGATGCTCTTTGAGGACATCAATTTTACATTTAAATTCATCATCAATTGGGCCAATAAATTTAATTTTCCAATCATTTTTTAAGCGTGATATTTGAAGCGCATCAATTATCATTTCATGATTTTTTTGATGCACTCCAATTCTACCAACAACGATTATCGTTCTATCTCGCTCTTTGTATTTTAAAGGATGCACTATATCAGGAATAGTCAACTTTGATATGGCGTTTGGAAGAATAATCAAGCGTTCATTAGGCCATATAGTTCTCAATCCTAAATAGACAGATTTAGTTTCTACAGAGGACAAATCAACCATCGACAATATTTTTTTCTTAATGGCCCATTTTTTTTTAGAATATTCAGTTTGATGTTTTAACTCACCAAACCAGTCGCTAGACATGTCAAGCTTTAGATATATCTTTTTGTTTGTGAAAAGTTTAAACAGGACAATTAAAAAAAATGTTTCCGCAGACACATGGTATAAATTAATATGGGAAACATTATTTCTTATAATGATGGAAAAGACTTTAAAATAATATGATATATTACTAATCGCTTTAACAGGAATTAAATTTATATTGTCTTTGTATGGATTATCTATTCCCTCCCCTCTATATATGAGCAGTGATTTACCAAACCCATTACATTGACTAACCTCCATTGGAATCATTCCCACATCTTTTGTCAAATGCACACAGGAAAAACGTGTAAATATTGTTGCAAAAATATTCATTTTATCCTCTGCAATTATATAAAACACTGTACATCATTAAACGATATTGATAAATGCAAGTCCTTATCAGATAGTTGTGGCTGGAATTCAAACGGCCATTCAATGGCGATATCTGCGTCGTCCCATTTTATGCTGGCCTCGCTTTGAGGGGCATAATAGTTTGTTGTCTTGTACAGGAACTCCGCCGTCTCACTCAAGGTCACAAAGCCATGGGCAAACCCTTCCGGGATCCAGAGTTGGCGTTTGTTTTCTGCTGACAGATGCACACCAACCCATTGTCCAAATGTCGGTGAGCTTTTGCGAATATCGACGGCGACATCAAATACCTCGCCAGCGACACAGCGCACCAGTTTGCCTTGGGCGTAAGGGGGCAGTTGATAATGCAGCCCGCGCAGCACGCCCTTGCTGGATTTGGAGTGATTGTCTTGCACGAACGTCACGCTGCGGCCAATGGCCGCTTCAAACTGCTGCTGATTAAAGCTTTCAAAGAAAAACCCGCGTTCATCGCCAAAGACTTTGGGCTCGATGATTTTTACGTCGGGGATATTGGTGTCGATGATGTTCATGTTCGGGGCCGTTAATCGTTAATCGTTAATCGTTAATCGTTAATCGTTAGTCGCTAGTCGTTAGTCGTTAGTCGTTAGTCGTTAGTCGTTAGTCGTTAGTCGTTAGTCGTTAGTCGTTAGTCAGGAAAAGCTAACAACCAATAACCAATAACGATTAATGACCAACCATCTTCAGTAGATATTGCCCATAGGCGTTTTTAGCCAGTGGCGTCGCCAAATCACGCACCTGTTCGGCGCTGATAAAGCCTTGGCGATAAGCGATCTCTTCCGGGCAGGCGATTTTCAGGCCCTGGCGATGTTCGATGGTCTGAATAAAGTTGCTCGCTTCAATCAGGCTTTCGTGGGTGCCGGTATCGAGCCAGGCATAGCCACGGCCCATCATGGCAACCGACAGATCACCTTGTTCAAGGTAAATACGGTTGACGTCGGTAATTTCCAGTTCGCCACGAGCGGAGGGTTTCAGGCTCTTGGAGATTTCGACCACACGGTTGTCATAGAAATAGAGGCCGGTCACCGCATAGTTGCTCTTGGGCTCCACCGGCTTCTCTTCCAATGAAATGGCCGTTCCCTGTTTATCAAATTCCACCACCCCATAGCGCTCAGGGTCATGCACATGATAGGCAAACACGGTGGCGCCACTGGATTTGGCCGCCGCACCTTCCAGCTGTTTCTGCAAATCGTGGCCATAGAAGATGTTGTCACCCAGCACCAGGGCACAAGGGTCTGAACCAATAAACTCCTCCCCCAGAATAAAGGCTTGCGCCAGGCCATCCGGGCTCGGTTGCACCTTGTACTGCAGATTCAGGCCCCACTGGCTGCCATCGCCCAGCAACTGCTCGAAGCGAGGGGTATCTTGCGGCGTACTGATGATCAAAATATCGCGGATCCCCGCCAGCATCAGGGTGCTCAGCGGGTAATAGATCATCGGCTTGTCATAGATGGGCAGCAACTGCTTGCTGACGGCCATGGTGACGGGATAGAGACGAGTGCCGGAACCACCGGCCAGAATAATGCCTTTACGTTTGGTCATCGTGCTTGATTTCTTATCTTTGAATGATGTAGCCCAGCAAACTGAGCGCGCTTACATAACACTCATTTTGCGTTTTATCCCTGCTGAAGCGTGAAACCGTATACCCACGCGATCTTTATTTTCTTATTTTCCGAGGATCTCGGTCAGCATCCGCTCGACACCGACAGTCCAGTCCGGCAGGCGCAGGTTGAAGGTGCGCTGGAACTTGGTGGTATCGAGTCGCGAGTTGTGGGGACGCTTGGCCGGCGTTGGGAACGCGCTGGTCGGGACGGCGTTGACCCGAGTCACTGCCAATTCGACACCGGCGTCTTTCGCTGTGGCAAACACCAGCTGGGCATACTCAAACCAGGTGGTGGTGCCGGAGGCGATCAGATGATAGAGACCCGCCACCTCAGGTTTGGTTTGCGCCGTACGGATCGCGTGAGCAGTGCAATCGGCCAGCAACTCCGCGCCGGTTGGCGCACCGAATTGGTCGTTGATGACCGACATCTCGCTGCGCTCCTTGCCAAAGCGCAGCATGGTCTTGGCAAAGTTGGCACCACGAGCGGCATACACCCAGCTGGTGCGGAAGATAAGGTGACGGGAGCAGAGCATGGCTGCCTGCTCCCCCGCCAACTTGGTCTCGCCGTAGACGTTGAGTGGCGCGGTGGCATCGGTTTCCACCCAGGGCCGCTCGCCACTGCCATCGAATACATAGTCCGTGGAGTAATGCACCAGCCAGGCCCCCAACGCCTCAGCTTCTTTGGCAATCGCAGCCACGCTGGTGGCATTGAGCAGTTCGGCAAACTCCCGCTCGCTCTCGGCCTTGTCGACGGCGGTGTGGGCCGCAGCATTTACAATCACATCCGGCTTGAGCAGGCGCACCGTTTCCGCCACGCCGGTCGGGTTGCTGAAATCACCACAATAGTCGGTGGAATCAAAATCAACCGCGGTAACATGGCCCAACGGGGCGAGTGAGCGCTGCAACTCCCAGCCTACCTGGCCATTCTTGCCGAACAACAGGATATGCATCAGGCACGCTCCCCGTAGTTTTGCTCGATCCAGGATTGATAGGCCCCGCTCTTGACGTTGCCGACCCACTGCTGGTTGTCCAGGTACCACAGCACGGTTTTGCGAATGCCGGATTCGAAGGTCTCTTGCGGCTGCCAATCCAGCTCGGTGCTCATCTTGCTGGCATCGATGGCATAGCGGCGGTCATGACCGGGACGGTCGGCCATGTAGGTGATCTGATCGCTGTAGGAGCCGGCCTTAGGCACCATTTCATCCAGCAGATCGCAGATGCAGTGCACCACCTCCAGGTTCTGCTTCTCGTTGTGACCGCCGATGTTGTAGGTCTCGCCGATCACACCTGTGGTGACCACGGTATAGAGCGCGCGGGCATGGTCTTCTACATAGAGCCAGTCGCGGATCTGATCGCCCTTGCCATAGACAGGCAACGGCTTGCCATCCAGTGCGTTGAGGATCACCAGCGGGATCAGCTTCTCGGGGAAATGATAGGGGCCGTAGTTGTTGGAGCAGTTGGTAACGATGGTCGGGAGACCGTAAGTACGGCGCCAGGCTCTCACCAGATGGTCGCTGGAGGCCTTGGAGGCAGAATAGGGGCTGCTGGGGGCGTAAGGCGTGGTCTCGGTGAACAGTGGCAACACTGTACTAACAGCGACTTCATCTGGATGGGGCAGATCGCCATACACCTCATCGGTGGAGATATGATGGAAGCGGAAGGCTGCCTTGGGTGCCTCGTCCAGGCTATTCCAGTAAGCACGGGCGGCTTCCAACAACATGTAGGTGCCGACGATATTGGTTTCGATGAAATCGGCAGGACCAGTGATAGAGCGATCGACGTGACTCTCGGCGGCCAGGTGCATCACGGCATCGGGTTGATGGGTAGCAAACACCCGATCCAGTTCGGCGCGGTTGCAGATGTCAACTTGTTCAAACACATAGCGGTCGCTAGCAGAGACAGCCGCCAAGGATTCCAGGTTGCCCGCATAGGTCAGCTTATCGAGGTTGACCACTGAATCTTGGGTATGCCGGATGATATGACGAACAACGGCAGAGCCGATAAAACCGGCACCACCAGTCACGAGGATCTTCATTGAAAGGTTCCCGATTGCAATCTGATTAAATGGAAAAGAGATTTCTGGCTATGGTTGGCTACCATATGCCGTCACATCTCATGGTGAACAAGCGTATGATGTAATGGCGCAGTGGCAGGAGTGGAGAGTGTCCATTTACTCCAGCAGGTTAGCGCGTTATTTCAAGAGCGTGGAAAAACAACATTGATGGGAAAGCAGATTATGCCGTTATCCATCCAGTGAGGTGAACAAGGCTGACGCTACCGCCCTTGAGTTACAGCTCCCAATATGCTGCTTTTAACCTGATTGTGCGCGCTGTTGGCCATCATATCCTCCAGCTTCTTGTTTTGATTGATGTTTAACAATGTTGTCGCATTACATTGCACACCCAGGCCATCTACCAGCCTGCATTGCTCACATCTTGAGCAATTGATGCCCCAAACCCGATTTTGGACCAGATTCTATCTTGTTTGGTGTGGGGATGAATAGTCATAACCGCAGAAAACCTCTCGTAGGGTAGGGATTCAAAATTGCCACTCATTAGACCTTCTGACCCTTCTCGCGCAACATCCATCCCTACACCACATCGGGAGTTGTTCCCAATCACCGGTGCCACACAATAAAACTGAATCCGTTCAGATAATTACAACAGCATGACGGAGCCATCCCCAACGACCAGGCCCATTGATATCAGCTGAGTTGGCGAGTCATGATGCGGCAACACGGCAAATGCCCGTCCCCATCAGTGCGATCAGAACAGTCGCGAGTGATCTCCAATGGAATCCAAAAGAATGGCTATCTGATTCGATGGCATTGATCGCAGGATGGCCTGAGATGCGTGGCCGTCGCTGCAAGGACGGGTAGAGGAGACAAAGGTTGGCATGATTCAGTCCTGATACAGGGGGGTCAAGTAGGATCCGCATTGACTCTCCTTCTTGTTGACCCTCTAATTGACAGCCTGGACCCTTATCATCATGCATCTTATGAAAATCCTACTGGTCGAAGACGACAAGCTGCTCAATCACCACCTCTCCACGCTGTTGACCGAGGCCCAGAATCAGGTTCACAGCACGGACAATGCCCAGGTGGCGCTGCACTATGCGACCGACTACCCCATCGACGTGGCCATCATCGATCTCGGCCTGCCGGACATGGACGGCCTGCAGCTCATCAGCCGCCTGCGCGAGCAGCAGATCCCCTTCCCCATCATAGTGTTGACCGCGCGGGGCAACTGGCAGGACAAGGTGGAAGGGCTGGAAGCCGGGGCGGACGACTACCTGGTCAAACCCTTCCAGAAGGACGAGCTGCTGGCCCGCCTCAATGCCCTGGTGCGCCGCAGCGCCGGTTTCATCTCCCCCAGGGTGAAGGCGGGTGACTACGAGCTGGATCTCTCCCGCAAGGAGCTGACCATCGCCGGCGAAGTCACCGTGCTCACCAGCTTCGAGTATCTGATCCTGGAGTACCTGATGCGCAACGCCCGCCAGGTGGTCTCCAAGCAGCAACTGCTGGACCAGCTCTACGGGGATGGCGAAGGGGATCCCAACACCATAGAGGTGATGGTGAGCCGACTGCGCAAGAAACTGGATCCGGAAGGGCTCATCCAGCCCATTTCCACCATCCGCCGCCAGGGTTACATCTTCAACCTCTCCTGCAGTTGATGCCCCTTGCCATGCTGCACCCCATGACACTGATCCGTCGCTCGCTGCACCTCAAGCTGATGCTGAGCGCCATGCTGGTCATCGCGCTCATCATGGCCTTCTCCGTCTATATCCTCTACCTCGGCCACGCCGAGGAGCAGGCCCAGAAAGCCAGCATCCGCATGCAGGAGAACCTCTCCAAGCTGTTCTCCTCCAAGCAGCCGGAGCCCCACGCCATCACGGATCTCGGCGGCCTGACCCCGGATGCCATCGACCCCAATCTCGACACCCTGATCTGCCGCTCCGACGGAGAGTTGAGCTGGTCCAGCCTGCATATGCCCGAGGTAATCACCATCAAGGAGACCATCTGCCGGGATCTGATGAAGTACCTTGGGGGCCTGGATCAGGACTATTTCTTCAAGCTGCACACCATCAAGAATGGCGAGAGCTACTTCATCTACAGCCTGCGCTTCCTGCGTAACCACGGCGACGGCCCCACGACCTACTACGTGGTGATGGTCGATTCCGCCAAGCGCTACCAGGCCCAGACCCGGGACTATCTCTACCGGTGCATTCGCCAGGCCTTGCTCGCCTACAGCCTGCTCGGCGCCCTGCTGCTGCTCACCAGCTTCTGGAGCCTCTCTTCCCTGCGCACCATGGCGCGGCAGATAGACGAGATCCGTGCCGGCACGCGGGAGGCGCTCTCCAAGGACTACGAGCGGGAGCTGACGCCGCTGACCGAATCGGTCAACCAGTTGCTGGAAAACGAGCGCCAGCAGACCCAGCGCTATCAGCATGCGCTCAACGATCTCGCCCACAGTTTGAAGACCCGGCTGGCCCTGATCCAGATCACCGCCCAGGAGCTCAAGCTCGGCCACGACATCCATGACAACATCAATGAACAGATCACCACCATGGATCAGATCATCCAGTACCAGTTGCGCCGCGCCGTCACCGGGCGAAAGCGCCTCGCGAGCAAGGGCACCGAACCGGTTCCCCTCATCGAGAAGCTGCTGGCCAGCCTCGCCAAGGTCTATCGCCACAAGAAGCTGCAGACCGGCTTCCAGTTTGACGACGATGTCTTCTTTCACGGCGAGCAGGGCGATCTGATGGAGCTGATGGGCAACCTGCTGGACAACGCCTGCAAGTTTGCCATCAGCGAGATCCGGGTTCATGTCCGCCACCGGGAGAGCGGCCTGCTCATCGTGGTGGAAGACGACGGCCCCGGCATCGCCCCCGGCAAATCGCAGCAGATCTTCCAGCGCGGCGTGCGGGCTGACAGCTCCCCCGGCCAGGGGATTGGCCTCGCCGTGGTGACCGAAATCGTGCACAGCTACGGCGGCGAGATCCGGGTGGATGACTCCCCACTCGGCGGCGCGAGATTCCACATCACCCTCCCCTGACAGCGCAGGAGCCAGTACCTGGCTCCTGCCGCATTCGGGCGTTGCCATCCCGGTGCTTTCCATGTCTCACACCTCACTCCTTATGCCTCGACCAGGCCAAGCACATGGCAGCGAGGCTGACGAGCTTGCGCCCCCATCAGAAGCTGGCCTGCCGCTCCCCTCAGCCCCCATGCTCGCGCAGAAACGGCAGGCATAAAAAAACCGGCCGCGAGGGCCGGTAAAACAGTTCAGGCTTGTCAGGTGACAATGCGCACCCAGCGGATGAAGACCGGTTTCAATTCCCTATGAAGCCCCGTCCTCTTGAGTACGTAGGTTCACTTTACGCCCCGGTCACTGAATCGGGACTGAACCATGTTCACCCTGGCAAGGCTCAGAGACGGATCCCGAGGGACTGGCGCAGATAAGCTCCCGCCCCGAGCAGCCCCGGCCCTTCATGGGTGATGAGGAAGACCGGAATGTCTTTGAGATAAGGCTTGAAGCGCCCCTTGTCCTCGAAGGCGACCCGAAAGCCCGATCCGATGAAGAACTCCTGGAAGCGCGGCACTATGCCACCGGCGATGTAGACACCGCCGAAGGTGCCCATGTTGAGGGCCAGGTTGCCGGCAAAGCGGCCCATGAGCACGCAGAACAGGCTCAAGGTGCGACGGCAATCGAGGCAATCCCCCGCCAGCGCGCGCTCGGTGATGTCCTTGGGGGCAAAGGGTTCGGGCTCGCGGCCATCGGATTTGACCAGGCCGCGATAGAGATTGACGAGCCCGGGGCCCGAGAGGAAACGCTCCGCCGACACATGGCCCAGCTCGCCGCGCATCACCTGCAGCACCGCATCTTCCTCTTCCGTGTTGGCGGCGAAGTCCACGTGGCCGCCCTCACCCGGCAGGCTCAGCCACGTCTCACCGGCCTGCACCAGGTGGGCAACGCCAAGGCCGGTCCCTGCGCCATAGATGGCAATGGGCTTGCCGGCTACCGGAGCCGCGCCCCCGAGCTGGATGCGATCGCTCTCGCCGAGCACGGGCACCGCCATGGAGACGGCAGTGAAATCGTTGATCACCTGCAGGCGCGCAAGGCCGAGGTTGGCCTGCATCTCGCGGATGGAGAACTCCCAGCTGTGGTTGGTCATGGCGACCCAGTCACCGTTGATGGGACAGGCGATGGCGATGCACGCCTCGCCCACGGTGGCATCGTGCTCTTCGAGATAGAGGCGCACCACGGTCTCCAGGCTGGGATGGGCCAGCCCCGAATAGGTTTTTGCCTGGGAAATGGCGCCCGTCGCCAGTTCGCAGAGGGCCAGCCGGGCATTGGTACCGCCAACGTCGCCCACCAGCGCATGGGTATGCTGCATAACAAACTCCTTCGTTACCGACTCGGGGCGGCCCTTACCGTCCCGACATTATTATTTGGCTGCAATACTACTCGAGCCCGCAGCCGGGCTGTGCGATTTATGCAGACAAGTGTGCGCCCGCTCACAGTGTTGTTGCTTTGCAACATTTGTAAGCGTTTTCAAGACACAAATGGAAGTTTGCAACTAAAAACACGAAATAATTAGACATGAGTCATACTTTGCAGGGCCGAGATTAGTTCCGATAAGCGCTTGTCTTGTATAGTCATCGCGGAGACTGGAAACCTGCTTGAGCTGTGAATTTAGTGCACAGACACTGAAGTTAAATTACAAAAATGCCTGGTGGTAATGATGAATACCCTCGATAAAATTACGAACAATCTGGAAAGTTTCAGTAAATCAGAGCGTAAGGTGGCTGAAGTGATCCTGGCCTCACCCCAGACCGCCATTCACTCCAGCATTGCTACCCTGGCCAAGCTGGCCGATGTGAGCGAACCGACCGTCAACCGTTTCTGCCGTCGCCTCGATACCAAGGGTTTTCCCGATTTCAAGCTGCACCTGGCCCAGAGCCTGGCCAACGGCACCCCTTATGTGAACCGCCACGTGGAAGCGGAAGACGGCCCGGATACCTATACCGCCAAGATCTTCGAATCCACCATGGCCTGCCTCGATGCCGCCAAGAACAGCCTGGACATCTCGGCCATCAACCGCTGCGTCGATATTCTGACCCAGTCCAAGAAGATCAGCTTCTTTGGTCTGGGCGCCTCCTCCGCCGTCGCCCGGGATGCCCAGAACAAGTTCTTCCGCTTCAACATCCCCGTGGTGAGCTTCGATGACATCGTCATGATGCGCATGAGCTGCATCAACAGCAGCGAAGGGGACGTGGTGGTCCTCATCTCCCACACCGGCCGCACCAAGGCCCTGGTGGAAATTGCCGCGCTGGCCCGGGAAAACGATGCCACCGTCATCGGCATGACCGCCAAGGACTCTCCCCTGGCCCGCGAATGCAACCTGGTGCTCTCCATGGACGTGCCGGAAGACACCGACGTCTACATGCCCATGGCCTCGCGCATCGCCCAGCTCGCCCTGGTGGACGTGCTGGCCACCGGTTTCACCCTGCGCCGTGGCATGAAATTTCGCGAAAACCTGAAGAAAGTCAAAGAAGGTTTGCGCGAATCCCGCTTTGATACCCCGCACTCCTCCTGATCATTCGGGGGTCCGCCCCCGACTGTCTATGCCAACGGGCTTGGTGTAGTATCGAAATTCAATCAAACAAGGCCACCCAGATGGCCTGCCAGTTGGCGCCATGCCACATGCTTGACGGGGCAGTATTTCAAGTCATATCAACTTCACATTGGAGTCTTTCATGCCAAGACGTACAAAGATTGTTACCACACTCGGTCCGGCGACCGATCGCGACGGCATTCTCGAGGGGATCATTCGCGCCGGTGCCGACATGGTGCGGATGAACTTCTCCCACGGCACTCCTGAAGATCATATCCAGCGCGCCAACCAGGTGCGTGACATCGCCGCCAAGCTGGGCCGCCACGTGGCCATCATGGGCGATCTGCAAGGCCCCAAGATCCGCGTCTCCACCTTCAAGGATGGCAAGATCTACCTCGCCATCGGTGACAAGTTCATTCTCGACGCCGCCCTCGGCAAGGGCGAAGGCTGCCAGGAGCAGGTTGGCATCGACTACAAGAGCCTGCCGCAGGACGTGGTATCCGGTGACATCCTGCTGCTGGACGATGGCCGCGTGCAACTGAAGGTCGAGCAGGTCGAAGGCACCCGCATCCACACCACGGTGACCGTGGCCGGCCCTCTCTCCAACAACAAGGGCATCAACAAGAAAGGTGGCGGCCTCTCCGCCCCGGCCCTGACCGAGAAGGACAAGGAAGACATCAAGACCGCCGCCCGCATGAACGTGGACTACCTGGCGGTCTCATTCCCCCGCAGCGGCGATGATCTGCGCTACGCCCGCGAACTGGCCCGCGAAGCTGGCTCCAACGCCAAGATCGTGGCCAAGGTCGAGCGCGCCGAGACCGTCGCCAGCGACGAGGCGATGGAAGACATCATCCTCGGCTCCGATGCCGTCATGGTGGCCCGTGGCGATCTCGGCGTCGAAATCGGCGACCCCGAACTGGTGGGTGTGCAGAAGAAGCTCATTCGCCACTCCCGCCGCCTGAATCGCGTGGTCATCACCGCGACCCAGATGATGGAGTCCATGATCAACGCGCCGCTCCCGACCCGTGCCGAAGTCATGGACGTGGCCAACGCCGTGCTGGATGGTACCGATGCGGTGATGCTCTCCGCCGAGACCGCCGCCGGCCAGTTCCCCATCGAGACCGTGACCTCCATGGCCAGCGTCTGTGTGGGCGCCGAGAAGCACCCGAGCCTGAACGTCTCCAACCACCGCATGAGCTACACCTTCACCTCGGTGGAAGAGGCGGTGGCCATGTCCACCATGTATGCGGCCAACCACCTGGAAGGGGTCAAGGCGATCGTGGCGCTGACCGAGTCGGGCACCACCCCGCTGCTGATGTCCCGCATCAGCTCCGGCCTGCCCATCTTCGCCATGTCTCCTCACAACAAGACCCTGGCCTGGGCCAACCTCTACCGCGGCGTCACCCCCGTGCTGTTTGATGGCGACGAGACCAAGCCGGTCTACGAGGTGTGCCGCGACGCGCTGGACGTGCTCAAGGCCAAGGGACTGCTGCAAAGCGGCGACATGGTATTGCTCACCCACGGCGACAAGATGGAAACCGTCGGCAGCACCAACACCTGCAAGGTGATGATGGTCGAGTAATCGCCCCTTCTCCCTGTAACAAAAACGGCTCCCGCGGGAGCCGTTTTTTTTATGGGATCTGCCCCAGGTTCAACCGCGAAACAGCTCCACCTTGTCCCCATCCTGCAGGCTGCCGGCGCCGCGCACCACCACCTTGTCTCCCTGCTTGAGGGCGCCACTCACCGCCACCTCCCGGCTGTCCCCAAAGAGCACGGTGACCGGCACCCGGTTCACCGTGAGCGCCTCGCCGCGCTGCTCCACCTGATAGACCACGCTTCCCTCGGTGCCGAGCACCAGGGCATCCCGAGGCAGCAGCATGGTGTGCTGCTCTCCCATCGGCAGCGCCACCCGCACTGGCGAGCCGATGATGAAGGTGCCTACTTCCGGCTTGAGGCGCAGCTCGATGAGCCGGGACTTGGGATCGGCGCTCGCCGCCCGCTGGTAATAGATGGCGTGGCTGCTGAGCTGCTCCCCTTCCACCCGCAACCGGGTCTGGGTGGCCAGTTGCCGGGCCCAGGCAATAGGCGCACGCAACCGGATATCCGGCTGGTCCGGATTGACCAGCTCAAGCGCCTGTTCGCCCGCATCCACATGCTCCCCCGGCTGGATGAAGTGTTCATTCACCACCCCGTCAAACGGGGCAAAGATGCGGCTTCTGCGCAGCTGCTCCTCAATCTGGCGCACCTGCACCCGCGCTAGCTGCTCGGCCAGCTCAGCCTGCTCCACGTCATAGCGCGCCTTGTCATACTGGCTCTGGGAGGCACTCTTTTGCTGGTGCAAACGATCCAGGCGCTGGAACTCGGCGCGAGCGTAACGCAGGTTGCTCCCCTCTCTGGCTTGTTCCGCCCTCGCCTGCTCCAGCGAGAGGCGCAGGGGCGCGCTGTCCAGGCGCAACAACTCGTCCCCCGCCTTCACCCGGCTGCCAAACTCGGCTATCCACTCCACCCGACCGCTCACTTCGGCGCTGAGCGCCGCCTGCTGGCGGCTTGCCACCGTGCCGCTGACCCATATGCTGGCCCCCGCCTCTCCCTGGGCCACCTCCGCCAGCGTCACCATCTTGCTGTGTGCAAACGCAGGCAGCCCGCCAGCCAGCAGCAGAGCCCCCACCACTATCCTTGTGAAACCTTGTGTCATCGATGAGCTCCTTGCTCAGGCACGCTGCCGAAGGGCGTGCGGTATGTCGGTCTGCTCCCCCAACCGCAGGAAGGCGGGCAACAGGATCAGGGTGAAGAGGGTGCTGCAACTCATGCCACCGACGATGACGGTGGCCAGCCCCCGGTAGATTTCGCTCCCCTCGCTCGGACTCAGCATCAGGGGCAGCATGCCGAAGATGCTGGTGAGGCTGGTCATGGCGATGGGACGCATCCGGCTTTGCAGAGCATCGGTGACTGCCGACTGTCGGCTCATCCCCTCCCGCTCGGCCATCCTGGTCTGGTGCACCAGCAGAATGGCGTTGTTGACCACCAACCCGAGCAGGATGACGAAGCCGATGATGGTGAGCAAGTCCATCGGCAGCGGCGCCACCAGACCGCTCAGGTGCAGCGCCAGCACGCCGCCTACGGTGGCGAGCGGCAAGGTGAGCAGCACCAGCACGGCATCCTTGAGGGAGGCGAAGACCCCCCACAGCAGAATGAGCAGTATCATCACGGCGAACAGGAAGATGCTGCCGAGGTTGCCCAGCGCCTGCTGCAGGCTGTCGGCATTGCCGGCGACCCGCAGCTCCCCCCCGGCCGGGAGCAACGGCCGGATGGCGGCAAAGCTCTTGTGCTGCAGGGTGTCGAGCACCTGCTCCATGCTCATCCCCGCCGGGGGCGAAATCTGCAGACTGATGCTGCGCCGCCCATCGGATCGGAAGATGCTCTCAGGCCCGAGTTGCGGCTCCACCCGCAGCAGTTCCCCAAGGGGAACGATGCGCCCGGACGGGGTAGCAAGCGGCACCGCCTTGAGCTCGTCCGGGTTGGCGGAGGCCTGCCCCATCAGCAGGATGTCGAGCCGCTCATCCCCGTCGAAATATTCGCCGACCCGCAGACCATCGCCAAAGGTCTGGATGATGGCGGGCATGGGGGAGCGATCCCAGCCCACCTCGGCCAGGCGCCTGTCCTGGGGCACCAGCCGAAGCTCGGGAGCGGTGAAATCGAGTCCGGGTTCTGGCCTGACCTGGGCGCCGGGCAAGTCCCGCTGCACTATGGTCATGCTCTCCCGGGCCGCCTGATAGAGTTCGGGCAGCCCACCTCCCTGGATCAGCAGGGAGATGCTGTTTTCACTGTCAAAACCGCCAAACAGGGACCCCTGACCGCCAAACACCCGGGTGTCGGGAATGCCCACCAGCAATTGCTTCATCAAGAGCTGCTCCAGTACCTTGATCTGGCTCTCCTCCTTTGGCCGCACCCCGATCTGGGCACCACCCGGGTAGCGCAGGATGTAGTAGTTCTTGAGGACAGGCTCCTTCTCCCCTTTCATATAGGGGTCGAGGCGGGCAATCAGGGTATCGATCACCTCCTCCCGCTGGGCCTTGAGATTGACCCCGGGGGTGAAACTCATCCAGACGTCGATGGCGTCCCGCTTCACATCCGGCAGGTAGTTCATCTTGGGCAACATCAACCAGCTCGCCAGCACAGGCCCCGTCATCATCAGGACGATGATGGCCCAGCGCCTGGGGGCGGTGGCAGTCCAGCGGATCACATGGCGAGTGGCGCGGCACCACAGGCGCTCAAAGGGATCAATCAGCCGCTCGTGCCCCATCCAGCGCGCCGCCACCGCAGGCAACACCGTGACCGCCACCACCATGGAGACGGTCACCGCGCAGGCGATGGTGAGCGCAAGATCGGCAAACAACTGCCCTTCCACATCGTTGAGCAGGAGCACCGGCAGGAAGATGGCGACCGTGGTCAGGGTGGACGCCACCAGAGCGGTCCACACCCGGCGGGTGCCCTCCAGCGCCGCCTCTCCCTTGCTGATGTCACCCCGCTCATGGCGCCGGTAGATGCTCTCAAGCACCACGATGGCGGCGTCGAGCACCATGCCGACCGCAAACGCAATGCCCGCCAGGGAGATGATATTGAGGGTCCGCCCCATCACCTTGAGCAGGCAGAAGGTGAGCATGATGCTGATGGGAATGGCGATCGCGATCATCAGGGTCGCCTTGAGCTGGCGCAGAAAGACCCAGAGGATGGCGCAGGAGAGCAGCACCCCGAGCCCCAGGTTGGCGGTCACCATGCTCACCGCCCGGTTGATGTAGAGAGAAGCGTCAAACGACTGCTCCATGTGCAGGCCGACCGGCTCCAGCACCTCCCGGTTGAGCTCCCCGACCTTGGCCTTGATCCCCTCGAGCGCCGCCAGGGCATTGGCACCGCTCTCCTTGAAGATCTGCGCCGCGATGGCGGTGTTGCCGTTCTGGATGCGCAGCACCGGGTTCTCCTCCCGGGCCACTCTGATCTCGGCAACGTCCCGCAGATAGATGGGCAGGCCGTCACGCCAGTCCACCACCTTGTCCCCCAGGGCCGCCACGTCATAGCGACCGGCAAAGCGCAGCTTATACTCCCAGCGTCCGATGTCGAGGGTGCCGGCCGACACATCCCAGCCCGTCGTTGCCCGGCTGGCAAGCACCGGGATCTCCACCCCCAGCTCGGCGGCGCGGTAAGGGTCGAAACGGATCTGGATCTGGCGCTCGTTGATCCCCTCGATGTCGACCGTGGATACCCCGGGGATCCGCTCCAGCTCAGGCTTGACCCTCGCCTCGATCAGCGCCTGGTGATCGTCTATCTCCCCCTTGGCGCCGGGCAGTTGCTGGATGAAGAAGAAGGTGAGGGTGTCGTTGCTGCTGTAGTTGTTGACGTAAGGACCGCCGATGTTGTCCGGCAGCCCCGAGACCCGGTTCAGGCGGGAGATGACGTCAAGCTGGGCCCGCTGCATGTCGGTGCCGAGGGCAAACTCCATGTCGATTTCGGTGAAGCCGGGGTAGCTGTTGCTGCTGAGGCTCTTGAGCCCCTGTACCCCCTGCATCTCCTGCTCGATGGGATCGGTTATCTCCGACTCCATCTCCTGGGGCGAGGCCGAGCGCCAGTCCACCGTGATGTTGAGGTGAGGACGGTCTATGTCGGGAAACAGCTGGACGGGCAGTCCCCGGATGCTGAGCAGGCCCAGCAAAAAAATCAGCACGACCGAGACCGCCACCCAGATGGGGCGTTCGATCGCCGTTTTGGCGAGGTTCATTCACTCTTCCTGAGTTGTTGTTATCGGCCATTCCGATGGCCTTGCTTCCTGCCCCAAGGGTGGGGGCCATTGCATTAAACTGGAATTAATCGACCTTGTAAATGCCTGGTTAAACAACAAAAAACCGGCCACTAGGGCCGGTTGTCGGTTTACGCTCGGGGTCAGGCTGCATGCTCGACCGGGTTCGGTTGAGACAATCCTTCCAGCTCGCCAGGAGCGAAGTTGTCCACCTGGATAGCCTCGTAGCGCAGGGCATCGGCGGCCAGCAGCTTGTCCGCCTCCTCCTTGCCGAGGATGGACTGGGACAGGGCCGCAGCCACCAGCTCAGGCAGCGCCAGCTTGCGGGGCAGTCTGCCCTCTTTCTGGGCCTGCATCAGCTTCTTCTCGATGGGCTGCACCGAGACCATGGCCTGGAAGGCACGCTCCATCAGCCCCACCGGATCCGCCTCATCCTTGCCCACATAACAGAGCGCGGTCAGACGATCCCGGAACTCGCCCGGCGTCATCATGGCCAGGCAGATGGCATGGCAGCGATCGTCCGCCGGCATCTTGTAACCGACGCCGAACGGGAACACCACCCGCTTGAGTACGGCACCCACAACCTTGTTCGGGAAGTTCTGGAAGAAGCCCTCGAACGCCTTGCCAATCAGGTAGAGGTTGCGCTCCACCGCGTACTGGACGAACGGCAGGTCAGAGACCATGCGGCCCTGATCCTCGTAATGCTTGAGGGTGGCGGAGGCCAGGTAGAGGTGGCTCAGCACGTCACCCAGACGGGCGGAGATCATCTCCTTGCGCTTGAGATCCCCGCCCAGCATCAGCATGGAGACGTCGGCGCACAGGGCAAGCCCCTTGCTCATGCGAGAGAGCTGCTTGTAGTAGCGGGCGGTTTCGCCAGCCACCGGGGCGCTGTTGAACTGGCCCAGGGTCAGCCCCTGGAACAGGGCACCGAAGAAGTTGCCGGTACCGAAGGCGATGTGTTTCATCAACAGGGCGTCAAACTTCTCGAGACCGCGCTCCACATCGGTGTCGGCCGCCGCTTCCAGCTCTGCAAACACATACGGATGGCAGCGGGTGGCCCCTTGCCCGAAGATCATCAGGTTGCGGGTCAGGATGTTGGCCCCTTCCACCGTGATGGCCACCGGAATGCCCATGTAGGCGTAGCCGGTGTAGTTTTTCGGGCCCAGCTGGATGGCGCGACCGGCGTGGATGTCCATGGAGTCATCCATCACCTGGCGGGCCATCTCGGTCATGTGGTACTTGGAAATCGCGGTGACGATGGCCGGTGCCTGACCCAAATCCAGGGAACCTGCGGTCATGCGACGAGCGCCTTCGAGCTGATAGGTGAGGCCGCCAATGCGGGCCAGCGCTTCCTGCACCCCTTCAAACTTGCCGATGGACATGCCGAACTGTTTGCGCACGTAGGAGTAGGCGCCCACGGTGCGGCTCGCCATGTGTCCACAGGCGGTGCCCAGAGCAGGCAGCGAGATGCCGCGACCGGCGGAGAGACACTCCACCAGCATGCGCCAGCCGCGGCCGGCGTAATCCGGGCCACCGATGATCCAGTCGAGCGGAATGAACACATCCTTGCCGAAGGTCGGGCCATTCAGGAACGCCAACCCCATGGGGTAGTGGCGATCGCCGACGCGCACGCCAGGGTGACTGGTCGGGATCAGCGCACAGGTGATGCCGATCTCTTCCTTGTCACCCAGCAGTTTTTCCGGGTCATAGAGCTTGAACGCCAGCCCCAGCACGGTGGCGCGCGGCGCCAGGGTGATGTAGCGCTTGTTCCAGTTCAGGCGAATGCCCAGCACCTCTTCCCCCTTGTGCATCCCCTTGCAGACGATCCCCTTGTCCGGGATGGCGCCCGCATCGGAGCCCGCTTCCGGCCCGGTCAGGGCGAAGCAGGGTACCTCCTTGCCGTTGGCCAGCCCCGGCAGCCAGAAATCTTTCTGGGCCTGGGTGCCGTAATGCATCAGCAGCTCGCCCGGGCCGAGGGAGTTGGGCACCATGACGGTGACCGCGACGCTCAGGCTCTTGGTGGCGATACGGGTGACGATGGTGGAGTTGGCAATCGCCGAGAACTCGCGGCCGCCGTAGGATTTCGGGATGATCAGGGAGAAGAAGCCTTCTTTCTTCAGATAGTCCCACACCGGCTCCGGCAGGTCCTTGGTCTCGTTGACGATCTTGAAGTCGTCCACCATGGCGAGCAGGGTTTCGACCTGGTTGTCGATAAAGGCCTGCTCTTCTGCGCTCAACTCGGCCTTGCCGTAGCCGTGCAGTTTCTTCCAGTCCGGGTTGCCGCGAAACAGCTCCCCGTCCCACCAGACGGAGCCGGCCTCCATGGCCTCCCGCTCGGTGGCCGACAGGGGCGGCAGTATCTTCTTGAAGATGCCGAACACGGGGCGGGTCACCACCTTTTTACGAATGGTGGGGACACAGAGCACCACGGCTATCGCCAGCACCAGCAGGACAAGCAATGTGATCATACCGAAGTTCCTTCTATTTCACTGTTTCCGTTGATTATTGTTAGGTGTTACACGGCCAGGGAGAGCCTGGTCGACTCCACGGGCGCCCCAACACCGGACGCCAGATAAGGAATAACGTTGCGCACCAGCCCTTCCACATCGAGCTGCTGGCCAAAATCGGCCTGGGCGATGTCACGCAGGGCATCGGCCGAGGCCATGGTGAAGACGACGGTGCCCAGGGTGAAGTGCAGGCGCCAGAAGAGATCCGCTGGCGACAAATCCGGATTGGCCTTGGAGATGGCCTGGGTGATCCCGTGTAGGGTCGCCCCATAATGGGTGGTAATAAAGCGGCGCAGGTGGCCCTGACTGTCGATATAGCCGCGCCCCAGCAACTGCATGAAGAGCGCCGGGCCATTCGCCCTGACGGCCGACAGTTTCATCAGGGGTTCGACAAAGCTCTCGAACACCTGTAACAGGGTCAGCTGATCCTGCGCCATCAACGTCTGCAACCGCCCGTCCAGTGCCGGCATGAAGAGGCTCAGATAACGGTCGAGCACCGCCTGGATAAGCTCCTTCTTGGAGCCGAAGTGATAATTGACCGAAGCTAGGTTCACATCGGCCTCGCTGGTGATCAGACGCAACGAGGTATCGGCGAACCCCCGCTCGGCAAACAGCACCTCGGCGGCGTCGAGAATACGGTTCTTGGTATCGATTTTACTCACTGGACACCTCACTTAAACGAATGTTTAAAAAGTACGTTTCACGCCCACCCATGTCAAGAGAATGTGAACAAGTGTTGGCTAAATGTTTTTAATCAAAAAAGAGGGAAGATGGCGGGAACTTCACGGCGAGACGGCACTCTATATCTATGCCACTGCAATTAAACATTAAGTCTCGCCCAACCTGCGCCATGCTAGTTGGGCATTTTTTTGCCCTGCCGTCACCCGATGCGCCGACAGAGAACCAAAAAAAACCGTCGCAGGGGCGACGGCGGGGAAAACGGGTCTGACCATCCAGTGTCGACCCATCGATGGGTGTTCAGGCTTGCATCGATGTCGCCATCCTCGCAGTGAAACGTCATCAGACTTTGTCAGCACAGACCCAAATTGTGACAAAGTATGGCAACCAGCCACATGGCCCGGCTTCGCCAATCTTGCTATGCTGTCGCCTCATGCCAGAGGGGAGAGAAGATGAAGTATACGGTCGATACCCACACGCACACCGTCGCCAGCACCCACGCCTACAGCACCATTCACGATTACCTGCCCATCGCCAAAGCCAAGGGAATCAAGCTGTTCGCCACCACGGACCATGGCCCGGACATGGCAGATGCCCCGCATTACTGGCATTTCGTCAATCTGCACGTGTTGCCCAGGGTCGTGGACGGGGTCGGCATCCTGCGCGGCATCGAAGCCAACATCAAGAACATTGACGGTGAAATAGACTTCCCCGAGCGCTACGAATCGAGGCTCGACATGATCATGGCGGGCTTTCACGAACCGGTGTTTCCCCCCTGCGATCAGGCGACCCACACCCAGGCCATGATCAACGCCATTCGAAGTGGTCGGGTCGACATGATAAGCCACCCCGGCAATCCCGCCTTCCCCATCGATATCCAGGCGGTGGTCAAGGCAGCGGCAGAGTATCGAGTGGCGCTGGAGGTCAACAACTCCTCGTTCAGTCACTCCCGTGCAGGCAGTGAAAGCAACTGCCGCGCCATCGTCGAGGCGGCGCGCGATCTGGGTGCCTACCTCACTTTCGGCTCCGACTCCCACGTGGCATTCAGCCTCGGCGACTTTGATCACTGCCATCGGCTGGTCACCGAAGCCAACTTCCCACATGAGCGGATCCTGGCCCGCTCCCCCCGCGCACTGCTCGATTTTCTCGAGAGCCGCGGCCGTGCTCACATCCCTGAGTTCATTGACCTCTGATATGCCTTAACATCATGAGCCAACTCATAAAATCGAGTTGGCTCAATTGACTTGTCCGGCTTTTTTCACGACTCTGAACATCAAACCGCCGGTATAGCTCAGTTGGTAGAGCAGCGCATTCGTAATGCGAAGGTCGTAGGTTCGACTCCTGTTACCGGCACCAGTTAAAACAAAGGGTTAGCATCATGGTGAGACTAACCCTTTGTGCTTTTTGGCTGTTTGGCCCAACAGGGGGCCCAACAGGTGGCAATCGGTAGGGCTTTTCATAGAGTCAGCGAGATAGCCTTGCTTTCATCACCTCAAACACGGCGCGATACTCTGGAATCAATACCTTCACCTCTGGCGACTCAATGCGCACGGTTAGGCGTCTGGTTCCGTTGTATCCAGCCATGCCGCCAAACTTTGACATCCACCTGCGCGGCCCCATGCCCTTCTCTGCGGCAACCAGAGAGCGAACCAGCATTTCCTCATCGCGTCTTATGTCGCCACGATCATCTATCAGCATTCAGCCCCCAACAAAAAAGCCCCATCAGGGGCTTAACAATCATCGTCGCGAATGATTTTGTTTCGCAGTTCAATGTAGAGCCTCAACCGCTCGGAGTCGAGGCCCTTTGCCTCGGCAAGTGCTGTGATCTCGCCGTCAGTTGCGGCAATGAAATCACCGTTCCTGGGCAAGTCGTCAGCCGCTCGCAGGTATTTGGATAGCTCTTCAATTGAGTCGCCGCCGTGTAAGCGAGAGACGGCCTTCTCGACCGCCTCCACACGCCTTAGCAGGCCCTTGGTTCGGGCGCTCATTCCTCTGCGCCCCTGCCAAGCTGGCCAAGCATCTTTTGCCACTGCGCGTGATAGTTTTCTTGAGAGTTCACAAGCTCAATCAGGCAACTGGAAAGCTGGTCCATCTCTTTTTGTGCGCCATCAGTGGCAATATCGACTGCCTTTGCTCGGGCCTCAGCAGCAATGCCAGTGTGCCCCAACTGTTCAGCAAGCAGGGCCAGACTGTTCAGCGCCTTGTAGTCGCCCAGCTCTGACAGCAACTGCTCAAGGCTGACACCGCCAATCATGCGAGCCTGCAAGAACACCACGGATGTCAGATGATCGACTTCCGAGATACTGCCACTGGCGGCGGCAATGCCGTCCTCTAAACGCTTCTGGGCTGCCTTCCTGGCCTTTTCAAGCACAGCCCGGTATGAGGCATGATCCGGCATCGGGATTTCCCCCAGCAGCCGCTCACGCAGTGCTACAAGCTCCTGATTCATCCGCTCGGCTACTTTCTCGACCAAAGCATTAGCCTTGTCTTGGTGCGTTGCCAATGTCGCGATCATGCTCGCGGGAGTGGAATAAGGGCTACCAAAATCAAACTTCACTGTTTCAACTTTCATTTATTAACCCTCAATCTTGTAGTTTGCGAAGATGTCCTCTTCTTCGGCAATTGGTTTTTGAGTTGGCTTGTTCTGTTTTGCCAGCGCATCGGTAAGAGCCTTGGTGATCTGACTTTGAATATCGCGCTTCTGCTGGTTAGCCATGATTTTGGTTTCAACCCTGGCGGCGATAATATCGACGAAACGGTCTAAGTCTGCGTTTGTCATCATTTGAATGTTGCCGTGTAATTGGCTCATGTCTTATCCCTCTGGTTTATTTTCTGCTCTAGGGCCTCGAACCGCTCGCACAGCTCGGTGCTCTCTAAAATACGGTATTCACGCTCGACCCCATCGAGTAGAAGAAGCGCAATATCAGCGGGCAATCTGCCAGTGATTGCAGCCTCATTAATCAAGGCCGCCCTCTGGCTTGCCGTCATAGCCTGCAAGGCTTCAGCATCAATCAGCGTCACCGCTTCATGGCTGGAACGCAAAGGCGGAATGGTCTTGCTCAGGAGCAGGCTTGCAGCTTGCAGATCGCCACCTTTTGCCAGCTCTGCCACTGTTTTAATTGCCCCGTCTTCACTACCGAAAACGTCTTTAATGATGCGCCTTACTATTTGCGCTTTACCCGAGCCAGCGGGGCGACCATTACTATTACCGGTCTCCCCCTTTTTCCAAGCCATATTACCCCCATTGTTTTCGCTCTGTTTTTACAGTGCCTTCATTCTACCATATCGAAAATGAAAAATGCGGGGCGCTAAAATATTACAAACCCAAAACAAAAGGCGCTCATGTAATGTTTTATCTGACTCTTGGAATAATGATCCTGATAGGCCTGTTCGCTTGCTGGTGTGCGGTTAACACTGAAATAAGTGACCATGACGCGCAATAAATTTCCCCTCCTGAATTTTCAGGAGGGGAGGGCTTTTTCGACAAATTCGTTTAAGTCAGGCAGCGGCTCAATCCGTTTTCCTCTCGATTTATCTCGATTTATCTCGATTTATCTCGATTCTTCGAGAGCGCCCCGAGATTGGCATTTCTAAGGCAACTATCTGATTTCAAAGCTAAACCCAAAATTGCGCTTCGCCAACATTGAACCGGAATAAAAATCCGGTACCACGAACCCAAAGTAAAGCGATTCATAACCTACAGAAAACCCAGTGGGTTATTTGGGTTTGCTTGGCTTTTGTTGGGTTAGGCCCTCAGCAGGTTCGATATGATCTCATGACAATCAACAAGCGCCTGCCTATCATCGCGCTCAAGCATGAATTTAAACGCCACCGCTGCCTCTTCCTTGCTTCTGGGGCGAATCTTAGCCATTAGCCGCCAGAGGTACTGCTCACGCTCGTAGGACTCTTGGCACGTATCATCATCAACGGAACTTTTTAATCGCCACAGGTCTCTCCAGAATGTGAACTCAAGAATGCAGCCTTCAATTGTGCTCGGGATTAAATGGGGGTACTGCTCAAAGCGAGAATCCACCTCTTGCGGGTCAAGAAAGCCAAATTTCCCACGTTCCAGCCCCTTTAGCGCCTCAATGCAAAAATACTCCTGCTTTGCAGGCTCGTGAATATCATCCCCGAATATGGCTACAGCCTCACAGGCGCGAACCCTTTTCTGTATCGCCCTTTCCGCTCTGCCCTTCAAGTCATCCCAGCCAAAGCCAGCAAAGACAGCGGCCATCATGTTCCCAGTCTTAGCCAGTACGGAACTTGAATAACGCTTCGCCAGCTCTTCAGGAGTTGATTCCATTCCTTCGGCGGCAGTCATCGCCTGACCAATCAATGCGGGGTCTCCGCTGTCAATAACCTCAAGCAGCCACAGAAAGGCGTCAACCTCTCGATCACCTGTCTGGACTCGTTGCTCAGGCACCTGAAACGCCGCTAGTTGCGTTCCCGCCGCTTCTTGGGGCTCTGGTAGTACAAAGAATGCTGCGTGTTCAGAATTGGGCGCAGGAGCCTTAACGCCTGCACGAAAACAGATTGTTCTGACTGTCCCCAGTGGTATCTCGGTGATTGCTGCAATCTCTTTTAGCGAATGCGTTCGCCGCATTTCAACAATCCGATCTTTCTGCTCTTGCGTCAGCCTAACCATGCTTTCCTCTAATGAATATGGGGTGTATTCATTGTATCAAATTTAGGATTCCAATTTGCTAGAAAACCATTTAGTTGTATCGCAAGGTGTACCGCCTGCTGTATCACCAGTTAACCAAACCAGCGCCAGATAAGGGCTTGATGATGGCTCTAAGCTGTACCGCCTGCTGTATCAGTCACCAGCTAACCAACGCAATAATGCGTTCGTTATGCGTTCGCATTGCCTTTGCATTGCAATCGCTTGGTGGCAGTCTGCTGATTGTTTGCTGGTTAAGTGTGGCTTGTAGAGTCGCTGTAAGCGTTTATGCGTAAGGGCTGGCGGGTGGTTGTTTGCTGGTTGTTTGCCTGTTGTTTGCCTGTTAAGCGTGGTTTTTGGAATCGCTGTAAGCCTTGTGGCGCAAGGGCTGGCAGCCTGTTGTTTGCCTGTTAATGGTCGCGGAACGCTGTTTATGTGACGCACCAGCCGTTAACCAGTCGTGCACGATTCGTGCTTATTCGTGCGCTTTTCTCTGCGTTTCGATTAGCAGGTGATGGCAAATGCTAGCAAATGCCAAAGGCGATTCCCGCTCACCATTTTGACATGCCTCTAAAGGCTCTCCAGTAGCCATAGAATCAATCCTCTTGCGTGCTGGTGGGTCTGCATGGACTGACGCATTAAAATTGAATCTAGCGGCTCCTGTGACTTGTTAGTAGGCGTAACCATCGTTATCAAATCCGTGGCAGTCTACCAGTAGGTGCAAATGGTCAAAGTTACTGTAGTTCATGAATGTGGCGCACAGGTGATTAAGGGTGACGCGCTTTTTCTTAGCCAATGGGCCAGCCAGCATGTCGAAGAAGTGCTGTTCCATGTGCTCAGCGTTCGCTCTATCGTTGAAGATGGACGCCAATGCGTATTCACACTCCTGCCATTGACGCGTGCGCATTCTGTTTGTGTAGATGTCGATATTGGTGAAGCCTTCCGATCTGCGTAACCGATTCATGATTTTAATGGCTTGCTTGCAGAGTGGGTAATCATCACCAAGCTCGTCAGGCAATGGCAAACCTTCCTTGCTGTTCTTCTCCGCCAAGCCGTCCTTGCTTTCATGGCCTTCAGCTTTGGATGAATCATCATCCTTTGAATCAGCAGTCGAGACAGATACGATTTTGCCTGCAAAATTGCCATGTAGTTCAAACTGATCTTTTAAAGAAGAATGATCTAATGAATTATCTAATAGTGGTGCATCTTGCCCCATGCTAGGTGCATCTTGCACCATGTCGCTAGGTGCATCTTGCACCATGTCAACCAGCCACTTTTCCAGTAATGGCAGATTGACGGTGATGATAAGAGACTTCTTCACCCCTCGGCATTCGACGTTAACAAACGGCAGTTTCTTTAGATTGGCCACAGATCGCTTGACGGTGTCGCGTGAGGTTCCGAGTCTATCGGCTATTGATTGCTGTGAAGCGAATAGAGCGCGGCCATTCTCGCCAAAACTAATGGCTAGGCTAATCGTGAGGCGATCCCAGATAGTGAGGCGCTTACACTGAAGGACGTCGTCGTAAACCTTGAGGAATTTCTTTGCTGATTCATTAGTCATTCGTTGTCACCTGCTTGGCGGCTTCCACACCGCGAATAAAAAAATGCCCCGTTGAGCATGTGGAAGTCTCGACGGGGCAGCAGGTAACGCGCTTATCTTACTCCGCCCAGCCAATCCAGACAACCGCACGCAACGGGAAAAAAGGGTAGAAAATCCCACCCTTTATCGCTTATTACGCTGCCTCGCTAGCCCTTGATGGCAGCTCGATGAGATACCAGCCCCACGACTCCGTGTGCTTGGTGAGCGCGCGCTTTTCGATTTGCAGACCAAGAGGTAGCAGCTTTCGATTAAGCATTCGCGAAATAGCCGCAGGATTGTTTGACGGCCTGAGCATGGCGGGAAGCTCGTGCGTTAGGATGCCTGGATTTCGTGCCACAACGCGCACCCAACTTGCGTATTTGGTACACAGCAGCTTGCATATGCGGTTGAGCTCTTCATCGTTCAGGAAGGCGATATTGTCAGGGGTCGCGATCATTGCATCACCACCCACAGCAGGTTGAGCACTGCATTCAGTCCAGCCAGAAAAAACACAGTTCTGTCTGTGTTGATTGCCGCCGCGATTCGTGTAATAGTTCTCATACTGAAACCTCGTTTGTGGTTTTGTTCGTTTGGTGCTGTAACACCTGCGGATTGTCGGGTTAGGATTGCACTCCCTTCCCGCTTGATAGCCCCTCGCATAGGGGGGTTATTGTTTCTCATTAATCCACATCTCAACGTCAGCAAGCCGATACCCAAAGGCTTTATCCCCCATTTTGATCGGTTTTGGGAATTTCCCTTCACGCCCCCAGCGCCATAAAGTTGAACGACTAACATTGAGTCGCTTTACCAGTTCAGCCGTCCGAATGATGTCGATACCAGATGCCATTTTTTAATTCCCCCTGCGTGTTTTGCTGTTTCGTTGGTTTCAATAGTATCACGCAATAATGGATTCGAGGGGATCCCTAGCGTGTAATAGTATTCTCAATGCTGGCGCGGGGTGTAATAGATAGTACTTACTAACTTCAGAGGCCATTCATGGGGCGGGTTAAAACTATTTCACTCCATCAATAAAAATAACGACCCACGCAATAAAGAGTGAGCCGTTTTAATTTCTAGGCTTATTTGCTTGCCGCAATCGGCACAACGTTATCCGGCACTGACTCGGGATCTTTGGCTACGTTGGCGGCGATCCAGTTACCCCAGCTCAACCAGAGTTGCCGCAACTTCTCGGCCTGCTCGCCTGCCTGATAGGTGCGCACCAGACGGTCTTGCACTTGGTGGTTGAGCAGCTTCTCGATCAGGCGCTCGGGCGCGTCCAGGTACTCACCGCATCCGGTTGCCACACTACGGCGCAGATCATGGACATGGAACGGCTCAAGCTCGGCGAGGCGCTTTACTCGGATGCGATCTAAGGCTTTGGTCACGGCGTCGGCGGTGACGGCCATCATGGGGTTGCTGGTGGACGCGAACACCCAAGGGCCAGCAGACAGCCCGCGCTGACGCTCCAGGATCTCCAGGGCGAGCGGGTGCAGGGTCACGACGTGGGCCCGGCCATTCTTCGTCACGGGGATAGTCCACCGGTCGCCATCTATCTGATCGAACCGCATCCCGGCAGCCTCAGAGCGGCGAACACCGGTCAGCATGATCAAACGCAGGCAGTCGGCCACGGCCAGGGATGTTGCGCTGGCCTCAGCATCCCCCAGAGTGCGCCAGAGCATCCGCAGTTCGTCCACCAGCAGATGACGATCACGGGGAGCCCCCATTGAGCCGCCGACCTTGGCCGGTTTGATGGTGCGGGCGGGGTTCAGCTCGATATGTCCCTGGTCAACGGCGCGATCTAGGATCTGATTAAGCAGCACCAGCGACTTACGGGTGGCCTCTTGGGCAATAATGCCTTCAAGAAATGAAAATATTACCGGGCGGGACAGGTCGCAGACCCGAACCTTGCCAAGCTGTTTGCCTAAGTGGCAATCGAATACCCGCTGATAGTCGTGCAGGGTGCGGGCGCTGATCGGCGTCCCCTTATTGGTCTTGGTCTTGACCTTCATTGCCATCCAATCGGCGAACAGCTCGGACAGGGACGGCATGGAGATGTTTTTTTCCTTGGCCTCCCTCATCACCGTCCGAGGGTCAATGCCCTGCTTTACCCACGCAACCGCTTGTTCGTGTTTCTCTCTCGCCTTCTTTAGGCTGGTGGCCGGATAATATCCAATCTGAAAATCGATCTGTTTCCCACCCACCCGGGCCCGATACACAAAGCGTTTACGGCTATCGGCACGGATCTCGATGTGAAGTCCGCCCCCGTGGCGAGAGTGAACCGATACCCGCTTAACTGCCTTCCCTTCATCCACCACTAGTGCAGGGATCTCTCTATCTTGCCGGATTGCCACCTTGGACGCTTTCCCGCTCATACCTCACCCCATTTATGGCCCAACACTGGGCCCAACAAAGGACATGCTATTAAATGAAACATGACAAGACAAGATGAGATGCAAAATTAGAAACTATTACAGCAATTACAGGGTCTTGCGGCGGGATTTGTGGTGTCTCTGGAATAGCTTGATACACAATGAAACGTCACCACCGCGCATTCGTAATGCGAAGGTCGTAGGTTCGACTCCTATTACCGGCACCAGACAGACGAAGGGTTGGCCTCAGTACGAGGCCAACCCTTCGTGCTTTTTGTCCCGGGTCTCGGGCCAAGACGCCGGTGTGACTGCGCCAGAACACCCTCCCCTTCCAGGACACCACCATCCGCGACGGTCCTGTTCATCTTTCAGAGCCTGACGCACCAACCTGGCCCCACCATCAGAGAGGGCAGCCAGGCAGCCACGCCCCGGCTGCACCTGGGTGAGCATCGTTATCCCGGGGCGCCTCAGCGCTGGGCATAGATCTGGTCGAACACCCCGCCCTCCTTGAAGTGAGTGCGCTGGATCACAGGCCACTCGCCGAAGGTCTTCACCACGTCGAGGAAGGTGGCGTTCGGGAAACGGTCTGCAAACTCGGCGAGGATCGCCGGGTTGCGCGGGCGTAGATAGTTGCTGGCAGCAATGCGTTGGCCTTCGTCAGACCAGAGATAGGCCAGATAGGCTTCGGCCTCCTTGCGGGTACCCTGCTTGTCGACCACCTTGTCCACCACTGACACCGGCAGCTCGGCCACGGCGGTGACGCTCGGATAGACCACCTCGAAGCTGCCACGACCAAACTCCCGGGCAATCATTTCGGCTTCGTTTTCGAACGTGACCAGCACGTCCCCTATGCGGTTCTGGATGAAGGTGGTGGTGGCGGCGCGGCCGCCGGTGTCGAGCACGGGAACCTGCTTGAACAACTTGCCGACAAATGCCCTGGCCGCATCTTCATCGCCCCCCTGCTCCAGCACATACCCCCAGGCAGACAGATAGGTGTAGCGGCCGTTCCCCGAGGTCTTGGGGTTGGGCACGATGACCTGTACCCCCTCCTTGAGCAGATCAGGCCAATCCTTCAACCCCTTGGGGTTGCCCTTTCGCACGATGAACACGGTGGCCGAGGTGAAGGGGGCGCTGTGATCCGGCAGGCGATCCGCCCACCCCTTGGGCACCAGGCCCCCATGCTCGGCGAGGGCGTTGATGTCGGTGGCCATGTTCATGGTGATGACATCGGCGGGCAGGCCGTCGATGACGGCGCGCGCCTGCTTGCTCGATCCGCCGTGGGACATGTTGATCTGCAGTGGCTCCCCGCCTTCGGCCTGCCAGTGCTTCAGGAAGGCTCCGTTGTACTCCTTGTAAAAATCGCGCATCACGTCATAGGAGGCGTTGAGCAGGGTGGCCGCCTGGGCCAGCGGGGCGAGAGCCAGTCCTGCAACAAGCAGGGTGGCGGGCGCGAGTCGTTTCATTTCACATCCTTGGAATGAGGGGCGAGTGACTGACTATAAGAGCCGACCATTTATTCTTTGAAAGAATAATTACGGCACAGCTTATGCGATAAATGGCATCTCCTGGGTCCGGCGCAACGGATGACGGCGATGAGGTGGTCACCTCCAGGCGGGCCATGATAGCTGCCGAGGACGGCGCCCATGAGCATGGGGCTCCTCCTGCCCGCGCCCTGCCACGGGCAGGGAGCGCCGTTGTCACCTGCCTCGATTTGGCTTCTCGACATGACAGATAAAAAAACGGGGCGAACCTAGTGGTTCGCCCCTGATGCTTTTTACGTCAACCCCGAGGGGTCAACCCTGTTTGTCTGATGCCGGCTCTGCGTCCTTCGGCGCCTGCCAGCCGCCACCGACGGCCTTGTAGAGGGCGACCTGGTTACTCAGCTGGGCGAGCCGGGTGCTGATGAGCCCCTGCTTGGCGCTGAACAGGGAGCGCTGGGCATCGAGGCGGGTCAGGTAGCTGTCCACCCCTTGCTCGTAACGCACCTCCGCCAGCCTGAAGTAGGTCTGGTTGGCATCCACCAGCGCCTGCTGCGCCTGCAGCTGCTGCGCGTAGTCCGCCTGGGCACCGAGGGTGTCCGCGACCTCCTTGAAGGCGCTCTGGATGCTCTTCTCGTAGCTCGCCACCGCCTGCCTGGTCCCCACCTCGGCCACGTCCAGATCCGCAACGCGCTTGCCGCCATCGAAGATGGGCAGATTGATCTGGGGCATGAAGGTCCAGGTGCCGGTGCCGCCGTCAAACAGACCGCTCAGCTGGTTGCTGGCGGTGCCCGCCGTCGCGGTGAGCGAGATGGTCGGGAAGAAGGCGGCGCGGGCCGCCCCTATGTTGGCGTTGGCCGCCTTCAGGTTGTGCTCCGCCGCCAGGATGTCCGGGCGTTGCTGCAACAGGCTGGAGGGAGCCCCCACCGGGATCGGCGCCAGTTTCACCTCGGCCAGGGTGGCCGGTTGTGCCGCCAGCACCGGGATATCGGTGCCAAGCAGCAGGGCCAGACCGTTTCTGTCCTGCTTCACCAGACGCTGGTATTGCGCCTGGCTGACCTTGGCGTTTTCCAGTGCCGTGCGCCCCTGGGCCAGCTCCATCTCGGAGGCGGCGCCCAGGCGGTATTTGTGCTCGGTCAGGGCATAGCTCTCCTGCTCGGTGGCGAGGGTCGCCTGGCTCAGGGCCAGCAACTCCTGATCCGCCAGCAGGGTGAAGTAGGCATTGGCCACCGAGGCCACCAGAGCGATCTGGGTGCTGCGCTGGGTCTCGATTTGCGCCAGATAGGTCTCAAGGGCCTGATCTTTCAGGCTCTGGATCCGGCCAAACAGATCCAGCTCATAGGCGGTGATGCCGATGTTGGCGCCATACTGGCTGCTGATGGTGCCCTGCCCAGTACTACTGAGATCATCGGATCCCTGCTGGCGGGTACCGCTGCCACTGGCGGCCAGGGTCGGCAACTGGGCCGCCCGCTGGATACGGTATTTCGCCTCGTAGGCCTCGACGTTGAGGGCTGCCAGGCGCAGATCCCGGTTGCTCTCAAGGGCGGTGCCGATCAGCGTCTGCAGGGCCGGGTCCTGGAACTGCTGGCGCCAGGGGGCAAGTTCCCCCTTGGCGGCCAGGTCAGCTTGCCAAGAGGCGCCTTGGGGCAGCTCGGGGCGCTGGTAGTCGGGGGCCATGGAGCAGCCCCCCAGCATCAGGGTCACGCCCAGGGCGATCAGGGTCTTAGTCATGGTTGATCTCCTTGGTGTGGACACTCTCTTCCCCGGAATGCTTGCGTTCGGTGAAATAGCGCATCACCAGCACGAAGAAGAGCGGCACGAAGAAGATGGCGAGCACGGTGGCACTGATCATCCCCCCCATCACGCCGGTCCCGATGGCGTTTCGGCTGCTGGCGCCCGCCCCGGTGCTGATCACCAGGGGCAGTACCCCCAGGATGAAGGCGAGCGAGGTCATCAGGATGGGGCGCAGACGCTGACGCGAGGCCTCCACCACCGCATCCCCGAGCCTCATCCCCTTGTCGTGCAGCTCCTTGGCGAACTCGACGATGAGGATGGCGTTCTTGGCCGACAGCCCGATCGTGGTGAGCAGGCCCACCTGGAAGTAGACGTCATTCTCAAGCCCGCGCAGGGTCGCGGCCAAAATGGCCCCCAGCACCCCGAGCGGCACCACCAGCATGACCGAGAACGGAATGCTCCAGCTCTCGTAGAGGGCCGCCAGACAGAGGAAGACCACCAGGAGCGAGATGGCGTACAGGGCCGGCGCCTGGGAGCCTGCCTGACGCTCCTGGAAGGAGAGGCCGGTCCACTCGATACCGATCCCTTCCGGCAACTGTTTCACCATCTCCTCGATGGCCGCCATGGCGTCACCCGTACTCTTGCCAGGGGCCGCCTCACCGACGATCTCCATGGCGGAGACACCGTTGTAGCGCTCAAGACGGGGCGAGCCGAAGCTCCACTCCGTGCTGGCAAAGGCGGAGAAGGGCACCATCTGGCCCGCGCTGTTGCGCACGTACCACAGCTTCAGATCTTCCGGGTTCATCCGGAAAGGGGCATCCGCCTGCAGATAGACCTTCTTGACCCGGCCTCTGTCGACGAAGTCGTTCACATAGGAGGAGCCCCAGGCCGCCGACAGGGTGTTGTTGATGTCGGTGATGGAGAGCCCCTGGGCCAGCGCCTTCTCGTAATCGATCTTGATGTCGAGCTGGGGCGTGTCTTCCATCCCGTTCGGGCGTACCCGTACCAGGTTGGGATCCTGCGACGCCATGCCGAGCAACTGGTTGCGCGCCTGCATCAGCTTCTCGTGACCCAGACCGCCGCGGTCCTGCAGGAAGAAGTCGAAGCCGGTGGCCGTGCCGAGTTCCGGAATGGGGGGCAGGTTGAAGGCGAAGACCTGGGCTTCCTTGATGCTGAACAGGAACCCCATGGCGCGGCCGATGATGGCATTGGCGCTGCGCTCTTCTCCCTTGCGCTCACTCCAGTCCTTGAGCTTGATGAAGGCCATGCCGCTGTTCTGACCGCTACCGGCGAAGCTGAAGCCCGCCACCGTCAGCACGGAGTCCACGTTCTCCTTCTCGTTCTCGAGGAAGTAGTCGCGCATCTCCCCGAGCACCACCTCGGTCCGCTCCTTGGTCGCCCCCACCGGGAGCTGCACCATGGACATGATGACCCCCTGATCCTCTTCCGGCAGGAAGGAGGTGGGCATGCGCATGAAGAGCACCGCCAGCACCGCCAGCATGGCCAGATAGATGATGCCGTAGCGGGTGCCCTGCTTGATCACCTTGCGCACGCCGTTCTGGTAACGGTTGGCGTTGGTGTCGAAGAAGCGGTTGAACCAGCCGAAGAAACCGCGCTGGGCGCCGAATTCACCGTGCTTCATGGGTTTGAGCAGGGTGGCGCACAGGGCCGGGGTCAGGATCAGGGCCACCAGCACCGAGAGCACCATGGCCGAGACGATGGTGAGGGAGAACTGGCGATAGATGGCACCGGTAGAGCCACCGAAGAAGGCCATGGGCACGAACACCGCCGACAGCACCAGGGCGATGCCCACCAGGGCGCCGGTGATCTGGGTCATGGACTTGCGGGTCGCCTCGAGGGGGGAGAGATCCTCCTCGCTCATCAGACGCTCCACGTTCTCCACCACCACGATGGCGTCATCCACCAAGAGGCCGATGGCGAGCACCAGACCGAACATGGTCAGGGTGTTGATGGAGAAGCCGAAGGCCGCCATCACCCCGAAGGTGCCGAGCAGGACCACTGGCACCGCGATGGTCGGAATCAGGGTTGCCCGGAAGTTCTGCAAGAACAGATACATGACGCAGAACACCAGGAAGATCGCCTCGATCAGGGTCTGCACCACCTCCTCGATGGAGATCTTCACGAACGGCGTGGTGTCGTAGGGATAAACGATCTCCATGTTGGCCGGGAAGTACTCGGAGAGTTCACCCAGCTTGGTCCGCACGTGCTCGGCGGTGTCCAGGGCGTTGGCACCGGTCGCCAGTTTGATGGCGACGGCGGCGGTGGCCTGGCCGTTGTAGAGCGCGGTCGCGTCGTAGTTTTCACCGGCAAGCTCGACCCGGGCCACGTCCTTGAGCTGGACCTTGGAGCCGTCCTGGTTCACCCGCAGCAGGATGTTGTTGAACTCCTCCACGGTGGAGAGCCGGGTCTGGCCCATGATGGTGGCGGTAAATTGCTGATCGCTCACCGCAGGGGTCCCCCCCAGCTTGCCGAAGGCAACCTGGGCGTTCTGGGCCTTGATGGCGGCCTGAATGTCGGCCGGGGTCATCTGCACCCGGTTGAGCTTGTGGGGATCGAGCCAGACGCGCATGGAGTACTGGCTGCCGAACAAGGTGATGTCACCGACCCCGTCCAGACGGCTCAGGGGCTCCTTGATGTTGGCTACCACATAGTCCGCCAGGTCATCGTTGGTCATGGCGCCATCGGTGGAGATGAAGGCGGCCACCATCAGGAAGCTGCTGGAGGTCTTCTGGACCCGCACGCCCTGTTGCTGCACCTCTTGGGGCAGGAGCGACATGGCCTGTTGCAGCTTGTTTTGCACCTGCACCTGGGCGATGTCGGGATCCGTACCCGGCTTGAAGGTGAGGGTCACGCTGACGTTCCCTGACGAGTCGGATTGCGCCGACATGTAGAGCAGGTGATCCAGCCCGGTCATGTTCTGCTCGATGATCTGGGTCACCGAGTCTTCCACCGTCTTGGCGGAGGCCCCCGGGTAGCTGGCGGAGATGCCAACCGCCGGCGGGGCGATGGTCGGGTACTGGGCCACCGGCAGGCCGATGATGGCCATGGCCCCGGCCAGCATGATCACCAGGGCGATCACCCAGGCGAAAATGGGTCTATCTATGAAAAAACGTGCCATGAGGCGACTACTCCATCCTACTGCTTGGTTGCCGGGGTCTGTTGTGCGCTGTTGCCGGCACGTTCAGTGGGCGCCACCACAACCCCGGGTTTGACTTTCTGCAGACCGGCGACGATCACCTTCTCGCCAGCCTTGAGACCGGACTCCACCACCCAGCTGTCGCCGGACATGCGGCCGACCTGCACTTCACGCAGTTCCACCTTGTTGTCCGCCGTCACCACCATGACGGTGGCACCGCCCTTGGGGGTGCGGGTCACGGCAGTCTGGGGCACCAGCAGGCCTTGCGGGCGCTCGCCCTCCTGCAAGGTGGCGCGCATGAACATGCCGGGCAGCAGCAGTTGATCCGGGTTGGGCACGATCACCCGCAGGGTCACCATGCCGGTCGCCTCGTCCACGGTCACGTCGGAGAACTGGAGGGCCCCTTTCTCGCCATACTGGCTGCCATCTTCCAGCTGGAAGCTGACACCGGCCCCGTCCTTCTCCCCCTGGGTCAGCTTGCCCTCGGCCACCAGGCGCTTGAGCCGCAGCAGGTCGGCGGTGGACTGGCGCACGTCCACGTACATGGGATCGAGCTGGGAGATGGAGGTGAGGCTGTCCGCCTGCTGGGCGGTGACCAGGGCACCCTCGGTCACCGCCGACTTGCCGATGCGGCCGCTGATGGGGGCCGTGATGCGGGTGTAGGCCAGGTTGATGTTGGCGGTCTGCAACGCAGCCTTTGCGGCCCCGATCTCGGCCAGCTGCTGTTTCCAGGCCGCGTCGGCGTCGTCATACTCCTGGCTGCTGATGGCTTTCACCTTCACCAGCTCGGCGTAGCGCTGGGCCTTGAGGCGGGCGCTGCGCTCATTGGCCTCGGCCTTGGCGAGGTTGGCCTTGGCGGAAGCCACTTCGGCCTGATAGACGGCGGGATCAATCTGATAGAGCAGTTGACCGGCCTTGACGTCGCTCCCCTCGGTGAACAGGCGCTTGAGGATGATGCCGTTCACCTGGGGACGCACCTCGGCCACCCGCAGGGGGGCGGTGCGGCCGGTGAGCTCGGACAACAGTTGCAGGGGGGCCGTATGGAGGGTGACCACGTCCACGGCGGCGGGAGGCATCTCCCCCATGGCCTGCTGGGCCCCGTCCTTGTCACCACAGCCAGCCAGCAGGCCGCTTGCCAGCAAGGCAAGGCCGACCGAACGTGCGAGAATATGTTTATGCATCAAGACTCTGAACCTCTGTTTCAATCAAAAAGAAGTGACAAAACCACAGGGTTTATAAGGCCCCTGTTGGTAAAACGGCGAAGATGAGGCAATATACATACATTCATGAATGTATGTAAGAAACTTTTTTCACTTTTAAACAGGACCGGAGTCAATGGCCAGACGCACCAAAGAAGAGGCGCAGCAAACCCGCTGCAACATCATGAGCACGGCCCTGGATCTCTTCTGCCAACAGGGGCTGGCACGCACCAGCCTGACCGATATCGCCAAGGCGACGGACCTCACCCGGGGCGCCATCTACTGGCACTTCAAGAATAAAGAAGAGCTGTTCGTCACCCTGTGGGAGGAGCTGTGTGCCCCCCTCTCCCACCAGCTCGATGCCTGCGTCGACGAGGCGGAGCCGGATCCCCTGGGCAAGCTGCGCAGCTTTCTCAAGGAGGTGATGCTCAAGATCAGCACCGAGCCCGCCCACCAGCAGATGTTCACTATCATGTTCAATCTGGAATCCATGGAGGGAGAGGCCGCCGTCATGCGCGAGCACATGCACCTGCAATCCATGAATTTCTTCCGGGATCTGGAGATCACCCTGGCCAATGCCGTGCACCGCGGCCAACTGCCCGAGGGGCTGGATCTGCGCCGCGCCGCCACCCTGCTCCACTGCACCCTGGACGGCTACATCATCAACTGGCTGCACTTCCCGGATCGCATCGATCTGATTGAGGAGTCGGACTTTCTCCTCGATACCCTGTTCACCCTCATCGCGAGCCCCACCCTTCGCCGCCACCCCTGAGTCTGCAAGACGCGCCGCCCCCGCCAATGCTCAACAGCCGAGGGCAAACCTGCTAGAGTAACGCCCCCCACCACGATGAGCCCGACACCCTTGCCACACGCCCCCGCGCCGGCGCACGACGCCGCCCCTCGCCCCGCCCTCGTGGCAGGCGCCCATGCCCTCTTCCTGGCCCTGCTGGGCAGCGGCCGTCATCTGCTGGAGGCCGGTTGCGGGGCAGGAGAGGATCTGCGCCTCTTTCGCCAGCAAGGCCTCACCGTGACCGCCTTCGATGCGAGCCGGGCACAGGCCGCCGCCGCCTCGCGCCTGTGCGGCCAGCCGGTGCGAGTCTGCCGCTTCGAGCAGATGCAAAGCGTCGTTCCCTATGACGGCATCTGGGCCAGCGGCTCCCTCCCCTGTCTGCCCGAACACGAGATAGCCCCGGCGCTCGGTCATCTGGCCACCCTCCTCAAGGCCGGGGGCCCCCTCTACGCCTCCTTCCCCCACGGGGAGGGCGAACCGCTGCCACGGTCGGGGGAATATCCCCTGCAGACCCGGCTCGACGAGGCGGGGCTGCGACGCCTGATCGCTCTCCTCCCCTTCACCCTGCACCATAACTGGGTGGGGGAAGATGAGGTAAACGGCCCCTGGCTGCACGCCTTGCTGGTGCGGCGCTGATCCGCGAAAGCCCCCGGGGACAGTGACACCTCACGGCATTCAGCCCGTTAACAATATTTAACCCTGAGTTAACCACCATAAAGCAGACAAGATGCGGTGTTTGTGTTAAAAAGCGGCATTAAAATCAAAATTAAATAACAAATCAGACACCAACACCTGGATTCCCCCATGAAACTTGTTCTCAATCTGGTTGCCGGTATCCTCGCCGGCCTGCTGCTCGGTCTCTATGCCCCCGAATGGGTCGCCCGCGTGCTGTTCACCGCCAAGACGGTGATAGGCCAGCTCATCACCTTCACCATCCCGCTCATCATCCTCTTCTTCATCATGAGCGGCATCGCCAGCCTGCCGAAGAACTCCGGCAAGCTGCTGGGCAAGACGGTGGGGCTCTCCTACTGCTCCACCATACTGGCGGGCCTGTTCGCCTTCACCGTGGCAAGCCACCTGATCCCGCACCTGACCACGGCCGCCGAGCCCACCGCCGAGGCTGCCATCAAGCTCGCTTCCTATATCAATCTCGAGATCCCGCCCCTGTTCGGGGTGATGTCGGCCCTGGCCGCCGCCTTCGTGTTCGGCATCGGCATCAGCGCCACCCAGGCCACCGACCTGCGCCGGGTCGCCGATCAGGGCCGTGACATCATCGACCGCCTGCTGGCACGCGTGATCATTCCCCTGCTCCCCTTCTACATCGCCGGCGTCTTCGTCGAGATGACGGTGGAAGGCACCGTCTTCGCCACCCTCAAGACCTTCGGGGTAGTGCTGGTGATGGCCATCGTCATGCACTGGATCTGGCTCTGCGTCCTGTTCGTCGGCACCGGCCTCGCCCAGGGGCGCTCCCCCGTCATGCTCATCAAGAACATGCTGCCCGCCTACTTCACCGCCCTTGGCACCATGTCCAGCGCCGCCACCATTCCGGTGGCCCTGCAAGCCAGCAAGCGCAACGGCGTGAGCGACGGCATCGCCAACTTCACCGTGCCCCTGTGCGCCACCATCCACCTGTGCGGCTCCACCATCACCCTGGTGACCTGCGCCACGGCGGTGATGTTCCTCTCCGAGCACCTGGCCATTCCGGGCTACGGCACCATGGTGCCCTTCATCATGATGCTGGGCGTCATCATGATTGCCGCGCCGGGCGCACCGGGTGGCGGTGTCATGTCCGCGCTCGGCCTGCTTACCTCCATGCTCGGCTTCGGTGAGGCCTCCATCGCCCTGATGATCGCCCTCTACCTGGCCCAGGACAGCTTCGGCACCGCCTGCAACGTCACCGGTGACGGCGTCATCGCCCTGTGGGCCGATCGTTTCGCCCAAAGTGGCGAGCCAGCACTCAGCACCGAGCAGGACGCAGCCTGATAGCGCAGGCAATAAAAAACGGGAGCCATCGGCTCCCGTTTTTTATTGGCGCAAGGGGGGCGTCTCAGCCCCGGCGACGGATCACCCCTTCCTGCATGGTGCTCGCCACCAATACCCCATCCCGGGTGAAGAACTGGCCGCGCACCAGACCCCGACCGCCGCTGGCGCTCGGGCTGTCCACCACGTAGAGCAGCCAGTCGTCCAGCCGGAACTCCCGGTGGAACCACATGGAGTGATCGATGGTGGCCACCTGCATGTCCGGCTCCCAGTAGGAGACCCCGTGGGGCTGCAGGGCGGCGAACAGGAAGTGGAAGTCGGAGGCATAGGCCAGCAGGTAGTTGTGGACCCGCTGATCGTCCGGCACCGGGCCATTGGCCTTGAACCAGGTGTAGCGAAGGGGCTCGTGAACATCCGGGCGAATGGGGTCCACCAGGGTCACCGGGCGAATTTCGATGGGCTTCTCGCACAGGATCTTGTCCCGCAGGGCCGCCGGGATCATCTGCTCGTAGGGACGCACCAGCTCCAGCTCGCTCTTGAGCTGCTCGGGGGGCGTGATGCCGGCCGGCATCTTCGTCTGATGCTCGAAGCCCTCGGCCTCCACCTGGAAGGAGGCGTTGAGGTAGAAGATGGGCTTGCCATTCTGGATGGCCTTGACCCGGCGGGTGGAGACGGTCTGGCCGTCGCGGATGTTCTCCACGTCGTAGACGATGGGCTTGTTGGCATCCCCGGGGCGCAGGAAGTAGGAGTGGAAACTGTGGACCTGGCGGTCGCTTGCCACCGTCTGCTTGGCGGCTGACAAGGCCTGCCCCATCACCTGTCCGCCAAACACGGATCGCAACCCGAGATCCTGGCTCTGGCCCCGAAACAGGCCCTCCTCGATCTTTTCGAGCGCCAGCAACGCCAGCAGCTCATCCAGTACCTTGCTCATTGGTTTCTCCTGTCTTTGTGCGCGAAAGGCTAACAAGCCCGTCCCGGCAGGGCAACCATCCTGATGCACATCCCCGTCTGCAACCACCTCCCCTTCAAAAAAGGGAAGTGTATGACGCTTTCCAGCCCGTACAGAGGGCACTCTGGCCCCCTCCCCTGGCAAGGGGAGGGCTGGGGTGGGGTCAGACGCGATCAAGCCATGCCCGAATAGAGACAACCACCCCGGGTAGATTTTCCATCACCTCCCTGTTGCTAAATCTCAGTACCGTCAGCGACAGGGCCGCCATGTAGGCATCCCGTCGCTTGTCATGACGCAGACCCCGCATGTCAAAATGGCTGTCGCCATCAACCTCAATGACCAACAACCGCCCGGGGCAGTAAAAATCCGCAATGTATGGGCCTATACCTTGCTGACGGCGAAACTTGACTCCGAGTTGCCCAGCCCGAAGCGCCTGCCACAATCGCCGTTCAGGCTCTGTTGGATTGTTTCGTTGTTCACGCCGTTTATCCAGCGTGGCCTCGCGGTTGAAAACACGAACTGGCTTCTCGTTCATGACAGTATTCCTCCGACTATGACCCCTGTCAGCATAACAACTACTCACCCCCTCCCAGCCTCCCCCTTCAAAAGGGGGAGGAGCTTGTCTGGCCCTTTCTCTCCCCTGGGCGATTCAGTCTCAAGGAACCCGGCAGGAGCAGAAAACAAAAAAGCCCGCACCTTGGGGTGCGGGCTTGTGGCGTGTCCGGGGCGAGCGGCCCGTGGCGGCGGCTTACTTGCTGCCGGTGCCGGAATTGCGGGTGGAGGAGGTCGGTTTGCGACGGGCGGTGGTGGCACGGGCGCGCGGCTCCTTGCCCTGCATCTCCTTGTGGCGCTTCACGGCGCGACGGATCTGGGCGGCCTGCTTGTGGCGGGTGCTCTTGCCATCCTGCTGCAGATCGACCTTGGATTCGGTCTCGTTGGGCAGGTTGACCAGGCCGCGCAGGTAGTTCACCTCGGGGAGTTTCAGCTCCTGCCAGCCGCCGCGGGGGATGCCGCGATCCAGCTTGACGTCGCCGTAGCGGATACGCATCAGGCGGCTCACCTGCACTTCCTGGGATTCCCACAGGCGGCGCACTTCCCGGTTGCGGCCCTCGGTCAGGGTGACATTGAACCACTGGTTCAGACCCTCGCCACCGGCGGGCTTGATCTTGTTGAACTTGGCCATGCCGTCTTCCAGCTGCACGCCCTTGCGCAGGCGCTGCAACATGGCTTCGGTGATCTCGCCAAAGACCCGCACCGCGTATTCCCGCTCCACTTCGTGGCTCGGGTGCATCAGGCGGTTCGCCAGCTCGCCGTCGGTGGTGAACAGCAAGAGACCGGAGGTGTTGACGTCGAGGCGGCCGACCGCAATCCAGCGGGCGCCATCCATCTTGGGCAGACGATCAAACACGGTGGGACGTCCTTCCGGATCGTGGCGGGTGCACATCTCCCCTTCGGGCTTGTGGTAGGCCAGCACGCGGCAGATCACTTCCTCTGCGGCGCGGGTCTTGACCTGGTGGCCATCCACCCGGATCACGGCGTTCACTTCGACGCGATCCCCCAGCGTGGCGACCTTGCCATCCACGCTGACCCGACCTGCGGTGATCAGGGCCTCCATCTCACGACGGGAGCCTTGACCCGCGCGGGCCAATACTTTTTGCAGTTTTTCACTCATCGGGTTTACCTGATTGTTGATCGCTGCCCGCCGACATCGCGGACAACCTTGGCTCTTGTGGGACGGCCCCGTTGGCCTCCCCACCATGTTCATGCTCAGCACGGCCTGCCAGAGGCTGACCGTCACCGCCCTCGCCCGGCATGAGCGACAAGGGGGCCTGCAGCTCGGGATCCAGCTCGGGGAGCTGCTCCAGACTCTGCAGGTTGAAATAGTCCAGAAATTCACGGGTGGTGGCGAGCAGCTCGGGGCGACCCGCCACCTCCTTGTGGCCGATGCTGCGCACCCAGCCACGCTCCTTGAGGGTGTTGACGATCTGGCTCGACACCGCCACCCCGCGGATGGCTTCTATCTCCGCCCGGGTGATGGGCTGACGATAGGCAATCAGCGTCAGCGTCTCCATCACGGCGCGGGAATAACGGGGAGCCCGCTCGCTCCACAGGCGCGACAGCTCCTCGGCATACTCCTGGCGGGCCTGGAAACGCCAGCCGGAGGCGACCTCTTTGAGCTCGACCCCCCGCTCGCTGTAATCCTGTCTGAGCTCTGCCAGCAGCAGCTGGACATAGCGGCCGGTGACCGGGTAGTCCGAGAGCACGCTGCCCTTGATTTCGCTCACCGTGAGGGGACGCCCCGCCACGAAGATCGCCGCCTCGATCAGGGTCTTCAATCGTTCAGCAGGCAGCGCCACGGTGGACCTCCCGGGTCCGCGCCCCTGGCGCCGCCCCTCGCTCAGTGTAGATGCTCATGCTCCTCCCCTTTCCCCTGACTCGCCAGGGCAAAATGGATGGGGCCCAGGGGCTCCGCCTGCAAGATCCAGATCAATTGCTCCTTGCACAGCTCCAGCAGGGCCAGGAAGGTCACCAGCACCCCCATGCGCCCCTCCTCGGCCCGCAGCACCTGCTCCAGGCGCAGGGTCTGGCCCAGGGAGAGCATGGCGAGGATCTCCGCCATCCGTACCCGGGTCGGGATCTGCTCGCGGCGGATCTGGTGATGTTCAAAATGAGTCGCGCGTTTTACCACACTTTGCATGTAAAGGGCGAGTTCAACCAGAGAAACATCGGGCGCCAATGGCTTCAAGGCACCAAAATCCGGCGCCATGGCGGCGGCGACGAAGATCTCCCGCTCCACCCTCGGCAGGGCATTGACCCGCTCTGCCCCCAGCTTGTAGCGCTCGTACTCCTGCAGGCGACGAATGAGGGTGACGCGGGGATCTTCCCCCTCCTCCTCGTCTTCCAGCTCCGGGGCCTTGGGCAGCAGCAGGCGGGACTTTATCTCCGCGAGCCAGGCCGCCATCAGCAGGTATTCCGCCGCCAGCTCGAGGTTGAGCCCCTGCATCAGATCCACGTACTCCATGTACTGGGCGGTGATCTGCAGGATGGGCAGGTTGAGGATGTCGAGCTGCTGGCGCCGGATGAGGTAGAGCAAGAGATCCAGCGGCCCCTCGAAGGTGTCGAGAAACACCTCCAGCGCATCGGGGGGGATGAACAAGTCCTGGGGCAGCTCATGGTAGGGCTGCCCCAGCACGGTGGCGATGGGCGGGGGAAGGGAAGCCTCCCCCGTCGTGCCCGCGGGGGTTGTCAGCGCGGGCACGGGGTCGGCAAGATCACTCAAACGGCGTCGGATCCCCGGCACCGCGGCGACGCAGCACGGGCTCGTCGTCGGAGAAGTCCACCACAGTGGTGGGCTGCTCGCCCAGATACCCGCCGTTGACCACCAGATCCAGCTGCTTGCCGAGCTTGTCGGCAATCTCCTCGGGGTCGAACTCCGCCATCTCGGAGCCCGGCAGGATCAGGGTGGTGGAGAGCAGCGGCTCACCGAGGGCCTCGAGCAAGGCCAGCGCGATGTTGTTGGCCGGGACCCGGATGCCGATGGTCTTCTTCTTCTCGTTCATGAGGCGACGCGGCACCTCCTTGGTGGCCTTGAAGATGAAGGTGTAGGGTCCGGGGGTGTTGTTCTTGACCAGCCGGAAGGCGGTGTTGTCCACCTTGGCATAGGTGGAGATCTCCGAGAGATCCCGGCACACCAGGGTGAAGTCGTGGTTTGGCTCGATGCGACGGATGCGGCAGATGCGCTCCAGGGCATCCTTGTTGCCCATCTGGCAGCCCAGGGCGTAGCCGGAGTCGGTGGGATAGACGATGACGCCGCCGTTTTGCAGGATCTGCACCGCCTGGCTGATGAGGCGAACCTGGGGATTGTCGGGATGTACGTAAAAATGCTGACTCATATGCTCTTCTCGCGATAGGGGGCACGCTCGTTGCCCGCTTCATGGTCAAGGGCCCCTTGGCCCATGACACTACCTTAACCTGTTTGACGCAGACTCGCCTGCATCAAAGATGCCGGCCCGGGGGGGTCAGCGGCTGGCCAGCAGGCCCGCATGCTCCTCGGGGGTGAGCCCGAAATGACCGGGGTGACCCAGCCACAGCGGCATCCCCTCCTTGGGGAGCCAGAGGTGGCGGCCAAGCTCGGTCCAGTTGGAGGGGAAGTGAAAATCGGACCCCACCGAAATATAGAGATCGTGCTCCCTGGCCCACTGGCCGAGATTCGCCCGCTCCTGTGGGCTCTGCTGGGGCAGGGAGACCTCCATGGCATCCCCCCCGACGGCCTTGAAGGCCACCAGCAGCCGCTTGATCCACTTGGCGGTGAGATTGTAGCGGCTCGGGTGGGCCAGCACCGCCAGCCCGCCTGCGGCGTGGATGGCCTCGATGGCCTCCCCCATCCCGGGCCACTCGGCGGGCACATAGCCCTTGTTGCCCCGGCTCAGGTACTTCTTGAACACCTTCTGCATATTGTCGGCCACCCCGCGCGCCACCAGCACCCGGGCAAAGTGGGCCCGGGTCACGGCGGCGTCACCGGCAAGCTGCTTGGCCTCTTCATAGGTGCCCGGGATGAGGCACTTCTCCAGACGACGCCCGATCTCCTCGGCGCGCGCCTCCCGGCGAGCCCGCTGCCCTGCCAGAAAGGCGAGCAACTGGGGATTTTTCTCGTCCACCCCGAGGGCCACGATGTGGATCTCGTGATGCTCCCACCCGGTGGAGATCTCCACCCCGCTCACCAGGCGCAGTGGCAACTGGTCGGCCAAGATGGTCTGGCGCACCTCCTCAAGCCCGTCGAGGGTATCGTGGTCAGTGACCGCTAACACCTCCACCCCTTTTTCGGCGGCGCGGCGCACCAGGTCGGCGGGGCTCAGCACCCCGTCCGAGGCGGTGGTGTGGCAATGAAGATCGAATCTCATCGGCGTGTTTCGCTCTTGTTTGGGACCTGCCTGGAAAAGGCCGGCAAAAAAGCGACTTGACTTGGCCGCGGCTTTATCGTTTTCTGTAGGCACTTCATTGCAAACATCTTTTTACAGGACTCAATCTCATGCAAGCGACTTCCATCCTGACCATCTGGTGGTGGCACACTCCCTGACATGCGGGCGTGTGGTCGTTGCTGTACCTGTAATCTGACAGCAAGTTAAGAACCCAAAGAAAAAGCCCGCTGACCCCAGCGGGCTTTTTTATTATCCGGCAAATGGACCTGTGATGAAACCGACAATTCAGAGAAGCACACTGACATGGCGATGGCGAACTCGCTGACGTGACCCGAACCCGACCCATTTTCAAGAGAGACAGCGCCATGACCATCGGTGACACACAACACATGCAAGGGAAGGCATTATGACAGGCAACAAGACCCGTTTGCCCCTGGGCGAATTCGATACCATCCGGCTCAATGCCCCCTATGTGACAGACCCCCTGGCACTCTATACCCGACTCTGCCAGGACAGACCCAACAACCTGCTGCTCGAATCGGTGGAGATCGACTCCAAGGCCGGTACCCAGAGCCTGCTGCTGGTGGACGCCTGCCTGCGCATCGAGTGCCGCGGCCGCGCCGTGCAGGTGCGCCCCCTCGGCGACAACGGCGCCGCCCTGCTGCGCCTGCTGGAGCAGCGCCTGCCCGCCGTCATCACCCAGACCCGAGTGGCGGACGAGCTGCACCTCGACTTCCCGGCGTCCGATCGGGAGCTTGACGAAGACAGCCGCCTCAAGGGCAGCAGCGTGCTGGACGTGCTGCGCACCCTGCAGCGGGAGCTGCAATGCCAGCAGGGCAAAGAGGCCCTCTTCATGGCGGGCAGCTTCGCCTACGACCTCATCGCCTCCTTTGAAGACTTGCCCGAGGTGCCAGAGGGGAGCAACGACTGCCCTGACTACTGCTTCTATGTGGCCGAGACCCTGATCACCATCGACCACATCAAGCAGAGTACCCAGTTGCTGGCCTGCCTGTTCGGCGGCGAAGAGGATGAGCAGCTGGACGCGCGCTACGCCCGCCTGACCGCTCGCCTCGAGTCCTTCAAACAGGCCTGTCAGCAGCCGCTGCCTGCGCCACAGGGCACGGCGCCGCTGACCGGCGCCCTGGCCGTCGACAAGGGGGACAAGCAGTTCTGCGCCGAGGTCGAGAAGCTCAAGGGCTTCATCCGCCGTGGTGACATCTTCCAGGTGGTGCCGTCCCGCAGCTTCTCCCTCCCCTGCCCGGATCCCGTCGCCGCCTATCGCCGCCTCAAGCAGACCAACCCCAGCCCCTACATGTTCTACGTGCAGGACGAGGGCTTCACCCTGTTTGGCGCCTCCCCCGAGAGCGCGGTCAAGTTCTGCGCCAACAGCCGCCAGGTGGAGATGTACCCCATCGCCGGCACCCGCCGCCGCGGCCTCAACCCGGACGGCAGCATCAACCTGGATCTGGACGGCCGCATCGAGCTGGAGCTGCGCCAGGACGAGAAAGAGGTGGCAGAGCACCTGATGCTGGTGGATCTGGGCCGCAACGACATCGCCCGCATCTCCGCCCCCGGCACCCGCTACGTCAAGGATCTGCTCAAAGTGGATCGCTACAGCCACGTCATGCACCTGGTCTCCCGGGTGGTGGGCACCCTTCGCGCCGACCTTGACGCCCTGCACGCCTACCAGGCCTGCATGAACATGGGCACCCTGACCGGTGCCCCCAAGCTGCGCGCCAGCGAGCTCATCCGCATGGTGGAAGGCAAGCGTCGCGGCAGCTACGGCGGCGCCGTGGGCTACCTCAACGGTGCTGGTGAGATGGATACCTGCATCGTCATCCGCTCCGCCTTCGTGAAAGAGGGGGTCGCCCATGTCCAGGCCGGCGCCGGGGTGGTCTATGACTCCAAACCCCAGGCCGAGGCGGACGAGACCCGCGCCAAGGCGGCGGCCGTGCTGGCCGCCATCGCTGCCAGCCATGGCACCTCCCTGCAGGCCCTCAGCGCCCAGCAGGAACAACACAAGGACGTGAGCCATGACTAACATCTTCCTGCTCGACAACTTCGATTCATTTACCTACAACCTCGTCGACCAGTTCCGCACCCTGGGCTACCCGGTGCGCATCTACCGCAACAGCCTGCCGGCGAGCCGCATCATGCAGGAGATCGACGCCTGCGAAGGGGACGCCGTCCTGGTGCTCTCCCCGGGGCCGGGCGCTCCCCATGAGGCGGGCTGCCTCATCGATCTCATCAAGCTGGCCCGGGGCCGGGTGCCCATCCTCGGCATCTGCCTCGGTCATCAGGCCCTGTGCGAAGCCTACGGCGGCACCGTCGGGGCGGCGGGGGAAATCGTCCACGGCAAGCGCTCTCTCATCGAGCACAACGGTCATGGCGCCTTCGCGGGGCTGCCGAGCCCCTTGCCGGTGGCCCGCTACCACTCCCTGGTGGCCACCTATGTGCCACAAGAGTTGCAGGTGATTGCCCACTATCAGGGCATGCCCATGGCCATCGAGCAGCGTGACGAGCGGGTGCTGGGCTTCCAGTTCCACCCGGAATCCATCATGACCAGCGAAGGGGCCCGCCTGCTCACCCAGGCCCTCGCCCATGTCACCCGTCCAGAAAGCCACGTGCGGTAAGGAAGAGACCATGCATCAACATCTCAACACCCTCTATCAGGGTCAGTCTCTCACCCGCGACGCCGCCCGCGACGCCTTCGGCCAGGTGGTTCGTGGTGAAGTGGATCCCATCGTGCTCGCGAGCCTTTTGACCGCCCTCAAGATCAAGGGGGAGACCCCGGAGGAGATCGCCGGCGCCGCCGAGGCGCTCTTGGCCGAAGCCCGCGACTTCCCGCGCCCGGACTATGCCTTCTGCGACATCGTCGGCACCGGAGGGGACGGCCTCAACACCATCAACGTCTCCACCACCTCGGCCCTGGTGGCCGCCGCCTGCGGCCTGAAAGTGGCCAAGCACGGCAACCGCTCGGTCTCGAGCAAGTCGGGGTCGAGCGATCTGCTCGATAAAATGGGCATCAAGCTCGACATGAGCCCGGCCCAGGCCCGCCGCTGCCTGGACGAGCTCGGGGTCTGCTTCCTGTTCGCCCCCCAGTACCACGCCGGGGTGCGCCACGCCATGCCGGTGCGCCAGGCCCTCAAGACCCGCACCCTGTTCAACGTGCTGGGGCCGCTCATCAACCCCGCTCGCCCCAGCTTCCAGCTGATGGGGGTCTATGCCCCCGAGCTGGTGCGCCCCATCGCCGAAACCCTGCTGGCACTCGGCCTGAAAACCGGTATGGTGGTGCACGGCGCCGGTCTCGACGAGATTGCCATCCACGGCCCGACCCAGGTGGCGGAGATCCGCGACGGCGAAATTCGCGAGTACTTGCTCACCCCGGCGGACTTTGGCCTCGACACCTACCCGGTCAGCGCCATCCAGGGCGGTGAGCCCGAGGAGAACCGCGCCATCACCGCCGCCATCCTGGAAGGACGCGGCAGCCCGGCCCACAACGCCGCCATCGCCGCCAACGTGGCGCCGCTCCTGGTGATGGCGGGCGAGGCCCCGGACTTTAGGCAGGCCGCCGCCCGGGTGCTGGCGGTGCTGGCAAGCGGCCAGGCCGCCCTCCTCGCCCGGGATCTCGCTACCCTGAGCCATCAGGAGGCATGATGTCAGCCACCACAGCGTGCCCCAGGGGCACTCACCCAGAACGCCCGACGGGCAACAGCCAGCTTCGCAAGGATAACGAGATGTCAGATGTCATTGCTCCCCACGCCTTTCTGAACATGGCCTCCATCAGCCAGACCATCCTCGGCAAGATCGTGGCGGCCAAGCAGGAGTGGGTCGCCGCCCGCAAGGAGAGCCAGCCCCTGGCGAGCTTCCAGGACGCGCTGACCCCGAGCGATCGGGATTTCGAGGGGGATCTGCGCCAAGGCTCCACCCGCTTCATTCTGGAGTGCAAGAAGGCCTCCCCCTCCAAGGGCTTGATCCGCAACGACTTCAGCCCGGAGGCCATCGCCGACATCTATGGCCACTACGCCACCGCCATCTCGGTGCTGACGGACGAGAAGTTCTTCCAGGGGGATTTCGCCTTCCTGCCCCGGGTACGCGGCCGCGTCCAGCAGCCGGTGCTCTGCAAGGACTTCATGATTGACCCCTATCAGGTCTATCTGGCCCGCCACTATCAGGCGGACGCCATCCTCTTGATGCTCTCGGTGCTCACCGACGACGGGTATCGCGCCCTGTTCAACGTGGCGAAAGAGTTGGGCCTCGGGGTGCTCACCGAGGTGAGCAACGAGGAGGAGCTGACCCGCGCCATCGACCTCGGCGCCCCAGTGATTGGCATCAACAACCGGGATCTGCGGGATTTGAGCGTCGATCTTGCCCGCACCCGGCAGCTGGCCGCCAGGATCCCGGGGGATCGGGTGGTGATCAGCGAATCCGGCATCAACCACCGCGCCCAGGTGGCGGCCCTGCGCCACCACGCCAAGGGCTTCCTGGTGGGATCTTCCCTCATGGCGGAGCCGGATCTGGAGGCCGCGGTGCGCAAGCTCGTGCTCGGCCAGAACAAGGTGTGCGGCCTGACCCGTCCCGAGGACGCCGCCGCCGCCCATCAGGCGGGCGCCGTGTTCGGCGGCCTCATCTTTGTGGCGAAAAGCCCGCGCTACGTGGACATTCCCGCCGCCCGCGCCGTGATGGCGGGTGCGCCGCTCTCTTACGTCGGGGTGTTTCGCAATGCCCAGCCCGCCACCATCGCCAAGACGGTGGATGCACTGGGGCTCGCCGCCGTGCAACTGCACGGGGATGAAGACGCCGCCTATATCGAGACCCTGCGCCCCCTGCTGCCGGCGGGCTGCCAGATCTGGAAGGCCATCGGTGTCACAAGCGGCGAGCCCCTGCCCGCCCTCGACTACCCGGCGGATCGCCTGCTGCTTGATACCAAAGTTGGCAGCCAGAGTGGCGGCACCGGCCAGGCGTTCGACTGGACTCTGCTGGCCCACCTCGATAAAGCCCGGCTGATGCTGGCGGGGGGCCTCAACCCCGACAACGCCCTCGAGGCCGCCCGGGTGGGCTGTGTGGGCCTTGATTTCAACTCCGGGGTGGAGAGTGCCCCGGGCAGGAAGGATGCGCACAAGCTGGCGGCCGCCTTTGGCGCCTTGCGTCAACTGTGAGCGCCCCCGTGACTCATTCAACGAATTAATGAACTGCGTTTGCCCATAAGCACAAGGAATAATGTATGACCCTGCTCAATCCGTTTTTTGGTGAATTTCGTCGATGACATGTATGTGCCCCAGCCATACGCCTCAGCCCGACAAGGCTCATACCTGATCTCAATTGCAGAATGTAAAGGAAGATAACCATGACCCTGCTCAATCCGTTTTTCGGTGAATTTGGCGGTATGTATGTGCCCCAGATCCTCATCCCCGCCCTGCTCCAGCTGGAGAAGGCTTTTGTCGATGCCAAGGATGATCCGGCTTTCGTCGCCGAGTTTCAGGCGCTCCTGACCGAGTACGCCGGTCGCCCGACCCCGCTCACCCTGACCCGCAATTTGACCAAGGGCACCAAGACCCGCCTCTACCTCAAGCGTGAAGATCTGCTGCACGGCGGCGCCCACAAGACCAACCAGGTGCTGGGTCAGGCCCTGCTTGCCAAGCGCATGGGCAAGCACGAGATCATCGCCGAGACCGGCGCCGGTCAGCACGGTGTGGCGACGGCGCTGGCCTGCGCCCTGCTCGGCCTCAAGTGCCGGGTCTACATGGGGGCCAAGGATTGCGAGCGCCAGAAGCCGAACGTGTTTCGCATGAAGCTGATGGGTGCCACCGTGATCCCGGTACACTCCGGCTCCAGCACCCTCAAAGATGCCTGCAACGAGGCGCTGCGGGACTGGGCCGCCAACTATGAAACCGCCCATTACCTGCTCGGTACCGCCGCTGGCCCCCACCCCTTCCCCACTATCGTGCGGGAGTTCCAGAAGATGATCGGGGAAGAGGCCAAGGCCCAGTGCTTCGAAAAAGAAGAGCGCCTGCCCGATGCGGTGATCGCCTGCGTCGGCGGCGGCTCGAATGCCATCGGCATGTTTGCGGACTTTATCGATGAGCCTTCCGTGCGCCTTATCGGGGTCGAACCCGGTGGTCACGGCATCGAGAGCGGCGAGCACGGCGCGCCGCTCGGTCACGGCAGCAAGGGGGTCTTCTTTGGCATGCACTCCTTCCTGATGCAGGACAACCAGGGCCAGATCCAGGAGTCCTACTCCGTCTCGGCGGGGCTGGACTTCCCCTCCGTCGGCCCCCAGCACGCCCACCTGGCCGCCATCGGCCGCGCCGAGTACCCCTCGGTGACCGACAAGGAAGCGCTGGACGCCTTCCAGGAACTGGCCAAATCCGAAGGCATCATACCCGCGCTGGAGTCCTCCCACGCTCTGGCCCATGCCCTCAAGATGGCCCGCAGTGAACCGGAAAAAGAGCAGGTGCTCATCGTCAACCTCTCCGGCCGTGGCGACAAAGACATCTTCACCGTTGCCGACATCTTTGAAAAAGAAGGAACCTTGTCATGAACCGTTACGCACAACTCTTTTCCCGTCTGGACAAGGCCAATCAGGGCGCCTTCGTGCCCTTCGTGATGCTGGGTGACCCCACCCCCGAACTCTCCCTGGCCATCGTCGATGCCCTGGTCGCAGGGGGCGCCGATGCCCTCGAACTCGGCATTCCCTTCTCCGATCCGGTGGCAGACGGCCCCACCATTCAGGGCGCCGCCCTGCGTGCCTTTGCCAGCCACACCACCCCGGACGACTGCTTCGGCCTGCTCGCCCGCATCCGCGCCAAGTACCCGCAGCTGCCCATTGGCCTTTTGGTCTACGCGAACCTGGTCTATGTGCGCCACATCGACGGCTTCTACGAGAAGTGCCTGCAGGCAGGGGTGGACTCCGTGCTGGTGGCGGACGTGCCGGTGCAGATGTGCGAACCCTACAAGGCGGCCGCCGACAGGTTCGGCATCGACAGCATCTTTATCGCCCCGCCCAACGGCGATGCCGAGACGCTCAAGGCCGTTGCCGAGCTCGGCTCCGGTTACACCTATCTGGTGAGCCGCGCCGGCGTGACCGGTGCCGAGACCAAGGCCGGCATGCCGGTGGAGGGTCTCATCAACACCCTGCGCGAGTTCAACGCCCCCCCCGCCCTGCTCGGTTTTGGCATCAGCGAACCGGCTCAGGTGCGTGAGGCCATCGCCGCTGGCGCCGCCGGTGCCATCTCCGGCTCCGCCGTGGTGAAGATCATCGAGACCCACCACCAGAACCCGGAGCATATGCTCACTCGTCTGAAGGAGTTTGTGGAAGGGATGAAGGCCGCGACCAATAAGTAGGGGCAGGTATAGGGTCAGATGCCATTGGCCGTGAATGGTCCGGCTGCGTATCCTCCTTACGCAGAGCGGCAGAGCGGCCATCGTTGTATCACCCTATCAACGCATCAAAGGGAGCCTGACCGGCTCCCTTTCTCTTTCCTGCTTGCTGCCGCTCCCGATGTCTTTGTCCCCTCTCCCCTTGGGAGAGGGCCAGGGTGAGGGAACACATAATCACCCGGCGTTATCGAATCGTAGGTTCGAATAGCGCAGCGTATTCGGACGTTCGCGATCCGGGCGGAGTTAATCCGAACTCCAGAGCCAGCGGTGAGGCGTTCGATGCGGCTTCGCCGCATGGGACGCGAGGGCTCTGCCCTCGACAGGGTTTCGCCCGCCCTTCGGGCTGGGGCGAGTGACTTTGGAAAGACCCAAAGTCACCAAAGGTCTTCCCGCCCCCCGCCAAGCCGCCCGCCTACGGCGGATTCCCTCATCTCGCTCTCTGGGTCGGGCGGAACGCCGCAGATGGTACATCCCTGTACCAACTGCGGCTGCGCCGTCATCCCTGACGGCGCCCCTGACCCATTGAGCTCGACTCGGCGCCTTGGAGGGGGATCAAAACCGTGCCAACCCTCAGCTCCCGTCTAACCGCAAACAAGCCCCCTCTCCCCCCGGGAGAGGGTTGGGGTGAGGGGAATTTTCGCATTTTTGCTCGCTCAGCAACCTACTTGAAACGACAATTGCTCACTAATTAATTGAACCAGCTCAGATTTCTATCAACATCCTCTTTCCATGTCTCAATCCGGCCTCTTATGATAGCCACACGACAATCCATCTCTCGGGAGCGCACCATGACTGTGATTGTTGCTTTCTCGCAGGTTAAAAGCAGCAGGCTGGGAGCTGTAACTCAGAGGCGGTAGCGTGGTTTTTGTAGGTTGGCGCAGAGCGAAGCGAAACCCAACAGGCGAGCATAATTGCGCCAATCTGAGCGGGTAAATAAGGATGTGGCAGAACCGTAAAACATATTTCCAGATATATTTTTAGGTAAACGCTGGGCTTCACTTCGTTCAATACCAACCTACGATTTTTAGCCCAACATACGAGATGTGTTTTTACACAATGTGTAACTTGTAGAGAAAAAAGAAGAAGGCCGGCGATTAGGTTATTATGTCAGGGGCAGGTTGGTAATATCATAATTAGTTTATACTTTTGCGTGGTGGTGTTCAGATTAGGATGGAGTGATATAGAAAACTCTACGATCAGATTAATACCTCCTTTCATCTAATCACAGTTAGACAACCCTTAAAAATCTAGGTCACGACCTCATGATTGAAGATATCAAAAACATTTCAAATATAATATTTTTTGCCGTTATTTCGATCGTCACCATACTCAGCTACCTACAAGCCAGAAAAACACTGTTCGCACCAATTAGAACTGAAACCTTCAAAATGCAACTTAAGGCATTCGAAGAGGTCTTGCAGTATTTCCAGAACAAATCAGAATCTGACTTACTTGATGCTTTCGATCTAGACAGGATACTAAGATTGAACACTTTGCGGATGGCTGATTTATATGTAGATATGTTTTTCCCTAACGAGATAAAAATTGATGATGCCGAGCGAGATAAAACATATAGTGTTTTAGTAGGTGGGATTGTATCGATTGAGCATGCGCAAAAATTCTTTGAGAAAGTAGAGCCCACCAGCAATCATAAAGATAAGCATCCTACTGACGATAAAATTTCTAACCCAACAATAATTCTGGCCAAATGGCAGAAGTATGAACACGAGATGATTGAATACACTAAAGAGTTTATGGATCAGATAAAGGAACTCGACAGAATGTCCGCATCGCCGATTTTACCAAAACAGCTAAGAGACCATATTATTGATTTCAGAAGCATAGCTCATGAATGCCTAACTACTATTGGCTTAACTATAACTGAGGCATCTAAAAAAATGCCTGAGCACTACCCAAGGTCTACTGACCTCATAACATTCTCTCCAACTTGGATCTGGAACGAATTCAATGAATCAAGAGAAAAGTTTGAGCCAACAGCAAAAAAAATACTTGAACACATTAACTCTTATCTGAAAGTAGAAGATCTTATGAAATAACAGCCTTAACAATTATTCCAGTCGCTCACTCCCCCCACTCGGTGTTATCTAAAACTAGCATTTTGAAAATCAGGACACCCACCTTTGTGAGCAAGACGCGGCAACGCCAGCGCGCCAAAAATGGGTGTTCCAATGTTAGATTTATCAACTACACGCCTTCGGCGCCGGACACGCTACAGCGCGCCGGTTATTAAAGTATTATGTGTTTCGCTGGGTATTCGATGGAAAATTTTGATAATCTGCTAGAAATCGCAAGACGCAAGTCAGCGTTCGACCAAAACAATACTTGGTATTCAGGTTCGGAAACCTACCTGTCCGGGTTGAGAGCAGAAATAGACGAGGTAGTTGAAGAGATACCGAAAAATCGTACTTGCTACTTAGAAGATGAGCTAGGAGATTTGCTTTGGAACTACCTCAATACAGTCCTCGCACTGGAAAGGGAAACAAGTATAACGGTCGAGTCTGTTTTGAAAAGGGCATTTCATAAGTACCAAGCTCGTGTGTCTGGTATTGAATCTGGTATTTCTTGGCACGAAGTAAAGCTCAAACAAAAACAAGATTTGGCACAAGAATATGTATCAAAGACTCACAAATAAGAATGTGCTCAAATCGCTCACTCCGCTCGCTGGGACGGACTAAAACCCGCCCCTTAGCTTAATCGTTAAGTTTCTTTCTCGAGATCGAGCATGGATGAAAAAATAAAATCGTCATGGGAACGGGTACTTCACCCTGAGATACTTAAAACAAATATTATTACCGCTTCTATATTTTCGATGGCCTTCGAAATGCTCAAGAGCAGCATTATTGACAAGATTGAAACTTTTCACACAAATGAATTTGATGAAAATGGGATGGTTGTTAGCCCTGAATATAAAGAAGAGGTGCTTAGCCTAAACAGAAGTCCTCTCTATGCATCATTGATATGGCTGCAAGATATGCATGCTATTGATGATAAAGATTTAGAGATATTCGAACATATTAAAAGGTGCCGAAACACCTTAGCTCATGAAATGCTCACTTTTGCCTCGTCAGGTGTAGACTTTAATGTCGCTGAAGCATTTGAAGAAATGATCAGTCTACTGAGAAAAATAGAACTTTGGTGGTTTGAAAACTTAGAAATGGCGATAGATCCAGAAGCTTACCCCGAAAACCTAGACTTAGAGCAGGTGATTCCCGGCCCAGTATGGAGTCTTCAAATGCTCATTGACGTTGCGCTAGGGCCTGAGGAAGAAGCGCAAAAATATTATGATCACTTTGTCGCAAATGCAGACAAAATTTAACCAGCGCATGTTGTCGGATAGGTTTCCGCTGCGATCCAAACCTGCCGCAAATGCGGGCGTTGGGCGGCACAATGATAACACATCAGGACAACCACCTTTCTGAGCTCGTCGCTGCCGAGACAAGCCACAAAAAGGTAAGTGTCCCAGTATTGTTCTCCATCGGCCCCTGAAGGAATGACAGATATCAACCGAAAAACAAAGCGATTGGCCATTCTCTGTACCTTCCTGTTTCTGATCAGACTCGGATTTCGTGCATTTGGCTATGACCTGCTTTATCACAATCCGAATGATTCCTACGGCATATCGGATTTGATTGAAGGAGTGTTAACCCTCATTTATCTGACGAGCTGTACAGATCTAGTTATCACCTGACACCGGCCTCAAACCGGTGTCTTGTTTACGCTACTTTAGTGCGCACTTCCTT